>NZ_JAAHHG010000225.1 GCF_010692555.1 Okeania sp. SIO3B5 | reverse complement strand
ACTTTCTCAAGTTGCTGAATTTGCTGTGCTGATAATTCCACATCCACACATTGAATATTATCTTCACTCTGAGGAAAAAAGGAGACAAAATTTTACTTATCTCCTAAACTATCGGGGACAATTGTAACGATCGCCTTTTAAGTACAATTGGCCTTCTTAAGCATTGGCCATAATCTTCTAAGGGCTAGGGAGATAACCTTAAAAGCAATTAAAGTTTTAAATCCTTTGGCTTTCTCAGAAGTTTCAGTATTAGGCAATTCTACATTAACTCCAGACTGAGCAGCCAAAATTAAAGCTTCTTTGCTCTGAATTGTCGCTAACTTAACAGCCTTAATCTGTAAAAGTGCCGGACTGTTAGGAGTTTCAGCCATTGAGCCTTCAATAAGCGCGATCGCTTCAATCTGCTTATCAAAGTATTTAGTAATGGCCTGAATCTTCCCCAAGTTTCCATCACTAGAATATTTGGCCAGCAACTCATCATACTTAGCACCTAACTCCTTACCAACTGGAAAGGTTGAGCGACGCGGAGGATAAACAATACATTGCCGACACCACAGCAACAACTGACTCCTAGCCTCAGAACTGCCAGAATTTCTAAAATACTGAACATCTCCAGATTGATACTGGTCTTTCCCCAATCCTAGTCGTCTTTTAAAAGCAGCCCGACTGAAAAATCTAGTAAGTGGATAAATTTGGATTAAGATAATAGTCCGGAGCTTGTAGTTAAAATTAAATTGGTCAAAGACTAAATTATAGTTCTTGAAAACTTCACTATTAACTAACTTAATTAACTTTGAACAGTAATTAAACTCTAACTCATGCACCCGGCAAAGTAACCAACTAAAGTCTTTAGTAAACTGAGAAATCTCTACATCATATTTCAGCAAACAGCTTTTGCTGTGTCGATTTTTCCAAGTCTTGCTCTGCCTGACAATTTTTCTAGGATAATCAGACAACCAAACAAACAATGATTGCAAGCCATCTTTCTTAGAAGTTTCTAAATTGGCAATTGCAGCTTCAGGAAATTCCTCAGCCAACTGTTGTCTAATCCTATTTATCAGAGGTGATTGAACTCTAATCAAAGAATTCATCTGATAATACACACTTCTAATCTCAGCAATCGGGTCAGGCTGGAAATCCAAAAAATATTCTGGTTGCTCCCAATGTTTCCAGGCATAAGCAGCCAAAGCCAGTGCATCAGCTTGGTCATTTTTGTTAGGCAGTCGTTCAGACCGTCGGGTAAAAACCGACTCTTGGTGACCAACCCACCGAACCTCAATTCCTACATACTCAGCAACGATCGCCCAAACTTTGGCGTAATGAATTCCCGTAGGTTCCAAGACCAAACAATCAGCCTTAACTTTTGCCTTAGCCAGCTCGCGATCGCCAAGTAAGTAAGCTTCAAAATCTGCTAAACTAGATTTATTGGCATGAAAAGTCAAGGGGTCTGGTTTAGATTTTGAAAATTTACGCTTTTCATTACTAAATATTTGCTTGAGCTTTCCTGGTTGTTCCACCAATTCCCAACAAACCAGAGAACTTTTACAAACATCCCCACCAATTATTCTCATATTAAATTTTCAAGGTTCTGTTTATCTTGGGTTTTAGCTGTTTCAAACTGGCATCAATAGCTCAGGAATCACCCGAAAATGATTAATTCAATTCACTCTTAAAGCCTCTACCAGCTTAAGCCAAAAGCAAGGTAAACTCATGAAGATAAAAAAACTTTTACAGTTCACTTCAATATTAAAGTTTATGCCTTGCCAATGACTTAATCAACTGCGGTTTAACCCACAGCAGGCGACTTGGGGAGCTACCCCGCACCGCAACTTTCAGGCGTGAAAGTTTCTTGGGAATTTCACCCAGACAATTTTACCCGACCCTGGTAAAGTGCCCTAACAATTAGTTAGTCATCAGGCGGTTTATTGCTCATCATCAAAGAAAAGTTTTTCAATAACTTTATTTGCTTCTCCTTTAGCTAGAGAAATGGTAAAAGTATTCTTACCTGTGTAGAAAAAATCGCTGTCGTCACACATTGACTCATAATGATTAAGAGCTAAAACTTTTTTGCCAAATACTAGCGTTAAATGTTCTTTATCTTTCCATGGAGAAGAAGTAACACTTAACAGATAAGACGCATTAATATAAACATAATGTAACTCTTCTTCCTGGGTAAATACAAACACTAAAAAGGTAACACCTTTTGATTTTTTTAGTTTAATATTTATAAAAGTAGCTTTTGTGTGAAAGATCCTTTTCATAAAAAATTAATCAAAAATTCACCCACCTATAATAATTTTATCAAACCTAATTGAAAAATTAAAAATATCTTCAACCTCCCAAATTCTACCTTCAACAAAATCAATTGGCTCTGGCAGCCAAAAGTTAAATTCAACAGAAAATCTATAATCGTTAATTCTTAAGACATAACGATTATGAATGTCTAATTCATCCATCAGTTATCTTTTTAAATCCCTGTGTTAGTTAAAGATGTCTAGTGAGCTGTCTAGTGTCTAGTAGAGAGCTTGCTAGACACATAGATTAAGCAAATAGGCCAATTAATAAATCAGAAGTAACTAATTAGTATCTGTTTCTTTTTGGTCGCTTTTATCTTCCGCTTCCCCTTCTGAGGGAAAAACCATTGGAAGTTTTAAATGAGATAACTGTTCTTTTTCCTCTTTTAAATCTTCACTTCCTTTTATCATAGTAAAAGCTTCTAAGAAGTTGCAAAACTCTGGAAAAATTCCAGTAGTTTTCATTTTTTCTATCAAAGTATCCAGTTTATCTTCTGCTCCAAACAAAAATTTCAAAGCTTCTTCTTTCTGAGTTATTTTGAATTTAAGTCTATCTATTTGTCCGCAGAGTTTTTGGAATCTTTGTGTTTTTTCTCTTAACTCTGGGATAGAATATTGAACACCCATATGAAACAAAGCTTTTTTGTAAATATCAGGACGGCCAGCAGAAATAGCTTGAGCAATGTTTATCTTTGCTACGTCTATTTCAAAGGCAGGTACGCGACCAACTTCGTAGGAAAATTCCACTTCAGAACTTAGAAGAGAGTCATCATCACATTTGTGATTATATTGAATCCTTTGCTTCATTTTTTGCATAAGTTCTAGATGCTCCGTAAATTAATAACGATGTAACTTATTTTCGATATTTTGGCAGTAAATTAGACAGATTACTTCGTAGTTTCTTTAACAACTTATTAGCCATTTCATTGCCTGGATAAAAATTCAACCAAAGTAACAAAGCTTGGCAAATAACAAACATATCCAAAGCAGAAATTTGCACAGAAATAATTGGTACTTTTGCTAACTTTTGCAGCACAAACTGACGCGAAACTTGAAGGTTTTGCATGATGAACCTCTGATGGTAATTAATTAAAAGCGTTCAACTGTTTGGGGGAAACTACCCAGGAGGCGATCGCTCCCGACAAATACTCACAAAATTGTTGCGATCGCAACATCTGCCAAAGGCCAATTTGCTGACTATCGGTATAGGACTAACTACCAACGCCCTTCGTTCTGGACTACTGGCAGTGGCAGGCTGTTTATAAACTTGGCAATAGATAGGTTTAAATCTTAAGTGTTGGAAATCACCAACTCCCAAATTAACCACTAATTTTTCATACAAAACTTTTCCAGCACTTTGAACTACTGCTGAAATATTTCCATCACCAACCAAGTCTAAAGTGCTGGAACTTTCTTTTAATTTGGCCAAGACCGCAGCAACATTGACCGTCGCTGGTAATTTTGGTTTTGGCCGTGGTCTTGGTTGTGGTTGTGGTTGTGGCCTTTCCACTTGTGCGATCGCCTGAATGATGGGCAATTTCTCATAAGTATATTCGGAGTAAGCCTTCTCCCAAGTATCCCTAAGTCGGAGGTCGCCGTACTTGGCCTTTATCTCCAGGTGAGATATCCCCAGTTGGGTGAAAAACTTCCGGTATTGATGAACTGTCTGTGGTTGTGTCATAATTAAACTCATTAACATATTTTTCCTGGACTAAAGCCTCTAGGTCTTCTTCCCAAGCTTTAATCTCTGGTGTGTTTGACAAACAAACTTTTTTAGTTTTTTCAGACTCTGGCTCGGCTGCTGTTTCGGTATCCGGGCCAGAGTCGTCTTTTGGCTGCAAAAAACCTTCCACAATTTCTTTGAGCAACTCTTCTGGCTTTATTCCCCTCTCTCTAGCCTGAACCTTCACTTTGTCCAAAAGTTCTCTAGGTAGTTTTATTGAGCCTAAAGGGGCTGTAGTTTCCCCAACAATAGTATTTTCTATGTAACTTGCTGTGATGGGTTGGGATAAATGCTTTGCCTTGTCCAATACTTCCTGCCAGCAGTTCGTAGTTTCATCAGCTTCCTCGCTGACTTGTCTGGCAGAACTAGCTAATCTTGTAGCTTGAGATACGTTGTCTGGCAGTTCGGTAAATCCTTCCAACATCAGCCTCCAAGATGTTTGAGCAGCTTTAATGACTTGTTTGACGTAATGGACTGATTTTTTTAGTCCTTTAACACAGTATTGTTTGAAGGTTTTGAAGCCTAAATTTTCATACAGTTTATAGAGTTGAAAAGCTCTCAAAGCCATGCCCTCTTTGATATAGGCATATCTATCAGCCAGCATATCTATTTCCAGAGTGGCGATCGCATCACTGCCTTCTCTCCAGGTATTGTTCCAAAACAGGTCACAAAATTTGTCTAGATAGCTGTCGGCCCAGTTGGGAAGTTCCGGGTCGTTAAAAGGAATCTCGAATTTGTGGTCACACAGATTTCCAATCATAAAAAAGTAAGAAAAAGTCAGGTTACTAAGTAAGGGGTGAATTTAGGAGATAAAAGCCTCACCCCGGAAAAAAACCATTAATTATTTATTGAGAAAATGACGGCTATGTCAGTTAGTAGATAGGAATTAACCGTTTGGACGCTCCGGTTAGGCATCACCTCCTTTTGTTTGTCCGAGCTGTTAAGCCCGTTTTTTATTTATCACATCATTGTAATGCAGATATTTTCTCATGTCAATATCTGCGTTATAATATTTGCATTACAAATTGCTACACTAAAGGATAAAATTGCATGAATATCGAAAATGAAAAAAGCAAAACACAGAGAACACGGAGAAATGAAGGACACTTCAGTAACAGTGAGGATGACTTCAACAGCAGCACAGGGGTTGATGAACCAAGCAACCAGCCTGGGGTTAAGTCGGTCGGACTTGATGGAAAAAATTGGCAGGGGGGAGATTCCATTAAACCTTTCGTCTGTGGAGCATTTGGGAAAATTCTCGATCGCTTAATTGACTCTTGGGAAGACCGGAAAAAAGAAGCTAAAGACTGTCTAGCCTGGTACAACGCGCAAGTAGACAAGTGCGACAATGAAATTGAGCTTTTAAGGCTCATAAAAAACGACCTTGTTCAAGCTCCCACAGAAGAAAAGTAAATCCAGGGTGCCGATCGCAGCAATGCGGTCGGTAATTTTTATGCAATGAAAATCCTACATCAACAATTCGTCAAAATAACCACCGGGGAATTTAGTGGGAAAATATTCCAACTCAACCATTACCACCAACACCTACACCTAGCCTACTTCCCCGGTCCCCCCGAACAACTCATCAGCATCGAGGAGCTAGAATTAGTTCCCCTGCCATTCCCCTACTGGAGAACCAAGGGGGAAGGAATGATAGTGTGGGTAGATAAACCCAATAGTAAAAGATGTGATATTTTACCCATCTCAGAGCAAATCTCCCTATCAGCAAGTAGGGTATTAAAGTTAAAAACTCACATCAAACTTCATAAAGAACAGCTCAAAAAATCTCGCAGAAAAATCGGTACAGTAGAATAATCAGACGACCAACTATACCGCTTTTTAGAAAGAGAAAGAGTCATGGAGTCAAAGCTATCCGCACTACTAGGTACTATCATCCCCATCACTAAACCTAACAAAAATACCATCCTAAAATTAGAGCAAGAATTTATTACTAAAAACCGCCCTAAAATCGCGGGAGGAAATATTGCAGCACCACGGGAGGAAATATTGCAAACAACACAATCACAAGAAAAACTAATATTTCCTCCCACGACTAAACTAAAGAAAAAGCCTGGTAGACCTAGAGGTGCAAAAAACACAATTTCTGCTAGTGGTTGGATAGACCATAGAAAAGCAAAGGATGGCTCAGATACTATTTATTATTGCCATCATATTTGCAAATAGTTGGTAGATAAAACAGAAATTTCCGCAGGAAAGTTACCAGAAATTGAACATTTAATTCAAGAAAATTATCCGATTAATCAAATCAAAGAATATTTATTAGGGAGTATGGTTGATGAAGTACGCTGAATCATTATTATTGGGTGGTCAATTAATAAGTGCTGATGAAGCACACCGAGATAGTTATAAAGAATTACTTTGTGTGTGTCCATTCTCCAAGAAGGAAGTTTTCGTAGAAGACTCAAAAAAAATTACTCCTCGGTGGGGAAGAATTGTCCCGGTTGGCCCTATCTGGAAACATTCTGAAAAAATTGACGCGATCGCATTGGATGAATGTCAGAGAATGAATAAATATTATGAGTCTAAAAAGGACATGGCTAACGATGTGGCTAGGACTCTCCGCTTAAGCCTCTTGAAACCTTACCTTTGGGAATTAATTCTCTCATCTGCAATCTTAGACAATTCTCCTAAATTAGAAAACTATGAGTACCCCCAGGAAGACAGGTTGATGGTGTGGTTTGACGAACATGTTGAAAAGCTTTGCAATAGCCAACCTTATCAAGTAAGGGTGAGACAGGAATGCGAGAACCTGTATAAAACGTGCATCAAAAAAACTCTAGAAAATAACCACAACCAGTCATTTGAAAAAATCGCAGGAATCTACGACAACCATAGCCATAGAATTTATGGGCAGCAAATTGCCAGCGAAGTTTTGGAGTGTGTGTTAGCAACTTGGGAACCAGACGATATCCGCAAATTAATCTACATAGCAGCCAATAATGACGTGTATTCAGCAGCTCGAAGTGCTGCCAGCCTTCTGTCGGGAGTTGTAAAATATGAGTCTGGACAACCAAAGGAAGCTGAGTTTGTGGATTTATGGGTTGAAGATAAATATTTAGGTATGAATAAAATTCCAGAACTTACCAGACAATCCTCCTACCTCGCCAAAATATACAAATCTAGTTTAGCGGCAGTTGATAAAATGTTTACTCTTACTACTCTCCTTTCCCTAAAAGTTGAGTGATTATTATTATCAAATATTAATAATCACTGGTTTAGTGTCTAGTAATTACTAGACACCATAACAGACAACCTTTTAAATACTTACTTGACTTGCTGTAAGTGCTTCAATTTCTTCTTGTGTCAGATTTACCAATCCTTGGAAATTTACATTAATATCCCATTCCAAAGTATTGCCAAATACTGTTGCATATTGACCCTTCGGATACTTAAAGTGAACTTCATTTGAGGCTGCTTTCCATGACGCAACAAAAGGTTCTAACCATTCAATTACGCTTCCATCGCCAAGGTTCCTCCACTCATGTTCTGCGGATAAAATTAGCGGAATATCCATGTTTGTTGCATTTTGAATTGGCAGAATCAACTTTTCCATTGTTTCTTGTGAAAAAGCTGCATACAAAATGGGGTTCTGAAAATTGGGGTTTTCCTAAAGCATCAGAGTATCTATACAATTTAGGCCAATATGGCTATCTTAATTTGTTTGACCCCTATTTGCTTAGAGATTCGGAAATACTGTACTCAGATATTAGATATCAAGTAGGTGTTTCTTTTGATGGTAGTTTTTCAGGAATTGACATTGCAGAAATAAATGGTGGTTACTCTGGAGTAATTAGTTATTTTGAAGAGGAAAATACTGAATCATTACGGGAAAATTCAGGGAGTGAAAATGTAGGCACAACAGCTACAAGAATTTTAACCTCTAGAAACAACAGAAAAATATTATTCGTCTGTAACAATGCCAGCTCTAGACTACATTTTCAATTTTCTAACTCTGCATCAGCGGTTAGTCTTAATAGTCCTTTTCTAGAACCTGGTGAAAGTTTGTCAATTGAATTTGATAAGGCTGCCTGGAGTGGAGGGAATAGTCACAATTGGATAATGGGAGCGACTAAGTACTATATAGGATTGTCTTTATACGGTATCAGAGAATCAAGTAATGGCAATATTACTTTCCAAGAATTTTATGGCTAACAACTAATTAGTTTAAAAAAAACAGAATGTTGCTGAGAAGCTAATATTTTATGGCAAAGGGCAAAAAAGGGAGAAAAGGGAGAAAAAATCAGGGGAAAGGAATATCTGAAAACATTGAATCCGAACTGCGAGAAGTCACGCTTGGATGGGAAAAAGCAGGAATAGGAGCCAGCGTCACTTTTTCTGGAGACACTCTTGTTATTAGCTTAGGAATTGGAATTGCAGCAGTTGAGTATGACTTGGGAGAGCCAAATAACTCAACCGTTAGCTATGCTTTTGATTTATACGAAATTTCAGGAGAACGTGATGGGTGTACGGTAACTTTAGAGTATCGCATTGCTGGAGCTTTGGTAAAAACAGAAACACGAAGAATTCCTAATTGTGAAGATGAGAAAGAGCAGGAAGAGGACAAGCAAGACCAGCCTTTGGAAGACGATCCAGGAGAAGAAGGGGGGCAAAGTTCCTCTGACGATCCGCCGGGTAACTTATGGGATACGGGATATTATTTGTTAGGGCTAGCTTTTAATAGAAAAACAGTAAGTGTTGTCAAAACTCCCTTATATTTTATCTATATTTACAGGGACTTTATAAATCCTGCGGGGAGAATTATAGAAGATGAGGATGGTAGGACTGCTATTGCCTTTTAACATAAAAGCTCTTTATAAAGTTCAAAAAGTCAAGAAAAAAGGAGGCAAGGGGGCTGTAGAGGTTGAGGAGCAAGAATTAAATACCACTGAACCCATGGAAACTTTATTACCCAAGTTTATGCAAAACTCTTCACAACCTTATTTCGCAGAAGTATACAATGATGAAGAACCAAATTTAATTGAACAATTAACTGATAATCAACTTAACAATAATGGAAACGATTAATCAACAAAAAAACTACTGTTTTATAGGAGACGGATTTGTTGGCAAGTCTGTATATATCCAAGACGTTGCCAGGGCTAGTGTACCTGGCTTACCTATCAACGATGTTGCTGTCAAGAGATTGCTTAATCATTTTCAAAGATATGACATTATTTTTTTCAGTTGTGGGTATCCTCTTATGGGGTGTAAAGTTATTGAAGCCATTAAAAAACTCCAAGTCAATGTTGTCAGTGAGAGGTTAATCCCTTATCATTTAATGCCAGAATCTAAAGGATTTTACGGTAAAGATTTCTGGAAAAGTTTATCACTAGAAAACATAAATTTATTGTTTAATAATTGGGTGGAAATGCTTAATTACTACTGCCAAGAATATCCCAATATTGT
This sequence comes from Okeania sp. SIO3B5, assembly GCF_010692555.1. Taxonomy (GTDB): domain Bacteria; phylum Cyanobacteriota; class Cyanobacteriia; order Cyanobacteriales; family Microcoleaceae; genus Okeania. The sequence continues at coordinate 5,859 of NZ_JAAHHG010000225.1, read as the reverse complement.
GTTATTGCCTTTGGCTGCTCATTACTACGATAAAATATTAAATATACCAAACAAAGCAATGAAGGTATTAGAGCAGTTTGAAAAAGTAGTAGATATATCTCCTTTGAATAATGCTAAAGAAGATGATTATACAGACAAATTTGGACATTTATCTGAAACAGCTTGGATTGGGATAGAGTCCAATGTATTAACATGGTTGAAAAAATAAATTATGGCATTTAAAAATCATAAAATAAAGCCTTATGGAAAACCTGATTTATCTAATGCTAATCAGACTTCTAATCCTAAGACTGATGAGCAAAAAGTACAAGCAATTGCTGATTACTTAGAAGCGAAATTAAAGGGTCGAATTGTTCATAATATGGGCAAGAATGAGTTGCTAATTCAGAGGTTTATTGATGCTTTAGGAAAAGACAAGGAAGATTTGAAGCAATATGCAGATAATATTAAAACTAATTTTAGTAAAACTTCTACAACAGCTAAAAACAAGCCCGACATAGACAAAGACCAGCAACCAGAATTAAAGAAAGTTTCTCGCAGTAAAAATATAGAAATTGAAGTACCAGGAGGTAAAGAGTTTGGCAAAAACAATAAAAATAACAACAAAGGGAAGAAATAATGGTATCTATCTTGATAGAAACTTTGAGCAGCGCTGTTACTAGCGAAGAATCGGTAGATATTAATTGGTTGAAAGAAGTAGGTAGTCCTTTAGTTAATTGGTTGAAACGACCAATAGCTAGTGCTGGAAACTTTTTAAATAAAGTAGTAGAAGGTGGCAAAGCTGTAATAGAAAGCATCCAAAAAGGTACATTTGGTAAAATATTCAACCAATGGGCAAAAGAAGACCCGCTAGCAGCAGCAGCGGGAACTATTGCCACAGGATTAGCAGCAGGAGTACTTTTAATTGTTGGTGGTGCTGCTGTGGGGTGGGTTGCTGGTGGGGTTGGTACAGCTGTAGGTAGTTTAGGTGTTGGCGGGGGGTTGGTTGCTGGTGCAACTTTAGGGGGATTAGCTTCTGGTATTTTAACTACTGCTGAAACTATCTACGATTTCAACCTGCAAATATCTGACAAACAAATCATGAAAGACATTGAGGCTGCTATTGATAATCTTTACGGGCCAGCGGGAGAATTTATTGGGAGGCAGATAGCAACGATGGCTGTGGGAGGATTAAGCTCTCCACCAAAAGTACAGATAAATATAGATACTATGGCTTTACTCTGGGAATTAAAGCCAGAGATTAGGCAAGAATTATTGCAGAATGTAAGTAACTTTGCATTTCAAGGTATCCAAACTGGGTTAACTATTGCGATTAAATATGCTTTCCTGCACGGGCGACAGGCAATTAAAAAATTGTGGAAAAAATCGCCAAAAGTTATCAGAAAACTTGTACCAGGATTAGATAAAGCGATCGCTACTTGGGGGGACGATGGAAAGGAACCTTGGAGTTTGGAGGATGGAGTCAATACTCAGGTAGAGAAAATCGATGACAAACGATTAAGAGCTGCTACGGAAGGTTTGCTGTCTGGGTTGTGGCAAGGTTTTAGCGATTCTATTGAAATAGTTGCTTATTAAAGAATATGGTCAATCAAGAGACTTGGGAAAGACAAATACTAAATTCCCTCAAACATATTAGAAAAACTACGATTGCTGGTAATTTAGGCAGTAGTCAGGATATTAATGACCGGACTACTTGGGAGCTTTATGAATATACATCTAATAAAGATTTAGACCAAAAACAGAGGTATTATCTAGCTGGCCCAGAATGGTCAATCATCCTACAGTCAAGCCTTTTGAAAGCTGGCCATGATATGCTTGGCGATCGCCTGGGATTTACCATTAATTTTGAGAAATGGTTTGAAGATTTTGAGTATGAGTTCCAGAAAAACTTGCCTTCGACTAAGAAACCAGCAGCGAGTAAGTTTAAGCCTTGGGGAAGGGAAGTAGCTAATAGACCTAAAAAGTTAAATTTACTTACTAAGGAACAAGCTAGGTTAAAAGGTTATATGGTAATTCGGTTTTGGAAAGACCGGGAAATTGAGAATGATTCAAAGATTTTAACGGGAACTTATACTGAGTTGAGAAAACAGTTGTTAGAGGAAATTAAAGAACCGTTAAGTCCTGGAAATAATTTCCTTCATATTCCGCCAGATAAAATAATGCGTCGTACTCAGCCCAGGGTATTTATGTACTTCCTGGAAGATATGGCAGATGTAGAACCTGGTTATTCTCCTGTTGCTGGAGAAATTGGATTCAGAATTATGGACAAATCTGATTCTCGAGAGTCACCTTTACCCAAAATCACCAAAGCTGACTTATCAGAATTAGCTACTAAAATTAAATCTTCTTTTTGGAACAATGGTGGCTATGTGTGGAAAAAGGGAAAAAACATGTACCCATATACTATGTGGGCGCAGGGTTATCAACTTCAATTATTGTGTAGAAATAAAATTGTCGCTAAAGAAATTGTGAATAAAGTTTTGGCAATTCAAGGTCACGCATATAACTCTAAATACTTCACAAATAATTTGCCAGAAGAACCAGAAAAAAATTATCCCATTATCCCAAAAAAAATCAATGTGTTAGGAGAGGAAGTCAAGGAACCTCGCTATAGACCTATAGCAGATGTTAAATTCCAATACGCTACAATTTTTCTACAAAATTGGCCACAAATAATTACTTTGGTCAGTGACAAAGGAGAAATTTTGCCTAATCTTGTAAATTCGCAAAAATTAGCTCAGGAAGGTTAACCTTCCTAGTGTAAAACCCAGCAATTTTTGAGGTAAAAATAGAAGATAGTCAATAAGCAAAAATAAATGGCTAAATTATCAACCAAACTTATGAGGTTAAAACGGCAATTAGCCGTAGCTGAAGCAAGAGAAGAATATAAACAGCAAGCTTTAAAGGAAAAAATTGAACAAGGCGCTACTACGGCTTACCAAGGTAAAGGCGAAATGATTCAATATTACGTGCCTTCCATTACTGACCCAGATGAATTGTATATAAAAGTATCAGTTCCTGAAGCAAGCCTAGTTCAAATTTTAGGGGGAGCGGAAGAAATTAATTTAACGAGTATTGGTGGAACATTAAGTTTGCCATCAAATAAAGCTTTTGCTTATCAACGAGGATTTGCCAACCACTATTGCAGCATTAAGGTCGTACACAAACGAGCTACTGCCGTAGCCAAGCTTACACCTTGGGGAACCAGGGTAGTTGATTACAACAATGAAATAGCTGGTCAAAAGAGTCGTCAACTTCCTGTAGGTGGTTCCAGCATAAAGGATATAAATTTACTTTGGAAGACAATAGATAACGAGGTTGTTTCCACTGCTAAACCATGCGCTATTTACTTTTTGGGACCAGCGGACTCTGTTATTGATAGTAAAACCTTAGAATAGTAAAGTTAAAAAAACAAAATGGCACAAACCAAAGATTCAGTATATTTAAAAGAAAAAATTGCTCAAGAAGAAGCAAGATTAGCAGCTTTAGCTGCTAAAAAAACAGATCCCAATTCACAAACTCCCTATATTCCTCAAGGGGAGACGATAGACGTGTTAGTTCCGTCTTTTCAAAAGCCAGGAGAACTGTACTATATAGTTCGAGACACCAAGGAATCTATTAAAAAAGTCTGTGGAAACGTTGATGCTGCTGGATTGGCAAAAATTGGCTGTTTGCCACTTGATGCAGACATTGGCGCTGCTACAAAAATTAAAAACAAATACGCTACAGATAAATATCCTAGAGTTCAAATTGTTCATGGCATAGGTACTCCTACAAGGCAAACAACAGCATGGGGTACGAGTTGGATAAAAGATTACAGCGAAGAAAGTGACGGACAATCTCACCGATTAATCCCTTTTGGGTTTAATCCAGCATTAACAGGAACTCCAAGTTTTGACGACGTCTATGATTGGTTTCTTGCACAATTTAAACAAACCACACCTGAAGGACCTTTGGCTTCAGTTTTAGGAACTAATGGTAGGGCTAGTCTTATTTTAGGGAAAAATGATGTTATAGCATCAATTAAACGAGGTTAATGATCGACCAAGCAATAGTTAATAGTGAAAATTGGGCTTTAAGTTTTTATCAAAAATATGAAGCTGTTTATAAAGCGCCAAACCAGTATTATCCTATTGACCCAATCATAATTCCTATTACTTTTCAAACTCCTAATGTTGTAGTGCAACCTTTTAATCCCACTGTTCCTAGCTATTGGTGGCTAGGTGCATATTTAGAGGTCTTAATAAACATTCCAAATATTGACAGTAATGTTATTGCCTACAACCAAAATCTCAAAATTAATAATAAAACTTTAATTCAACTGCCTACTGAGGTTAGCTATTTTTTAAAGTTTATTATCCCTACGAGAATGAGTGAAATAACTTTGTATATTTGGGAATACATTAAACCACAATAAAATTAAGTTTTTTAAATTAGTAATTGGAATCAAAGAGAAAATATCTGGAAATTATTTTCTTAAAAAATTAATTTTAAAAAATATTATTAACAAAGGTTGGCAAGAATGGCTCCTGAAACAGTTGTCACTATTGGTATGATATCTACTTTTATAGCCGTAATTGTTGGCAGTTGGGGAGTTTTTAGATACATTGGGAAGATAGAAAACAAAATTGAAAGGAATCGTCAAGATATCAATAATTTAGGCGATGTTGTGAGGAGAAAAGACAAAAGTATTCTTCGACACATGAATGATCATTGCACTTATATTGGTGATATTGAAAGTTATTTAGCAGAACACATGGAATATCGACCTCATACTAAAAGGTATATTTCAGATGAGGATTTGTGATTCTTTTAAGCCTTTGCAATGCCCAAAATGCCAAAGTACTGATATTACAAAAGGGCATTGTGAATATTGGTGTAACAATTGTGGCTATCATTGGCCTCGAACAAATACCGTGGGGATTCAATATGAGAAACTTTTCTAGCTCCAATTATAGGAATTACACCTTTATTTAATAACCAACTTAAAGCAACTTGTGACGAACTTTTTCCTATTTCTTCTGCAACTTTATCTACTTCTTGGGCAATACTCAAATTGCGACCGCTCTGATTCACAAAATCTTTCATCATTTCATTGTCTAGTCTGCGCTCTTCTTCTACTGCGTTAGCTTTGGTATATTTCCCAGTCAACCAACCACTAGCTAGAGGCGACCACGCAGTTACTCCAATATCCAAAGTATTAGCCATCGGCAAAAGTTCTCTTTCTGGAGTTCGTTGAATCAGACTATACTCAATTTGTAAACCAATAAATTGTGTCCAACCCCGTAATTCAGCCAAAGTATTGCATTGAGAAACAACCCAAGCAGGAGCATCGGAAATACCAATGTATAATACTTTTCCTGCTCTAACTAAATCGTCAAATGCCCGCATTACTTCCTCCGGTGGGGTCATAAAATCCCAGGCGTGCAACCATAAAACATCGATATAGTCAGTATTAAGACGTTTGAGACTAGCTTCTACCGACTGCACCATATTTTTGCGTTGGTTTCCGCCACCATTTGGATTATTATCGCCAAAACCATTGGTATATTTAGTGGCTAAAACAACTGCTTCTCTTTTGTCGGCAATAAACTCACCGAGAAATTTCTCACTTGTACCGTTGGTGTAAATATTAGCAGTATCAATAAAATTACCGCCAGCTTCACGGAAGACTTGATAAATTCTTTGACTTTCTTCTTGAGAAGAACCCCAACCCCAGTCTTCGCCAAATGTCATTGTGCCCAAGCATAGCTCGGATACTCTGAGTCCACTTTTTCCTAATAATTTGTATTGCATCTTGTTATGTACTCCGAAATAGTTAAGTGAGTGAAATTAGTCAATCAAACAATATCTATGATA
>NZ_JAAHHG010000224.1 GCF_010692555.1 Okeania sp. SIO3B5 | reverse complement strand
GAGGATAAATCATATATTCAGGAATTAGATATTTTTGAGTTGTAAACACTACATATCTATAACGTTATAGTTTTTCTCCCTATATCTATATAGTTTACTTACCTAAATTCCCATCGCCTGCCACCTATAACTAAAGTCCCGGTAGAGAGGATAAATCATATATTCAGGAATTAGGGATTTTTGAGTTGTAAACACTACATATCTGTAACGTTATAGTTTTTCTCCCTATATCTATATAGTTTACTTACCTAAATTCCCATCGCCTGCCACCTATAACTAAAGTCCCGGTAGAGAGGATAAATCATATATTCAGGAATTAGGGATTTTTGAGTTGTAAACACTACATATCTGTAACGTTATAGTTTTTGCTCACCATATACATAATAGTAGTCTAAGCAAAGGGGGCGGGCATATCAAAAGCTTAAAGCTCAGACAACGCAAGATTTTTCAGTCCTTCGCTCCTTCCTTCTTCCTTTTCTGAACAATGAACAATACTCAATTTTATTGTAGTAATTGTTCATTGAACATTCATCAGAATTAATTTTGTAATTAAATTAACCCTTATTTTTAATCATCATTACATCAATAATATTAGTAGCTACTGCTTCAGAAATTTCCAAAGCATTATACAATTCATTCAAAAGTTGTTCCTCCTCTTCAGCAAGGTCTCCATCTACTAAAACCAAGTCTGCAGTAACAGCAAAAACTGTTTCCCTTAAATCCTTTGGAAGTTTAGCAACTGCCGCATCAAACAAAGGCTTTATTTCTTTATTTTTAATCATACCAAGGAGACGATCTTGCATTTCTGCCTTACGTTCTTTTGAATAATCACTAAACAGTTGCATACGAGAGAAAATATTATTAATACCTTGAGATTCACTCCTAGTAATAACACCATCAGCAGCAACAGCAATTAAGGCGATCGCTGCAAAAGCTTCTGCTGGTTCTAACTGAATATCAGTAGCTTGCATTGTTGTTGTTCCTTGATCGAAAAGACCCATTTTAGTTACCTCATTCGTAATTTTTTTACCGTTTCTATGTTGAGAAAATATTAGGTGTTATCAAATAAGTTTTAGATTAAATATAAAACTTAAAATTTACCGAATAATTAAATTTCAAAGCCTCTTATTGTCAAGAATAAGTAATTATTAATTATTCATTATTCATTATTAATTGTTAACACCTACTACCTTCTTCAATACTTCTCAAAAACTGCTAAATTAGCTTTGAGAAAATCAATAAATTGTCGTGCCGTTCGCCCAGAGCGACCATTATGTCTAGTAGCCCATTGTAAGGCTTGATAATCTAAATCTTCAGAATTTAGATTGATTTCTGCCTGTTTTGCCAGATGTCTAACAATTGTTAAATAAGTATCCTGGTTAGCAGGTTCAAAAGTTAAAGTTAAGCCAAAGCGATCGCTAAAAGAAAGCTTTTCTTGAACTGTATCCCAATTATGAACCTCATCACTATCTTTTGGGCGAGGGCGATCATTAAAAAATTCTCTAATTAAATGCCTTCTATTTGATGTAGCATAAACTACCACATTTGCTGGTCTAGCAGTTAAATTACCTTCTAAAACAACTTTGAGAGCTTTAAAAGTATCATCATCTTCTTCAAAAGAAAGGTCATCGACAAAGATAATAAATTTTTGTGGAAGATCGCGTAATTTTTCTGCAATTAATGGTAAATCTTTTAAGTTTGATTTAGCCACTTCGACTAAACGAAGATTGCGTTGACTATACTCATTTAATAAGGCTTTTATTAAAGAGGATTTGCCAGAACCACGACTACCATATAGTAATATATTAAGGGCTGAATATCCTGCTAGGAGAAATTCTGTATTTTTGATTAAGGTATCTTTTTGAAGTTCATATCCGACTAATTCTTTTAATTCAACTGAGTCGGGGTAAGTAATAGTAAGTAGTTGGCCGTTACGCCATTCAAAGGCAATTGATTGGGCAAATAAACCTGTGCCATTCTGATGATAATGAGTGGCTAAGGTTTCAATAGCATCTGCCCAATTTTCTAAATTTATTAAATTTTTATATATAACTTCTTCTTTTCTTAATTGTAGTTCCCACACAATGGGAGGCTTTTCTAATTTTGCTATTGTTTGTATCCACTGACTAATTTTTTTACTACTACATTGATAAAGATTTTGTAAAATTTGTAAATCATGTTTTGCTGCTGCGATTAAAGTGGGAGAAAGGTCAGTCAGTTTTATTTTTTGAACTTGTTTACTAAAGGGATTATCATCTTTAATAATCTGAGAAATTATATATTCTTGCCAGGAAATATTTCTACTAGCAATAGTTCTAAACCAATTACTATAAGCTTGAATACATTCAAGGTCATTGACATTATTTTTAGATAGAGATTGTAATAGTTGAATAAAAGTTTCACCTACTGGATTTTTCAGAACAGACTGATATAACAACAGAGATGCTATTTGCTTTTGTAAGTTGTGAATTTGGGCGATCGCTTTGTAATCTAAAGAAGACATAGTTAATAATTTGATTGCCTCCGCAATAACTGCTAATTATACCAATTTGATAAATGTTTGCTACAAATAGCTAGGGTATTTATTAGAATTTCCGTTTGTCATGCTCCGCAAACAGCAACCCTGCAATTCAGAACTCAGAATTAATAGATTTAGTACCAGTTTTCAGGTCGTAAATTCTCTTTTTTATAAAAGGGAAATTTCCTACAAAATCTTTTTATTGCACTTATTATTCGTAACATTCTTTTTTAAAATTGGTATTATTCAGTCATATTTGTTCACAGTAATTATGGGTGACTCTGAAAATCAGTCTACTCTCTATAGTTATATAAAAGTATTTTTTTAGGTTAACTTAAGATATTGTCTGTTCTTTTTCCCCTGTTTTGTTTTTGAACTATTCAATTTTTACCGCATAATTAAGATTTAAAGCCTCTCCTTTAAAGGAGAAACAAGCGGTCGAGGGATGGCGAGGAAACCTTGCCATATCCAATCACCAAGAGAAGAAAAAAATTTCCTTAAGCGTGAATCCTCTTCTTTTCCAGGAGAAGTAATTGTTAATTATTAATTATTAATTATTAATTGTTGAAGACCCAGATAGAAAATATTACAGAATTCAATAAAGTGCTTTTAGGTGTGATTTTTTAGGCATATAGCAATCAGGAATCAGTTGTGAGAATTGAAGTGTTCCTTAAAAGTATAGAATATAGCAATTATTATATTAATATGGTATGTTTTTTCTTCTTCTCTGTTCCCTGTTCCTTGTTCCCAGCTCCGGTGTTCCCTAAAAGTTTCCAATATCTCACAACTCAAATCATATTGCTATAGCTTTTTAATTTCCTTTTGGTCATATTTATATGTAATAGATAGTTAGTCTTACTATTTGAGTAATTAATAACAACTTCAGACCTTAATTTTCAAGTTTTAATAAAAATCAAATGTAAAGCGATATTAAGTTTTAATAAAAATCATAACTATAAGTAGAAAAAACAACGATTATAACTGTATAAACTAATTTGAGTTGTTAAAAAATGAATACTAATAATTATGAATATTGCCATAATAGCAGCGATCGTCTATGGTATTTTAGCCATTGTTGGGGGCATTATTGGATATACCAAAGCAGGCAGCAAAATTTCTTTAATATCTGGTAGTGTAAGTGGTTTACTACTAATTGTTAGTGGTATTGTCCAATTAATGGGTATGAATTGGGGTTTAATATTTTCTATAGTTATTGCAACTATTTTAGTAATTACATTCATTATCCGTTTAGTGAAAACTCGTAAAATGATGCCTGCGGGATTAATGATTTTAACTGGTATTGCTGCTGTAGGACTTATGGTTTATCAAATTAGTCTCAACAATTCAGCCACAATTTAATAGGGAATGGATTCAACAATTAATAATAATTAATAATTAATTATTAATCATTAATTATTACCTCTCCTTGAAAAGAAGAAGATTGACTCAAAGGAAAATTTTTTCTCTCTTAGTCGATTGGATATGTTTAGGAAACCCATCCATCCCTCGACCGCTTGTTTATCCTTTAAAGGAGAGGATTTTTACCTTAATGATTAGGTAAATATTTCCCTAGTTCGAGAATAAGTAGAGAGAGATTAAAAAAACCGAAGTATGTAACAAGAAGTAAAATTTTTCAAGAGCTACTCTTTGTTCCCTTTTTATGTAAACATTCAGGGATCAGCTTTCAGCTATCAGCTTTATAGAATTAAAAGTATGAGTAATAGAATTGCCTATTACTTAACCCTAGCAATAAGTGCGAGCCACATCTACATTTCCCTCCATAGAGTTGAAAATGTAGTAAAAGTTAAACGAGTACTTGCTTCATTTATTTTTATTGCTGAGAGCTGACTGCTAATAGCTGTTTGCGCAGCATTGCGCAGGAAATGCTTACCTTTTCATAACGACCATTTTTAATCTCAACCTACTTATTTTCTAGTAGAAAAATTATCTCCTATTTCCTGCCCTATGCAAATTAAGAATCAAAATTTAGTCTTTGCTAAAAATTAATTTATAAAGACTGGAAGTAGAATAAAAAGACTAACTATTGGCTACTAACTACTGACTTAATGCTCCTTGAAATAACAAATTTAATGCACGTCGAATATATTCTGACCAAGATTCAGTTTTAGGTTGAAAAATTGTAGCATAAAGCATAATTCCACTCATAGAGTCAAATACCAAACCAGAATCTAAATCAGCCTGAATTTCATTTCTCATCTTAGCTCGCTCGATGACAACAGCAAAAGCTTCTCGTCGTGGTTGTAAATATTTTGTCCAATAAATTTGAGCAAATTGAGAATTACTAGAAGCACTACTGATAATCATGGCTACAGTTTTTCGTCCTAAAGAACTTTGAGTAATCTGTGCAGCATTTTCAATCAACTCATCAAGGTCACTCCAAATATTTCCAGTATCAGGGATACTGACATCTTGTCTAACACTTTCAATCGCATCAGCAACTAATTCTTCTTTACTATTATAGCGTCGATAAATAGTAGTTTTACCTACTCCTGCACGAGCCGAAATTCCTTCAATACTTATCTTTTCAAAACCAATTTCTCCTAACAATTCTAAAGTAGCCTTTAGTATGGCTTGATGAGATTTTGTACTGCGAGGTCTTCCTGGTATTCTTTTTTTATTGGTATTGCTCATAAGTGTTATTATTGATTTACGAAACAAATTCGTATCGTAATAATTGAATTATGAGTAAGCGCTCCCGTCCTAACTACACTAATAAAGATAGCACTCAGACTCTTCAGCAAGGATTAGAAGAATATTTTAAGGTAAATCCTAATATCACTGACTCCAGAGAACAGCCCCCAGAATTCGCCAAAATCTTGTTGGCACACGATATTTCTCATGTTGTCCTTGGTTGCGACACTGATATGTATGACGAAATCAAATTATTACCATTATCTTTGTGAAGTTCTCTCCCGTTAAATCGGAGATTATAACGGGAGCTTCTCAAACAAAGAAGTTTCTTGCTTCATAGGCTGACTAATATCTACGCCTCCACAAGCAGACAAGATGATACCCACCTCGTTTAACGCTTTATTTAATATATTAATTGCAGCGTTTTCATCTCTATCTAAAACTGTTCCACATTTATGACAAGAATGAATTCTAACTGATAAAGTTTTAGGTACTTTTTGGCCACAATTACTGCAATTTTGTGATGTATGATGAGGGTTAACTTTTATTATATGAACACCTTAAATAATTAATAATTAATAATTAATAATTAATAATTAATAATTAAAGAATCATATCAAATCCGGTAGCATCCGTGTTATTTAATCTTTAAAGATCAGAGTCTATATTGTAGGAAGAATGGCCATTTTTCCTTACCGATTGTATGACGATCGACAGTATTATACTACTGTGAAGCCAACGGATTTGATATCATTCATTATTCATTATTCATTATTCATTATTCATTATTTACCTACATCATAAATTGATTTTGATAGTTTAGTATTTTTTGCTAAACCTCTAATGTTTAGATATTCAACGGCAATTAAGTCATATTCTTTAACTAATTTATGAGCAGTCTTATAGTGAAAATCTTCTCTTTGTCTGGCTATATGTTGATGTAGTCTAGCTATTCTATTTTGTGCCGCCCTCCAGTTATTTGACCCAATTTCTTTTCTAGATACTTTTCTTTGTAATCTTGCTAAATTATATTGCGCTTTTCTGTAGAAATTAGGGACAGAAACAGTTTCACCAGTATTAGTAGTCAAAAACTCTTTTAAGCCGACATCAATGCCTACAGCAGTTTTGATATTTTCTGTAGAAATTAAACTAGGTACTGACTTATCTTCTAAGCTAAAACTTACATCCGGGACCATCAGCTTTTTTGGTTATAGTTGCAGTTTTAATCGTAAAGCCATCTGGAATTGGTCTATGAACTATGACTGGAATAGTACCAAACCTACTAATAATTATTTGCTTATCATCAAATTTAACCGCTGCTTTAGGATGATTGACTCTGCTGAAACAAAATGACCTTAACTTTCCTGATTTTTTGAATCTAGGTCGCCCTCCACGTCGGCCTTTTTTGTCAGGTATTAACCAACGTTTCCAAGTTTTATCTAGTCTTTGTAAGTTAATTTGCTGAACTTCTGAATATATTTCGCAATAGTCAGGAAAGAGAATTTTTGTCTGTTTAAGTGCCGACTGCTGGAAATAATAATCTACCTTGCTAGGAATCTCGCCAATAGGACATGACACTTATCGAACAACGGTCAATTTGACATCTGGTTCTATTCAACCAGTCTAGTCTTTGACCTAGGGCGTAATTCCAATGTCTCCGTAACAGTTCTAGCCAATAATCAATTTTGGCTGACTGTTCACGAGTGGGCTTGATTTTATAGCAATGAGTAATTATCATATATTTGATATTACACTTACCGCTATATTATGTCAAACAATTATCACAAAAGTTTTAGGTCTGTTTATTCTCTTACTGTTCATATAGTGCTGGTCACTAAATACCGTCAAAAGGTAATTAATTCTCAAATACTTGAGCGGCTCAATCAAATATTTAGTGAAACTTGTCAAAAGTGGGAATGTGAGCTGGTTGAGTTTAGCGCTGAAGTAGACCATGTACATTTATTAATCAACTTCAACCCCAAAGTTCAACTGAGTAAATTTATAGCCAATCTCAAAACCGTTTCCAGTCGGTTAATCAGGAGAGATTTTGCCGATTATCTGGCCAGATTTTATCGCCTACCTGTACTGTGGACTGGTTCTTATTTTGTTGCTAGTTGCGGAGGTGTAACTATTGAACAACTTAAAAAATATGTTGAGCATCAAACAACTCCAACGTCAATTAATTAGTAGCTCTGCAATTCCCCTACCGTTAAATCGGAGATTATAATGGGAGACCCCTTACCGAATAAGTTGGACAAGTGATTTTAAGTTTGATGATTATATAAATATCCGTAAAGACCCCAAAATCAGACCAGCAATAGACATTATGTATGATGACTTAATTAAACAGCATGGGGTTTTATGGTTGTATAGTTCAATTTTATTTGTGTTGCCACGGTTACTACCAGAAGTAATAATTATTTGGTTTAATACTCGTGGCACAAGAAAATATTACCAGTTTCTAAATTATGAGTCTCTACTTAACCGTTCTCTTCTAGAAATACGTCAGGAGTTCGACCTATTACAATCCAAACTACAGATTTATATACTACTTTTAATGATACGCTCTTGAAGTGCGGAATGTGGGATAAAGCCTCTCCATGAATGGAGAAAAAAGAAAAAAATCCTTTTATCCAACCCTCTTAATTTATAAGAAGAGGTAATTCTAAATTCTAAATTCTAAATTCTAAATTCTTTAATTACTATCTTCGCCAAAGTTTAATAGTTCTGTCTTTACTACCACTAGCAATACTATTACCATCAGGACTAAAAGTAACCGTATAAATTTCATCTTTATGCCCAGTCAAAGTATTAACTAAAGCTCCTGTTTCTAAATCCCATATCTTAATATTATTATCCTTACTACCACTAACAATATATCGACCATCTTGACTAACATCAACAGACACAACTTCAGCAGTATGACCAACAATAGTTTTGATTAACTCTCCTGTTTCTAAGCTCCAAATTTTAATAGTATTATCGTAACTCCCACTAACTATTTTTTCCCCATCTGGACTAATATCAACAGACCGAATTACTCCTTCATGTCCAGTCAATGTATTAATTAATTCTCCAGTATTCAAATCTTCAATTTTTATAGTTTTATCTGCACTACCACTAACCAATTTTCTGCCGTCCGGACTAATAGCAATAGAATAAACTACATCTGAGTGATCGGGGAAATTAAAAATTAATAAACCCGTTTCTAAATTCCAAACTTTAACTGTTTTATCTCCACTAGCACTAGCAATAGTTTGATTATCAGAACTAATAGCAACTGACCAAACAGGTGCCCAATGCTCAAATACTTGAAATAATTCTCCTGTTTCCAAATTCCAGATCATTACTCTCCAATCATAAGTACCTGCCACTAATTTAGTACCATCATTATTCACAGCAACTGACCAAATTGGAGAATCATCTCCATCTAATGTGTTGATAACTTTTCCTGTAGGAACTTCTAAAATTTTTACCGTTGTATCTCTACTTCCAGTAACTAAAGTTTTGCCATTAGAACTAAATGCAAGAGTACCTATAGAAGCATTAAACTTAGACAAATCTTCAACTTGATAATTCTGCCAATTTATACCTTGTTGACAATTTTGTAAAATAGATTTTGCTTCAGCAAAAATGCTAGATTTTTCACTAATTAGAGTTCCTTGATTGATACATTCTTCATAGTTGCGATCTATGTATAAGTTTTTTACAAAATTAAATTCTGCCAATTCTTGTTCTTGCTGTTGTAATACTTGTTGTTGACGTAGTTGTAAATAGTTTTGGAATTTAAGATATCTATATATAGCAAAAATTATTACAATTAAGGCGGCGATAAATCCTAAAATCAACTGCCAATTAAAAGATGATTGTTTGTTGTTACTGCTAAATATTTTTGTAAATTTAGTAAGTATAGATTTCGGAAAAATTCTGTTTTCTATTAATTTTATATCTTCTTGAGTTAGTCCTAAAACTTGCTGTAGACGTTCTAACTCCTGGCGAGTTTCTTGACTAAAAGGATATTCTTGCTGAATCGCAGTTTTTAATGCTTGTTCATATGTTTCTCCTTTCACCCGATATTTACGGTAAGGATTTAATACTTCATCCTCAATTATTTCCATTTCTTCCCGCGAGAGTTCTAAACTTTCTCTAAGTTCATCTAAAATTATTCTCCCGATAGTAGAAATATCTCCTTGATCGCTAGCCAGACGCATCACCTCTTGCCGATAAATTTCTTGATTATCTATAGCTAAACTTGGAAAGTGATTAATTTTTTTTAAATCTGCTATAACCTCTGCTGCTGACTGGTAACGTTCGTGAAAGTTATAGCGCACCATCTTATCTAAAATATCTGCTAGAGGAGTAGAACAATTTGTTAGGTATCGCCAAAAAATATCTTTTTTTTCGCTATTGTCATTATCTTTTAGTTTCGATAATTCGCTACTAGGTAATCCAGTAATTGCCTGAATACCAATCATTCCTAAAGCATAAATATCGCTACTAAATTGAGGATTATATTCAAATTGTTCTATTGGCATATATTCCATAGTGCCAATCCTAGCTGTAGGATTTTGCTGACCAATATTAATTTCTTTGACAGCTCCAAAATCAATTAAAACTAATTTGTTATCCGATTTTCTTCTAATTAAATTAGTAGGCTTAATATCTCGATGAATCACACTATTTTCATGCACAAATACTAAGATTTCTAAGACTTCATTGAGAATTGAAATTACTTGTTTTTCAGATAGTGGTTTACCCGGTAATATTTCACGGTCCAAAGATTGGCCAGCAATAAAAGATTCAACTAGAAAAAACTCTCGATCTTCTTCAAAATATGCAAGTAGTTTCGGAATTCGATCATGTTGAGAAAGCTTTTCTAACATTTGTGCTTCTTTTTGAAATCGATCGCGAACGATATCAATTAATCTTCGATCGTAAATACTTGGCTGCAGATGCTTAATAAAACATTGTGCTTTTCCAGGACGACGAATGTCTAAGGCCAGATAAGCATGGCCAATTTCCCCTGATTCAATAATTTTAATAATTTGATAGCGTCCATCTAAAATATCACCAATCATCATTATTGTGGTAGAGCCTTTTTTAGTTGATTATGGCATGAAACAACTTACTCATTTTGACATCTGTAGTTATAGAAAAAATAGTTTTAATTAAGAATATTTTCCTGATACCAAAATTGAAAATTAGAAGCTTAATTGTAAGCCTTAATCATTAATTGAGACAGATATGTTACTCCAGAACACAAATTAATTCTGAACAAAAGTGTAATACAGAAACCAAAATAATAATTTTGGCCATTCAAAACAAAAGCACTATTTTGGTAGTGCTATTATAGATAGAACCAAAGCTAAAATCAGGTAATAGGGAGTTAAGTGGATGAGTCATGAAATAATAGCAATTAGGAGACCTGTTAGACCAAAACAGCCTATTGAGCAAAATTCTCCGCAGGAGGAGCTTCAAGAACAAACTAAGTCAAAAGTCGAAAAACCAAATCCCATAAAAAATAGCCCCTCATCAAGAAAAGAAGGTACAAATGTAAGGCAATTACCAAAACCTATAAGTAAACCAGAAAGACCCAAAAGACCAGGAAAACCAAGGCTAAAAGAATCTATCCAACAAGTCACCAATGCTGACGGAAAAGTTTTTAGTTCGGGGGATAAAATTTTAGTATCAGCACCCTGGAGTAGTATGGTGGAAGCTGAAATTACCGGTTTTTATAAAAGTCCTGAAGGTTCAATCTGGGCAATTTTTCTTCCCCAAAAATCTCTACCTAAATGGAAGTGGGAAAAAGGTTGCATTCGGGCTGAATTATTAAAACAACCATAATTAGGGTTTGCGCTCAAAAGTCTTTTAGTAGGGGTAGGAGACAGGAGACAGGAGACAGGAGACAGGAGACAGGAGGAACGGGGAATGATAGAGGAGATAGTAGGAAGAATCGTCCCTTAATTTTTCTGCCCAACTCTTGAGCAAAATCTTAAATTTTTGAACCATTACCACCTAAAACATCGCA
The DNA here is from genome assembly GCF_010692555.1 of Okeania sp. SIO3B5. Classification (GTDB taxonomy): domain Bacteria; phylum Cyanobacteriota; class Cyanobacteriia; order Cyanobacteriales; family Microcoleaceae; genus Okeania. Next base: position 4,120 of record NZ_JAAHHG010000224.1, on the reverse strand, counting down.
CTTTTTGATACTTAAAAAGGCTAAAACTTTTATCTGTAAAGACTTTTAAATTTAATCAGCAAGCCCTAATTAGAGTTTGCTGAAAAAGTCTTATAGGTGAAGGTAGGAGTCAGAAGTCAGGAGTCAATGCACCCCAAACCCCTAACCCCTAACCTTCATCCCTTGACCTGCTAACCATCCAGTTGTCCATGCACTTTGAAAATTAAAACCTCCAGTCACTCCATCAATATCTAATATTTCACCAGCAAAATATAACCCCTGACAACAACGACTTTCCATAGTTTTAAAATTAATTTCTTTCAAATTCACCCCACCACAAGTAACGAACTCTTCCTTAAAAACCCCTTTACCCTGAACTTGATATTTACCTTGAGTTAATTCTAAAATCAACTTGTTAATAGCTTTCTTTGATAACTCCGCCCAACGTTTTTGCGGGTCAATACCCGCAGCTATAATTAAACTTTCCCACAAACGGCGCGGTAAAGAAAACGGACAACTATTAACGATCGCTTTCTTTTCCTGAGTTTTGAGTCCTAATAACTGTGTTCGTATATCCTCTGGGTTAAGGTGGGATAACCAATTAATCAATAGATTAGCTTGATAGTCATTTTCATGGAGAAATCTTGCACCCCAGGCGGACAATTTCAAAACAGCAGGGCCACTTAAACCCCAGTGAGTCACGAGTACAGGTCCTGTTTGTTTTAATTTAGCCATCGGCAGTTGTAAACAGACATTCTCAACCGAAATACCTGCTAACTCTTGGAAGCGCGAATCAGAAATTTTAAAAGTAAATAGAGAAGGTACAGGTGCTACAACCTGATGACCCAATGCCTTTGCCCAACGATGGCCAAGGGGACTACTACCAGTTGCTAAGAGTAGGCGATCGCATCCCACAATTTCTCCCGATCTTAATCTGATTTCAAATAAATTATTATCCTCCACTGTTGACTTTCGTGTTACAGAAACCACTGCTGCACCCGTGCGAATACTTACGCCTCGGTCTAATGCCACCCTAGTTAAACACTCAACTATTGTCGCAGAATCATTAGTACTAGGAAACATCCGTCCATCTGCTTCTGTGTTTAACTTTACCCCTCTTGCTGTAAACCATTCCACAGTATCACGGGCCTGAAATTGACTAAATGCACCCCGAAGCACTTTACTTCCCCTGGGGTAATTTTGAACAAAAATTCCTGGATCGAAGCAAGCGTGAGTAACATTGCAACGACCACCGCCAGATATACGCACTTTAGCCAGAGTTTGTCGCCCTGCTTCTAAGATGGTGACATTAGTGTGGGGGGTGCTACAGGCGATCGCTCCAAAAAAACCTGCTGCTCCCCCACCTACAACTACAATTTTAAGAGGTGGGAAAAACATTTTATATATATAAAAGCAGTCAAAGCATAACTTAGAACATTACTAAATGTTGTTTGCGCAGCATTTCCACAGGAAGAACTAAGTAGTCGTGTAAAAATAACTTGAACAGTTTTTTTGATGGAAGCTATATTTCACAATTTATCCCAGATAAAATTTGTACAACTTATTCTTACATGGCTCCTAAGTCAGAGATTACTTCTGACTTCTGACTTCTGACTTGCGCGTAGCGCTATAGTTACTCTTCTACTGGTTCAAAATCATCTTTGTCTACTCCGCACACTGGGCAAGCCCAATCATCGGGAATTTCTTCAAAGGGGGTTCCTGCTGCTATTCCTGAATCTTCATCCCCTTCTTCTGGGTCATATATATATCCACAAGCATTACAGACATATTTTTTCATTTTAATATACTCCTCTCTAATAGTTCACCTGGATTTTACAAGTTTGTGGGTTAGAGGTTCCACTGTCAAATTGCAAAGTTTTGTTAACTTTTTGGGTTGTCCTGCTCGCTTCATTAATTGATAATTGATAATGGATAATTGATAATTACCTCTGGTTAAAACCGCTACGGAATTGAATATAAGGAGATATTATTTCTTTTCTCTTGGTCGATGATCGGACAGCGAGGAGACCCGAAGAGTGACAGAGCCACTCCGCTTTATATGTTGCGGAGCAAAACGCCATCCCATCCTACGGAATGCTCCGCAAACGACCGCTGTCTTGGTCGATTGGATATGGCGAGGGGACCTCGCCATCCCTCGACCGCTTTTTCCCCTTAAAAGGGGAGGCTTCAAGGCGCGAATTATTTAATTATTAATTATTAATTATTAATTATTCGGTAATGGTGAAAAGATATATTTTTTAATTTCTTCCCAAACTCCCCAAATTCCCCTCCCAGGAGCAGTAGGGGTGAGTCCCCAAACTTCCCACACACTCTCTACCATTACTATGCACCACTACCACTTTTTGATGGTCTTTTACTCACTTCAGCCAAAGTAGACCAAAGCAAGAATGTTTTCCGGAATGTCTGTACTGTTAATTGTAGTTTTGGCTTTGTGGTTTATCTATCTGAAAAATGGGAGATGAAGGGTCATTTCAGTTATCAGTTATCAGTTATCAGTTATCAGTACCTCTGCAATAAAAGAGGCTACGAAAATACGGAATTCTCTTTTCTCTTAGTCGATTAGATATGGTGAGGTTTCCTCGCCATATCTCGACCGCTTTTTATCCCCTTAAAAGGGGAGACTTTAGACCACAATTCCTTGGTAATTTTTACTACTGGCGTGTCAAGCTGAAAATGGTGTATTAAATTTTTGAGTATAATTCTTGCCCTGACTAAGGTTTGGAGAATTTTCCTAAAACACTATTTCAAGCTTGACGCGCTACTACTGTCTTCTGACTCTTTTCTTCCAGATATCTAAATATGTATTTTTACAGGTAGATGTTTGACACTCCAAGGACTAAAGTCGCGTGGATTCTTCTTTGACTAGAATTTAATTCTCAGTAAAAAAAAACTAATAAAACAGGTAACAAATGGAAACCGAACTTACACCTAATGGCAATAACTTGCTCGCCACCGATAGTGCAGAAGCGATCGCTCTTTCCTCTGGAGAACTCACTAATTTTCCCGATGGGTTAGCTGCTCTTAGTGGCAACGATACAGTTACGGGGTCTTCAGACTCAGAGGTGATCATGGGAAACCGGGGTGAAGATAGTCTTGTTGGTGGAGGAGGGAATGATACTTTAATGGGTGGCAAAGACGATGATACAGTAGAAGGAGGTAATGGTAACGACTTAGTTCGTGGCGATCGCGAAGCTGATGTTGTTAGAGGGGGCAATGGTGGGGATAGTTTATTTGGGGGCAAAAATAACGACCGCCTCTTTGGAGATGGGGGCAATGATGTTTTATTTGGCGATCGGGATAATGATACTCTTAGTGGTGGTTTGGGGCAAGATACTCTTAATGGTGGAGCAGGTAGCGATGTATTTGTCTTAGAAAATGGTGCAGGTGTGGATGAAATAGCTGATTTTGAAAATGGTATCGATATAATTCAACTACCCGATGGTTTAAATTTTAACAATATTAGTTTACAAAGTAGTCAGCAAAACACTGTGATTATCGATCGCCTCACTGGAGAAACTATAGCGCAAGTAAATAATGTATCTGCAGGGAGTCTCAGCAGCGCCAATTTCTTATTTGAACCCTCTTCAAATACTGAAACAGATAATCAAAATTTCATTAATAGAGTTGTTGAACTGACGAACCAAGAGCGCACCCAGTTGGGTTTATCTCCCCTGAGTACAGATCCATTATTAGGTCAGGCAGCGCAAATTCACACAGAGAATATGGCACTGCAAGATTTTTTCGAGCATATAGGGTTAGATGCTTCGTCGGCAGGCGATCGCATTGAAGCTACAGGTTATGATTTTTCAGCTTGGGCAGAAAATCTGGCGGTAGGGTATTTGACACCGGAGGCAGTAGTAGAAGGATGGATGAATAGTCCCGGACATCGCGCTAACATTCTCGATCCAAATTTGCAGGAAATTGGTGTTGGTTACTATTTCTTAGAAAATGATACTGGTAACGTTAATTTCAACCATTATTGGACGCAAGTATTTGGAACGCCTTTGTAGAGGAGTAGGGGAGTAGGGGAGTAGGGGAGTGGGGGAGTGGGGGAGTGGGGGAGGTGTGGGGAGTAGGGGAGTAGGGGAGTGGGGGAGTGGGGGAGGGGGGGAGAGTTCGG
>NZ_JAAHHG010000223.1 GCF_010692555.1 Okeania sp. SIO3B5 | reverse complement strand
ATCTCTATATATTTCAGTCAGAGAAGCGAGGGAAAAATTACAAATAATGGAAGATAAATTTCCTGGTGCAAGTTGGTTGCCAGTTATTTGTCAAAATTCCGCAGAAATTTCTCCGTCATTCCAGTGCAGGCATCTTGCCCGCCAGTAATATACCTTTATTAATTATCAAAGGAGAAAAATTACTATGAAATTGTAAGCATTCAGCCGTCAGCCATCAGCTATCAGCTATTGTGCTTTTAGTTTAGGAGAAAAGCAATATTTAATTGTCTTACTAAAAAAGTTGCCTCCCTTGCCCTTAAAGTCTATTTTAATTTAAACACTGTATTTAAAAGAAACACTCTTGTTGCTGAAGTGCTGACTGCTAATAGCTGAATGCTTACATGAAATTTACCAATCCCAAGGTAGATTATGCCTTTAAAAAAATTTTCAGTTCAGAACAGAGTACAAACATTTTCATTAGCTTTATCAATCATCAGTTAACCCAATAAATAAATTTTCTACTTAATTTTTCAGGAGTGTATCTAATGCTAAATCATTTATCCAAACAACCACTTTACAGTTATCAGTTAACAGTTATCAGTTATCAGGGATTTCAGTTAACAGTTATTAGTCATCTAATGACAAGCCAAGGATTGAAATTATTGGCTAATAGTTTAAGTTATCTAAAGATGACTCTACTTAAACTTTAAGGATTGAGTCTAATCCTTATATCAAGTCTGATTAATGAGTCAGAAAAAATCAACTCTCTTTAGTTATCTAATGCCAAGGATTGAAATCCTTGGCTAATAGTTTAAGTCATCTAAAGATGACTCTACTTAAACTTTAAGGATTGAGTCTAATCCTTATATCAAATCTGATTAATGAGTCAGAAAAAATCAACTCTCTTTAGTCATCTAATGCCAAGGATTGAAATCCTTGGCTAATAGTTTAAGTCATCTAAAGATGACTCTACTTAAACTTTAAGGATTGAGTCTAATCCTTATATCAAATCTGATTAATGAGTCAGAAAAAATCAACTCTCTTTAGTCATCTTTAGATGACTTCTGCTATGAGCCAATAAATAAATTTATTGGCGGATGAAGCGGATGACAAATAATTACTTAAACTTTCAGAGGTAAATATAATGTTAATTAATACATCCAAACAACCACGCAGAAATCTCCAAAATCGTTCATTTAAAAATCAAGATTTGACTAATCAAGACTTTTCTTATTAGGTAATAGAGAACATTTGGAAAGAAAAAAAATCACTGAATTTTGCCACCCTAACCCCCCAACTTTGGGGGGAACAAGAGTCAATTTGCTTCTAAAATTCCCCCAATTTTCGGGGATGCGTGGGGGCTTAGATAACTCTAATTAATTTTTCAGAGGTAAATATAATGTTAATTCATTCATATAGCAGGGAATAGGGAATAGGGAATATTTAAAAAGAAAAAAATCACTCAGCTAGCTTCCTATAGAGGAACTATGTTAACAGAAATTAATAATTAATAAATTACTTCTAAAGTGCAAATTTTTAAGTTTGAGCGGCCAAAAATTTAGATTTTTGGACTGACTATGGCAGAAAAATCATTTGTAAAAAAAAACTAAAGATAAGCATAAAAACGTATATATTGTAGGAAAATTTAAAAATAAATTATGAGCGTCATTTCAGTTATCAGTTACCAGTTATCAGTTATCAATTAACCGTTATTAGTCATCTTTAGATGGCTTCTCCTGTTAGCTAAGAAATAAATTTCTTGGCGGATAACAAATAATTACTTAAACTTTCAGGAATAAATTTAATATTAATTAATATGTCCAGAGGACAAGGCAAAAATTATCAAGGTCTTTACAGTTATCAGTTATCAATTAACTGTTATTCGTCATCTTTAGATGGCTTCTCCTGTTAGCTAAGAAATAAATTTCTTGGCGGATAACAAATAATTACTTAAACTTTCAGGAATAAATTTAATATTAATTAATATGTCCAGAGGACAAGGCAAAAATTATCAAGGTCTTTACAGTTATCAGTTATCAATTAACTGTTATTCGTCATCTTTAGATGACTTCTCCTGTGAGTCAATAAATAAATTTCTTGGGGGATAACAAAGAATTACTTAAACTTTCAGGAATAAATTTAATATTAATTAATATGTCCAGACAACAACATTTCAGTTATCAGTTATCAGTTATCAGTTAACAGTTATCAATTAACAGCTATTAGTCATATTTAGATGACTTCTGCTGTGAGCTAAGAAATTTATTTCTTGGGGGATAAAAAAGAATCACTTAATTTTTCAGAGGTGAATTTAATGTTAATAATACATCCAGACAACAACATTTCAGTTATCAGTTATCAGTTATCAGTTAACAGTTATCAATTAACAGCTATTAGTCATATTTAGATGACTTCTGCTGTGAGCCAAGAAATTTATTTCTTGGGGGATAACAAAGAATTACTTAATTTTTCAGAGGTAAATTTAATGTTAATAATACATCCAGACGACAACATTTCAGTTATCAGTTATCAGTTATCAGTTAACAGTTATCAATTAACAGCTATTAGTCATATTTAGATGACTTCTGCTGTGAGCCAAGAAATTTATTTCTTGGGGGATAAAAAAGAATCACTTAATTTTTCAGAGGTGAATTTAATGTTAATTAATACATCCAGACGACCACGGAGAAATCTTCAAGGTCGTTCATTTAAAAATCAAGATTTGACTAATCAAGACTTTTCTTATGCTGATATAAGAGGAGCAGATTTTACTGGAGCAAATCTTACGGGTGCTAAGTTCAATTATGCTTTAGCAGGATTAACAAAATCTCAGGTTATTAGACTATTAATTATTACAGCTATCTTATTTTTAACTGCAAGTTTCGGAGCATTTATTGCAGCCTATCTTCCTAGCAAATTTCTTACTAATAAATCGTATGAACTAAGTTATGTCACTCAGAAACTAAATTATCTCGGTGCAGCCATTTTCATCTTTATAGAACTTGTCAATATTGGTTTATTAGTAATTACTATTCGTCAAGGAATTGTAGAAACAATAAAATATTTATTTTATATAGTTTCTCTAATGGTGCTAATAATTCCAATACTTGGAGGTTTAGGAACTAGCGAGAAAAATGTTGATAAATTTTTCCGTTTTTTCAGAATTTCAGAAGCACCAAATTGGATTGTTTGGTTATTAGGAAGATTAAGAATGTTCAGAGATGGTGAAATAGTCGAAAGTATTGCTATTTGGTTAAATAGTGACGGGGATGTGAATCCTATTGTAGCTGTAATTATCACTTTGATTATCTGTATAGTGGGAATATTTGTATTAATTTTAGCTCTCAGTTTAGCCGTAGTTTTAGCTGAAATTATTGCTGAAAAATGGTTAGCAAAGAGAGCAGTAGCGGGAATTTTAGCAGTAATTGCTGGAGGAGGTACTATTGCTCACTATTTTAGAAATTCTACCACTCCGTGGATGATTACTATCCTACGTATAGCTCTTTGTATCACCCTAATATTAATAGCTCAACATTTTGCCAAGAAAGTCTTAACTGAAGACGCAAAAAATCTTTTTATCCTCCGATTAGCTGTTGCCATTGGAACTCTAGGAGGCACCAATTTTAAAGACGCTAACTTAACCGATGCCGACTTTAGTCATGCCATCCTTAAAAGTACAGATTTCCGATTTGCTAATACCACCCGAACACTCTGGCGACAAACCAAATATTTAAAATTTGCCAGAGTCGAAACAACAATATTAAATAACCCAAAAGTCAGAGAATTATTAATAACTGGAGACGGCAGAGATAAACAATATATAGGAGCAAACTTAAGAGGAGCAAACCTGATAAGTGCCAACCTGAGTAATGCCAATTTCAAACTTGCCGACTTAAGCGAATCTTCCCTACAAACTGCCAACTTAAACAACGCAAATTTAACCGAAACATTAGCAATAGGCACTAACTTTACCACCGCTCAAATGTCAGGAACTTGCCTAGAAGCTTGGAATATCGACCACACTACTATCCTCGATAATGTGGAATCAAAATATATCTATTTATTAGAGAAACCAAAACCAGAAACAGACGATAGAGAACGTCGCCCCAGTAGTGGATATTTCCAAAAAGGAGACTTTACAAAATTATTCCAAGAAGTCCTAAATACCGTAGATTTAATATTCCGAAATGGAGTAGATGCCAAAGCCTTTACCTCCTCCTTTCAAAAGGTGCAAGTAGAAAATCAAGGCATTCCGATGGAAATTAAATCTATGGAAAACAAAGGCGATGGAGTAATAGTAGTAAAAATCGACGTCCCCCCAGAAACTAACAAAGAAAAAATTCATCAGAAATTTCTACAAATCTATGATGAAACTGTCATAGCATTAGAAGAAAAATATCAGCAACAGTTAGCAGGAATAGAAAAACAAGTAAGTCTCTACCGTCGAAAAACTGAAGAAACTGAATATCGAATGTTCTTGATGAATCAGATATTAAAAACCCAAACATCTGCCAATACCATCACCAGAGAAAAATTAGTTATTCTCAATTTTGAAGGAGGGAGCTTGATAAAAGGTTTTACCAGAATTAAAGCCTATATCTGGTCAGATGGTCATCCTTTGCCCATGGATATTACCAGTAACTTACCCTCAAACTTAGAAATTTATCAACTCTATCAACAGTGGAGCCAAAAATATCAAAAATTAACAGAATTGTATCAAAATTTCAGCTTGCCCTCTAGAATCAAAATCAAAAAAAACCAGAAGACAAATGTTTCCATAAAAGATGTAAAACAAACAATTACTCAGATTCAAGAATTAGAGAAAAAGTGGCGATCGCTGATCAATAATTGGTTAAGTTGTCCCAGTTTTGCTCGAATAGAAAATCAACTACGAACTAAAATTAAGCCTTCAGATAAAGTCCGATTAATTATTCAATCTGAAGATAATTTAATCCAACGCCTTCCCTGGCACCTATGGCATTTTTTCTCAGATTATCAATTGGCAGAAACTGCCATAGCTCTGCCAGAAGCAAACCGAGTAGAAAAGTTAAATATTGCTCGGGAAAAAATCCGCATCTTAGCAATTTTTGGAGATGAAAAAGGCATAAATGTTGAGGCAGATAAAAAATCTTTATCTAGTCTCTCCAGGGAAGCAGAAATTGTTTCCTTAGTCCAACCAAGTCGCCAAGAACTAGATAAAAAGTTATGCGATGAAAAAGGTTGGGATATTCTTTGTTTTTCTGGTCATAGTCAAAGTAAAAAAGATGGGAGTACTGGTTCTTTTTGTTTAGGAAATGAAATAAAAATGACAATTGAAGAATTAGAAAATTCCCTAGTAAAAACTATTAAGAAAGGTCTAAAATTAGCGATTTTCAATTCTTGTGATGGATTAGGTTTAGCCAGACAACTCACTCGACTACATATCCCCGCAATTATTGTTATGCAAAAACCAGTTCCAGACTTAGTTGCCCAGGAATTTTTCCAGAATTTTATGCAATTATTTGCTAGTGGTAAATCTCTATATATTTCCGTGCGAGAAGCGAGGGAAAAATTACAAGTAATGGAAGATAAATTTCCTGGTGCGAGTTGGTTGCCAGTTATTTGTCAAAATCCCGCAGAAGCTCCTCCTAGTTGGCAAAGTTTACATGGGATTTATCAACCTAATTTTGCCGAAATTTTGACAAATTTAGAGTTGGCAATAGAAGCAGAAACACGGTTGACTCCAGCAGATAAAACAGAAGCTTTAAAACAAGTAGAAATCTTAGCAGAATTAGGAGAATTTACCAGTCAAGAAAATCAATATTCTGTGAAATCAGCCATCAGAATATTAAGAGGTATTGTTGCCGAATATCCCGCTGCTAATCTGATGGATGGAGCTGTGGAACAATTGTTAACTTACTTTTTACAGCAGTTTCCTAGTTGATCAAGTACGGGTGCATCTCAGACTTCTCCTGAATTCAGAATTCAGAATTCAGAATTCTAATCTATAACTGTTTAACCGGATTTGATATCAATACTTCTCTGAGTATTTTTGCTTATTGCATAATTGAGATGCACCATGAAATACAGAATTTTATCGTCAGCATTCAGCAGGAAAATCTTGGGACAAAACTTAGCTCCTACCTCCTCGCTCATTCCCATTTCTCCTGTCTTCCCCTCCCAGGAGGCAGGGCTGTTTCAAAGTATCGCAAGTTAACCATGAGCGGGAGAATGGGAGTAATGGGGATAGGAGAATAGGGAAATTTACCAAAATTTGCCTATTTTTCAGCTAATAGGCGTCTTTAAGCTCTGAGAGAATATTTGGTTCAACGTCGCTTAAAAGCCTCTATCCCCGTGTCTCCGTGTCTCCGTGTCCCCGCGTCTATTGAGAATGAAACAGCCCTGCCTCCCAGGAGGGGGAGGGGCGAGGGGTAGGTTGTCTCCTAACCCTAATTAGGGTTTGCTGATTAAATCTAAAATAATTACCAGGTAAAGGTTTTAGCCTTTTTAGCTATTGAAAAAGTATATGGTTTTCAGCTCTTCATACTCAAAAAAGGAGTGCATTTTTAGCGCATAGTTGGGCAAAAAAATTCTCCCCTACTCCCCTATGAGGAAACGGAGACACACCGGACGCGGCGTGTCGGTGACAGCCTATCTCCGCGTCTCCGCGTCTCCCCGTCTCCCCCTCTGCGTGTCCTCAAGAACCCGCTCCCCTACTCCTTAAAAAGACTTTTTCAGCAAAGCCTAATTATTAATTGTTGAACTAAGCCTTGAACAAATTTGTTAACTTATTACATTAGAGGAACAATGAATAATTTATCTCGTTTTTTTTTACAGCGTTTAAACAACCGAAAAAACACTCAAGGATTTACTTTAATTGAGTTGTTAGTCGTGATTATTATTATTGGAATTTTGTCAAGTATTGGTTTAGTTTCATTTTTAAATCTAGTGAGCAAAGCAAAACAAGTCGAAGCAATTACTTACATAGACAGTATCACTGAGGAACAAATTATTAACCATACCGAAGATAATCAATTTCAAAAAAACTTAAATGGGTTTGAATCTTTTCCGCCAAAAGATAAACTTAATAATGAGAATTTTCTTTTGAAGATACTTGGTTTTTCACACAAAACACAAAACTATTTCTATGGCATACCATTTATTAATGATGAAATAGCAATTCAAGTAGCTTTAATTGACAATCCAACTATTAAATCTTATGCAGAAATTATATATATCAAAGATAGTAAGGTCAACAGAATGAAATGTGAAGCTTATTATCAGGAATTTTTAAGCGATATATTGCCAAAATTACTATCCGTTTCATCGGAGGATATACAAGAGGAATTAGACAAACATTGTAAATAATACCATGTCCGGTTGAATGCTTAGAGTTTGCTGAAAAAGTCTTATGGGTGAGGGTAGGAGTCAACCCACCCCTCGCCCCTCCCAGGAGGGGAAGAGAGGACTTACAGAGGTAATTTTTTAATAAAGGGGTAAGCGATCGCTTTTATTCAGTATGGGGTAAACCGGAAGTCCCCCTTTTTAAGCTATGTTTTATAAACATTTTTCTTAACATAAAACTTGACAAAAGATAGAAGTTATGTGTTAGCCGTTCAATAGGTATTCCGGGAGAGTAAATCTATTTAATTAGGGCTTGCTGAATAAAACTGTAATAACTACTTGTAAAAGCTTTCAGAGTTTTTTGTTCTAAAAAAGTGCAATGTTTTTGGCTGTTGTAGCCTCAAAACGCTAATACTTTTCCCCTGAAAATGCCGAAAATTTGGCCGTAGCAGATAGTCTAAACTGTTGCCTTTCGGAGCTGTTCCCTGTTGCCTATCATCACCATCAGACTTTTTCAGCAAGCCCTAATTAGAGGCTTTTTCCCCCCATCTCCCTATCTCCCCATCCCCCCATCTAAAGGGTACCTCACCCCTAGTGAAAATCCTTATACTTATCCCAATTCTTTCCTGCTCCCTACTATATATATGTAGTTATACGTAAGTGGTTATACGTAAGTAATGTTTATATTAATCGTGAAAATACATAAGAAATAACTATCTAAAATAAAATATTTAACTAGCATAGTTCTGAGTTTCCTCCCCAAAGAGTTAATTAGAAGCAGAAAAGAGAGGTTAGTTTTTATGGCCATTCACTGCTTCAGACATACTAATTAATGAGGAACAACAAATGTCACTCAGAAAAATCAGAACTACTCAAACTCCTATTCATCACTTAAGTAGTTTAAGTCAAGCAGTATTAGTAGCGATCGCTTCTACTTGTGGCATCGGAGTCAAAACTGCCCTAGCAGATCCACCACCTGCTCCACCGCCTGACACAAAATTACCCCCAGTCTTCTGTTTCCGGTTCACTGATATTAAGGCAGTGGAAGACGATCCAGAAGGAGATAAATTTCAAATTGCTTTTGAAGTTCTCAACTGGTCCAACCAAGCTGCTTCAGGCGTCCGTATTGCGATGAACGAAGGAACTAACGCTTTTGTCGTCGATGGTATAGCACCCTCTTTTGCAGGTGCAGGTATTGATCCCAACGGTCGTCCTAATGGTCCAGATGCAGACCCTCTACCAGGAAATCAACTGTTTAACAACAGTGGTCAAGTAGTAGAATCAACTGAGACAGCAATTCAATGGAGTGCTGTTCAGTCAAACTTTAATACCTTTGTCAGCGGACCAATACCAAACCGTGACTTGCTTGGTGTTGGACCAAACAATACTCCTGCTGCTTGCGCTTTAGTTCCTGGTTGTCAAGTTGTCGGCCACCCTAATCCTTTCTTTGGTACTCCTCAAGTTGCTGACTGGGAGACCGTTGATAATGGTAATAATGTTTTAGATGGTTTTGTCATCACAGTAGATGATTTTGACGAACAAGAGGCACTTTCTTTTAACTGGAATCTCCTTGATGTTAATGGCAACCCTATTGGTATGCCTGGTGGTATTGGGAACGACTATGGTTTCGGGACAGTTAATATTGCCCGCAAACCTATCAACGCAGACCCTGATTCTGAGTTCCGGATCTTCGAGCAGAATACTGGTGTTGAACGCTCTAATCGATTATTTGCTGAAGAGTCCTATAACGTTACGGAATTTTCTCCTGTCGCTTATGACACAACAACTACAGGTGGTTTGTCTGCTGCGAATGCGGTAGCGACTGAAACTAATGGCGAACTTATTGCTATGTTTGCAGCAGAGTTTGGTGCAGGAATTACTGGTGCGTTTTTGAATCCAGCGGATAATATTTTTGGTTCTGCTATTAATGCTCAGTTAGTTGATAATTCGCAACCCAACCCTAATCCTAATCCTAATCCTAATCCCAACCCTAATCCTAATCCTAATCCCAACCCTAATCCTAATCCCAACCCTAATCCTAATCCTAATCCTAATCCCAACCCTAACCCTAATCCTAATCCCAACCCTAACCCTAATCCCAACCCTAATCCTAATCCCAACCCTAATCCTAATCCCAACCCTAATCCTAATCCCAACCCTAATCCTAATCCCAACCCTAATCCTAATCCCAACCCTAATCCTAATCCCAACCCTAATCCTAATCCCAACCCTAACCCTAATCCCAACCCTAATCCTATTCCCGATCCTATTCCTGACCCTAACCCACCAGGCGATGGCACACAACCAGAGTCTGTGCCTGAACCAAGCACAATGGCAATGCTAGGTTTAACAGCGATGGCCTTATTTGGTTACAAACGTCAGCGTCGTAGTTAATCACATACATATGTAGGGGTTTTCAAAACACTCCTACATTAGACCTTGAGAAGCTGATAGCTGATAACTGACCGCTGACCGCTATTTCAAACCTAAAAAGGACAAAACTAATGAACCTAAAAGACCCATACTTACAAATTGGGACTTTTCACCTAGCTTTCCTGATTGCAGGATCTCCTGCTGCAACCGCCGCTACCTTACAAAGCGCTGATGTAGTCGTTCTCATTGATGAATCCAATTCTATGTTGGGCGAGCAAGAATGGATCGGCACCATGATTCCGCAGCTAGATGCAGTTCTGCAAACTCAAGGTCTCACAGGCCAACGCTTTGGTCTTGTTGGATTTGGTAGTAATCGCCCGGATTACTTGGGGCGTTCTGTCCCTGTAGGTGGAGCCAATTTTGGAACTTCTGCTGAATTTGCCACTGCAACGAATAACTTACTCGTATCTGGCAGTTTTGAAGATGGTTATTCTGCCATTGACTTTGCTCTGAATAACTATACCTTTCGGGAAGATGCTGCTGTTAGCTTCATCCTGGTGACAGACGAAGACCGAGATAATGGCAACCCTAGTCTCAATTCCACCGATATCCTAGCAGGGTTACAGCGAGGAACTGAAGACACTCAAGATGATATTTTATTGAATGCTATAATCAACGCCAACTTTGTAAATAATGCTATTGGAGTAAACTCTGAAGCAAATGCTTATATTGCTGACGGTATAGGTGGATACACAACGACCCAACTTCCATCCCTAAATGGTGTCGTTACCAGTAGTTTTGAGAATACTAAACCAGATTATGTAGACTTAGCTCTTGCCAATGGTGGTGCAGCATGGAACTTGAACCAACTACGAACTGGTGGTTTAACTACAACCTCTTTCACAAACGCATTTATTGACATCAACGTCCGAGATATTCAGCAACAGCAGGCACCGGAAACGAAACAACCTCCAGTCTACCACTTCCGATTCACTGATATTAAAGCTGTAGAAGACGATCCAGAAGGAGATAAATTTCAACTAGCTTTTGAAGTTCTCAACTGGTCAGACAAACCTGCTGCTGGGGTTCGTATTGCCCTCAATGAAGGAACAGATTTTTTCCCCATCATCGACGAAAGACCCTCTTTTGCAGGTGCAGGAGTTGATAATAACGGTCGTCCTAACGGTCCTGATGCAGAACCCCTACCGGGAAATCTACTATTGGCCAATAGTAGTAAAGTAGTGCAATCAACTAAAACAGCAATTCAATGGGATGCCAGTCAGTTTGACTCTAATACCTCTGTCAACGGATCAATACCAAACCGTGACTTGCTTGGTGTTGGGCCGAGAAACACTCCCGATGCTTGCGCTTTAGTTCCTGGTTGTGAAGTTGTAGGGCACTCGAACCCTTTCTTTGGTACTCCTGAAGTTGCTGACTGGGAGACCGTTGATGATGGTAATAATGTTTTAGATGGTTTCGTAATCACAGTAGATGATTTCGATGAAGGAGAACTAATTTCTTTCAATTGGAATCTCCTGGATGTTAATGGTAACCCTATTGGCACCCCTGATTCTGGAAATGACTATGGTTTCGGGATAGCAAATATTCTTCGCACACCTATTAGTGAAGATCCTGATGCTGACTTCCGGATTTTTGAGCAAAATACTGGTGTAGAGCAGTCCAAACGATTATTTGCTGAAGATTCTTATCGGGTTACAGAATATTCTCCTGTTAATTTTGACACGACTATTGCCAGAGGTTTTTCTGCTAGGAATGCCGTGGCAACTCAGACTATTAATTCTACAGGAGGAGATGAACCTATTGCTCTATTTGCTGCGGAAGTTGGGGCAGGAATTACTGGTGCATTTTTGAATCCAGCGGATAACATTTTTAATTCTAGTATCAATGCTAAGTTATTGCCTCAACCAACTCCACCTGTCGAACCGGAGCCAGTTCCTGAACCTAGTACAATGGCCATGCTAGGAGTAACAGCGATCGCTTTATTGGGTTATAAACGTCGTCGTAGTTAATCACATATAATCGCCCTTTTTAGTCAAATTGAGCGATCGCCTCTCAACCACTTTTTGTTTATTAACGTAAAGTTATGAAATTATTCAATACTTGTTCAAGATATCTTGGACTGACTACTTCCCTTTTTCTGGGAATTGCTACATCTCAATCCGCTCAGGCAGCAACTCTTGGCTTTGAAAGCATACCTAACTGGTATGAGGGGATGCCAATTCACAATCAATTTCTAAATGACTATGGCATGACTTTTAGTCTAATAGGGGGAGGGTTTCCTGTGTTGGCTGAAGTTGGTGGACCTAAGAAGACTGGGTTCACAACAAATAACGGAACACGTAAGGATAGACCTATAAGCGCAGCAAACGGTAATTTCTTTATAACCGATGACGATGGAGGAAAGGAAAGACCGAAATCTCTATTCATTGAATACGCTCAACCCGTGTCAATTGCATCTGGTGAGATTTTAGATATTGACCAGAGAAATAGAAATTCAAGAACTGAAGAATGGACAGTTAAAGCATTTGATATTTCTAATAACCTGTTAGATTGGGAAGTCTTCACTTCCGGTCCCAGATATAACAATACTGGTGATGGAGTAGCCACTCCTTGGTTATTTGAAAATCTCAGTGCAGATATTTCTTCTGTGCTATTAGAATTTACAGGAACAAAGAATAATAATATTGGGGTAGGATTTGACAACTTTTTTGCTCAAGTCGCTCAACCAGTTCCTCCACACCCTAGTCCTGAACCCGATCCTAGTCCTAAACCTGATCCTAGTCCTGAACCCGATCCTATTCCTGAACCTACCCCACCAGGCGGTGGTGGGCAACCAGAGAAAGTTCCCGAACCAAGTGCAATGGCAATGCTAGGAATGACAGCGATCGCTCTATTGAGATACAAACGTCATAGTTAATTACACATTCCTACAGAATACTACGCAAACACGTTGCCGAGCAAAATGACTATTCACCCCTATCCAAATAAAAAAAATTATTCAATGGAAACTACAAGTCAACTCTTAGACCTCGAAAAGTGGCATGAAACACTGATAAAAATCTGGCAATACTACGCCGTTCTTCCTTACCACTATGATAATATGAAGACATACGCCAGTGTTAGTAGAGATGGTAATCATTTTCTATTAGTCTATAAAGGATGGAAAGATGGTCGCCGTGTATATGGTACTATTGCCCATGCTGAAATCCGCAATGAGAAAATTTGGATTCACTACGATGATATAGAAAATGGTCTTACACGTAAACTTCTTGATGCTGGAGTACCGAAGGATAGAATTGTACTTGCTTTTCACCCTCTAGAGATTCATCAACATACTTTGTGTCCCGTTGTCTAATATTAGCTGATTTATTTTCGATCGCTCTATTGAGATATAAATGTTGCAGTTAATAATTCAGGACTTACGCACTGACAACAGATATAGGGTTTCGCTCAGTTACGCTACCGCTAACACACCCTACCAATAGCTGACAACAGATATAGGGTTTCGGTGCGTTACTTCTAACTTTTGACTTTTGACTTTTGACTTTTGACTTCCGCGTAGCGGCAAATTACCAACTACAAAAATCATGAATAAAATCTACAAAACTCTTCTCATTCTCACAATAGCTACTACCCTCAGTAGCTTAAACATAGCTTGCCAAAAAATCACCGAAGTAGAAGCTATTAACGATCGCGCAGTAGAAAAAGTAGCCCAAAAAGACTATCAAGGGGCACTAACTGATTACAACAAAGCCATTGAAAAAGACCCCAACGATGCCATGTTGTACAATAACCGCGCCAACGCTCATTTCCAAGCAAAAAATTATGAACAAGCACTCAAAGACTATAACCAGGCCATAAAAATTAATCCCGAAATGGCAGACGCTTATTATAATCGAGCTTACGCCAAACAAAGACTAGCAGACCTCAAAGGTGCATTATCAGATTACAACAAAGCATTAGAATTTGCTACCGACGACAGTACTAAAATCAAAATCTATGGAAATAGAGCTACTATACATCATGCAGTCAAAAATCACCAAAATGCCTTAAATGACTACGAGCAAGTAATCAAACTGCAACCAGACTTACCTCAGATATATTCCAACCGAGCAAACATTTATTATCAACAGGGAAAAATTCAACAAGCGATCACCGACTTTCGCAAAGCAGCAGAACTGTATCAACAGCAAGGAAATATTGAATCTCAACAACAATTACAAGCGATCGTCTCCAAAATTGAAGAAGGTGGTAGGTTGTAGGTTGGAAGAAGGTTGTAGGTTTTAGGTGCTAGGTTGGGTATAACAAAGTGTTAGCGTAGCTGTTTTGAAAGAAAAAAAACAACTAACGCCCAATTGATTAATCTACCTGTTATTTGTAGATACAGCGGATTCCACTTTAGTGAGGTACACCTGCGCGAGCAAGATGCTTCCTCGCGAGCAAGATGATCGGGCTGGAAACATTTAATTATTAATATCTGTACTTCATATACTTGGAATCTGCTGTAACTAAAGCCTTCTTCCTTCTTCCTTCTTCTTTAGTGAGGTACACCTGCGCGAGCAAGATGCTCGCACTCGATAGGATTTAATTATTAATATCTGTACTTCATATACTTGGAATCTGCTGTAACTAAAGCCTTCTTCCTTCTTCCTTCTTCCTTCTTCCTTCTTCCTTCTTCCTTCTTCCTTCTTCCTTCTTCCTTCTTCCTTCTTCCTTCTTCCTTCTTCCTTCTTCCTTCTTACTTCTGTTAAAAGATGAATTCTCTAGTAATTTCACAACCAAACTACTCAGCTAATCTATATAAACAAACAACTCATCCATCTGTCAACAGCAAAACCAAACGCTTGATTGACATTTTGGGAGCTTTAGTCGGATTAGCGATCACCACAATAGTTGCCATTCCCATTGCCATTTTCATGCAATTAGAGAATCCCGGCCCATTATTTTACACCCAGGTACGCTGTGGTTTTCAAGGCAAAACCTTCCGCATCATAAAATTTCGTTCCATGGTTGTTGATGCAGAAAACTTGAAACATCTAGTAAAAAATGAGGCTCATGGCAACATCTTTAAAAATGATAACGACCCTAGAGTCACCCGTCTAGGCAATTTTCTGCGCAAAACTAGCTTAGACGAACTACCTCAATTCTGGAACGTTCTCAAGGGAGAAATGAGCTTAGTAGGAACTCGCCCTCCTACTATTGATGAAGTCAAAAATTATAAAGCTCATCACTGGCATAGATTAGACGTAAAAGCTGGAATTACTGGAGAATGGCAGACTAATGGTCGTTCTCATATTAAAGACTTTGAAGAAGTAGTACGTCTGGATTTGAAATATCAGCAGAAATGGTCTATTGCATACGACTTCCAATTAATTTGGAAAACTATCTGGGTAGTATTAAAAAAATCTGGTGCGTGTTAAAGAATTTAGAATTTAGAATTTAGAATTTAGAATTGATATCAAATCTGTTTAATTCGGTATAAAAAAATGTTCCATCTTCACCCAGAGCGGAAATAATTCTGAGTTCTCTTCCCTTCTGAATTCTGAATTCTGTTTGCGGAGCATTCCGTAGGAAATTCAGAATTCTAAATTCTGTTTGCGGAGCATTCCGTAGGAAATTCAGATTCACTATCTTATATAATGTCCGGATAATTAGTGATAAAAAAACTTTCTCCTTCTTCTTCTTTCTTCCCTCCTGACTCCTGACTCCTGACTCCTGAC
>NZ_JAAHHG010000222.1 GCF_010692555.1 Okeania sp. SIO3B5 | reverse complement strand
CTGTAGAATGTAGATTCTATTACTTCTTAATAAAGGGCATTATCCAACAATAGTGTTTTGCTCAATTATCTGTTCCGGAACAGTTTGCAGAACTATCTCACCTCCCTGACAACAATCACAAATTGAACTGTAGAATGTAGATTCTATTACTTCTTAATAAAGGGCATTATCCAACAATAGTGTTTTGCTCAATTATCTGTTCCGGAACAGTTTGCAGAACTATCTCACCTCCCTGACAACAATCACAAATTGAAGTGCAGAATGTAGATTCTATTACTGCTTAATAAAGGGCATTATCCAACAATAGTGTTTTGCTCAATTATCTGTTCCGGAACAGTTTGCAGAACTATCTCACCTCCCTGACAAAAATCACAAATTGAACTGTAGAATGTAGATTCTATTCCTGAATAATCTTCGGGTTTTCTAACCATAGACGAAATTCATTGAGCAAAGCATTCTCTCCTTTTTCTCCTCGCCTAATGAGAAAATTTAAAATAACTGACTTGGATAAAATTGGCAAAACTTTTGACTTTTCTTGCTCCTGATAACTCCCATTTTCTAAACAATAAATAAATAAGTTTGCCCCATCAAATCTCCATATTTCTCTGATACCTAAAGCAGCATAAATTGTTAAACGGTCTAAAGAACTTCTGGTAATATCAATCTCAATTGCTAAATCTGGAGGCGGGTCGCGATTAAAATCAAAATTAATTTTACCTCGTACTAATTCCTCATTGGTGATGTAATAACATTCATCTGGTTCAACCCCTTTTTGCAAATCTTTTCGACTTAATGTTGTCGAACCAAGACTCGATATTTCTAATCCTAATACTTCTGTAGTTGTTTGTACCAGTCGTCCTAAAAAACCTTTATTAATTTCATGTTCTGGCAAGGGAGTCATAATTTCTAATGCACCTTGATCGTAGGTCAATTTTTTACCAGGATTTTCTGCTAAATCTAACAATAATGCTTGATAAGTTTCCCATCTAATTCCTGTTAATAGAGTTGAATTTTCTGGTTTTAATAGAGTTTTACTCATGGTAATTTCAGTTAAATAAATCATTCAAATAATTCTCTCTGCTCAAAATTACCTTGAGAATATCTGACAAAAATTTCATCTTGAATAATGTTTCCAGTGCGGGCATCTTGCCCGTGTGGGTGTACCTCTAAATAAATCATTCAAATAATTCTCTCTGCTCAAAATTACCTTGAGAATGTCTGACAAAAGTTTCATCTTGAATACTCCCATAGGTGTTTTCAATAAACTCATGCCAAGATTGATTTTCAGGTTGGTTATTATCTTGAATTAAATTAATCATTGTTCCCAAAACCTGTTTTTCTTATGGGGTTAAGTTGTTAATAATTTCTGCTAGGGATTTAACTAATTTTAAATCCATCAAAACCTCTAATAATTACTGCGGGAAGATAATTTGGAGACTATTGAAACTAGCTGTTCAGTTGTCAGATATTCAAATTAATTACAGCATTTTTGAGGATGGTAAGGTACAGTTTTTGTAACACAGGCTTCCAGCCTGTAACAAGCAAGATGCTTGTGTTACAAAAATTACTCACGCGCCTCCGAAATTGCTGTAATTTTACTTTCAGATGAATAGAGATAATCTCTTTTTATAGAAAAGTAGAAGTACCTCACAACAAGAGGTGGCAATGCAATTTTTTAATACTGATAACTGGTATCTGAGCGATCGCCAATAAATAGATTATCAAAAACTGATAAATGGTATCTGAGCGATCGCCAATAAATGAATTATCAAAAACTGATGACTGATAACTGATAAGGTAGCTGAAACGCTTATATGTTAGATTCTATAAGCCTTTGCGCGAGAGAAGAGAACGGCTCATACACATTTCTTGTCCAATTTAAGTAGATGTTTGAGAACGGGTGTTGATACCAGGTAATGTTGATCGGATGCCCAAAAGGCAAGTGTCCCACATAATGCGTATCTAAGCTAAAAGTTAGATCTGAGTGAAACAACCATTTTTCTTCTTGGCGCCATCCAACTTTGTCACCGAACGCTTCCCATACTTTCTGATTATACTTTCCCGTTCCCCCCAAGCTCTGATAAATTTTCTTTTGCACAGAAAAGCCAAATCTACCATTACTATACTTTACCCAAAGTTTGTCTATTTCTCTCAGTATTGAAAGTGGAATCTCATCATAAATATATACTCTGTGAATATTCTTTAATACCATTACTTGATAAAAAATAAATAAAGTCTCCTCATCAGCTTTTCTCCATTTACCTTGACGCAAATATTCTTCTAATTGAACACACAAACTATCCTCTTGTAGTTCAGTTTTGCTTTGCCTAAATTCAGACTCATAAGCTGGATCAACTGTATAATGTCCTACCTCAAGTATTTTAGAAAACCCCTGTCGAAATCTCTCAGAATTTTCTTTGTTGGCAAACTTTAACCGGAAAATTTCACGCCATTTTTCCTCGCTTCTTTCAAAATATAAACTAAACGATTTTTTATTAGTTATATTGTCTTTCGCACCCCACAACTCAAACAACTTTTCCGAACCTTTTTCATACAAAGAATAAACTTCAGGAAAATCCGGCAATTTAATACTCGAAATAATCCGAGGTAAAATCTGCGAAACTCGATAAACACGCTCAGATTCTTCTACTTCCGAACTAACCTCTATTAAACCTAAATCAATCCCTCTCTTCAGTTGTTCTTGATAACCAGAAATAGATTCACAAACTACCTCCAAAGCAGACATTGGTACAGGAATTTCAAACACCAAACAATGACTCAATACCCGTGCAATCTTTTCATCAATTTGTGCATAAAGTTCAGACCAAATCACTTTTCCTTGCCAATCTTCAGAATTAGATTCAAGCTGACTTAACTTCCCCTCAATATCCTCACAAACAAGTACATCTTTATCCAACCATTCCAATAAACGAGGATTTCCATCAGCAAGTTTTAACGCTCTTTCAATTAACTTTTCATCAATTTTTCCAGAATTAAAATTCTCCAGACGCTTCAATTTTTTCCCTAAGTCAGCTTTGCGAAATGGCTTTAACCCTTGCACCCAAAATTCACTTAATAATTCAGATTGAAACTTATAGCGACAAGTAATAATAATTTTTTCCCTCGCACCTACTTCTTGAATTGCCCAAACCAAAGCATTTAAAACTTCTGCTGCTTCAGGTTTCAAAACATATTCCCCTTCACGAGGTTCGAGATTCCATTCAAAGTCATCAAAGAGGAAAAGAAAAGATTTTTCTCCAGCTTCAATCAAATTTTCAAACAAATCTCGTAACCTATATTTAAGTTCATTTTGATTATCTTTTAAAGCAAAACGTAAGTCAGCATCTCTCAATTTATCTGCCAATTTTTCCACAAAATTAGAATTATCAATTTGTCGCCACCATAAAACCTTTTCATATTCCGATAAACGTTCCCAAAGTCGAGAAGCAATGGTACTTTTTCCCAAACCTCCCATACCATGAATTAATACTCCCAACTTATCATCCAACTTAAAAGCACGGAGACAATTTTGTAACTGACGGCGACGCCCCACAAAATCTTTACGAGTAGCAACCCTAAGTTTACCTTCTGGATCTCTAAATTCAGTGGTTTTCCGGTAACGGGGTGCAGGTTTCCTAGCTGGTTTTCTCAAGGGAGTTACTAACGCTCCCGGTAAACTACCCGCCACATAAAGTCGTAATTTATGCCAGTCTTTAGCATTAACCTTAATTAATTCCTGGTAAGTTTCCGCTAATGCTGCCGTTACTCCCTTACCAGAAGACAACCCCTGATATAGCTTTCCTGCTGCTGTTGTTGCGTCTGTATCTAATACCCGATCGCCCCATCCTAAAACTGCTGTTGCACCTTGACTTAATAAAGATTCTGCCATTGACGGAATATTTTCCTGATGTGAATATCCACTCCGACAACCCGATAGAAAAATTAGTTTAGGGTGCTGAAATTGTAATTCTGTAGCAATATCTTCCGCACTACTATATTCTGCATCTCCATATTCTGTCTCAGTAACAAAGCAAGGTTTTTCATTCCGAAATGTTGCATGGCCTGTGAGATGAACAACATCAAAAAAATTCTGTTCGTAACTTTCCACCAGATAACCTAACTCAGTCAAACAACCACTTTCTTCTACTTCTAAATATAAAGGCGATCGCTTGGTTGCTTCTAAAATACTTCCCTCTTCCGCTTCAAAATCAAGTTCAGAAAAATGGTCTCCCATATTGCGGGGAGAATTTGCCATAAACACAACATTTAATGCTCGATTATGAGGTTGATTTTGAAAATAAAGTTGTTGACTATCTGTCACCCAACGAACAGGAATAATTACTGGTTTACGCTGAACTAAAAATCCTTTACCATCATGTAGCACTTCCCAAGGTAAATGAGCTAATCTTTCTGAAGTAGAAATTGCTAAAACAATTCCTTCCCGTCGATATTTATCAAGTTCTCTTTGCAAAATACGGTCATTTCCATCCAACCAGTTATAAAGTATTTGACCAGTTTTGGCGTATTCATCTGGCACTCTGGTGTAATAACCTCTCTCTAACTTTTCAATTAGAGCATAAATTTTTGTCAGAGATAATTGATAAGATTGGTAATCATTGGGATTATTCCAAAAGTATCGGAATTTGGCATAATCATCCCCTATTAAATTCAAGTCTAGGTGAAGAATTTGCATAGCTATTTTCTCAGAAACTTTCCAGAATATCTTTAATTTGTTCTACAGTTGCCTCTTTCAGTAAAAGTCGCTTTTCTCCAGAAACAATTTCGACATCCTCTAGTTTTTTCTCATGTTTTTTGAAACACTGAAAAATCTTCTCTGCAATGGTTAAAGTATTATTAATAATGACAGAAGTTCCTGCACCAATTCCAACTATTGTCGCGATGGTTGCTAAAGTAATACCTTTTTCATTGCCATCTGAATCTATTTTATAACTACCTTTTATACCTTCAATTGCCAGAATTTCTTCAGTAGCTTGGACAGCATCTAAACCTTCAATAGCTATTTGAAGCATTTTTTAACCCACCAACTTTTTTGGTTTGATTATAACAGATACAGGACTTATATCATGTCCGGTTGAACAGTGATAAATAAATAACGACGGAGGAGTCAGGAGTCAACCCACCCCTAACCCCTCCCAGGAGGGGAAGTCAGGAGTCAGGAGTAAAGAGGGAAGAAAGAAGAAGAACTGGAGTTGAAGGAGAAAGTTTTTTTATAACTAATTATCCGGACATGATATTATACCAATTCCCAAAATAATGCTATGCTTCCGATGGGACTTCACCTAATATAAGTAATAATAATGCTTCAGTAATTTTTGTAAAGATTATCGGCAGAAAATGGGGTGATGGGGGGATGGGGTGACAAAAAAAAGCAAATGCACTATTTTAGGTGAAACAATCCACTACTGGATCGACACAGCTAAAATGGTGCATTAGATTCAATTCAAAAGTCAAAAGTCATGCATTAAGAATTTTCAAGTTAAAAACTAATGCACAGTTTTAGCTGTGTCAGTCTACTACTCCCTACTCCCTTATTTATAACTGTTCAACCGGACATGATATAATACAGTAGATTCCCAGTATATGAAGTACAGATATTAACAATTAAATCTTCCTAGTGCGGGCAAGATGCCCGCTTCGGGGTTTACCTTACCCTTGGTGGAATCCGCTGTAAATGTAGATTACTTTCATCTCCGTTCTTAGAAACCTACGATTATCTACATAAATCTATGATTTTCTTGCTGATAATCTGTTCTATTCCTGCTTCTACCTGGCAACGTCGGCGTTATCCAGTCCACAAGCTGACACGGTCGTTTGCTTCGCAACGCTGGCGCGAAACGCGCTAGCGTTGCGGAGCAAACTGACCGCCATAGCTAAATTTAACGCTGCATTCAAGTCTCGTTCGCAGCTAAAATTGCAGTGTTCGCAATTGAACACGCGCTCTGATAAAAGCAGAGACTCGCGATTCAGTTCCACACCTACTGCAAGTTTTAGAACTAGGAAACCATCTATCAACAACGATTAGCTCCGAGCCGTACAGTTGACATTTGTACTCTAGCTGTCTACGAAACTCATAAAAACCCATGTTAGCAACAGCTTTAGCTAGCTTATGATTTGATATCATTCCTGATACATTTAAGTCTTCTATCACTATCTGGCTGTGGTTTTTAGCCAAGTAAGTAGTTAGCTTGTGTAATGTATCTTTTCTGATATTAGCTATTTTGCTATGCAATTGAGCTATCTTAATGGGAGATTATCATAGATTATCATATATTATACCAGATTATAGCCAACAGTTACTAGCCCTAAATTTAACCGTGTTTTTTCTAATGGCAGTGGGGATAATTTCTGCTTATAATCAAAGTAGATTACTTTCATCTAGAGTTTAGACTAATTACACCTTGCCTGAAACTTATTAGGGACAATAGACATGGTCTAAATTCACTGAAGTATCACGTATTAGCATTGCAAGAACTGCAAACCCCTAAATTTAACCGTGTTTTTTCTAATGGCAGTGGGGATAATTTCTGCTTATAATCAAAGTAGATTACTTTCATCTAGAGTTTAGACTAATTACACCTTGCCTGAAACTTATTAGGGACAATAGACATGGTCTAAATTCACTGAAGTATCACGTATTAGCATTGCAAGAACTGCAAACCCCTAAATTTAACCGTGTTTTTTCTAATGGCAGTGGGGATAATTTCTGCTTATAATCAAAGTAGATTACTTTCATCTAGAGTTTAGACTAATTACACCTTGCCTGAAACTTATTAGGGACAATAGACATGGTCTAAATTCACTGAAGTATCACGTATTAGCATTGCAAGAACTGCAAACCCCTAAATTTAACCGTGTTTTTTCTAATGGCAGTGGGGATAATTTCTGCTTATAATCAAAGTAGATTACTTTCATCTAGAGTTTAGACTAATTACACCTTGCCTGAAACTTATTAGGGACAATAGACATGGTCTAAATTCACTGAAGTATCACGTATTAGCATTGCAATAACTACAAAATAGAAAAGAGAAAAACTATGTCAAATGCTTACCTTGGCAAAGTAACCCAAATTTATTATCACGATTACTCAGGAAACAAAATTCTGTTCTTAGAAACCTACGATTATCTATTGAGGCTGTTGCGATTCGCGATCGCTCCGACGGGAATCACAACCTTCATGCAACAAAACCTCATCCTTGTCAAATTATAGGCTGATTTTTGGCAGTCTATCTATATTTTTACAAAGTTCTTCCGATTCGATTCTTTTTGTTGTGCTTCGATTGGGATAGGCTTTGACATACATATTGGTTAGGTGCTTGCCGTAGACTATTTCTTTCTTTTTACCCCTTGAGTTGACAGCCTCGAAAGTCTGGTTGAATTTGGGTTCGTGGAAGTAAGCAATGGCAAATCGCTCTTTTTCCTCATTGAGCTTTACCTTATGAATATTGGCTTTTAGCTTTCTTTGAGTGGCGAGTTCCATCATATCGCCCACAAATACTGTCCAGACAGATTCCTGTGGGGTGACAAACGCCCAACCTGGTTTATCGTCATAAGCTCCAATAGTGGTTTCTTCTTCTAGGTAATTTCTTCCCCTTTTTTCCCCATTGACAACCGGCCTCACCCATAATCCACCAACATCATCTTGGGAGGCGGCAATCAGAAAGCCATAATCAGAGTGGGCAGATATCCCATTGGATGCACCTCCTGCTTCTTTTTGACTCTTAAAGCGTAAAACCCTGGCATGGTGGAATCCATCCCGAACCATTTCTGACAGATAATGGTTTGGCTCTAGTCCTAGTCCTAAGCCGATTATTTCTATAAGTTGATCGCACATATTGCCAGTGGCCTTCATGTAGGCTTCAATAGCATCTTTGTAGTCTATTGAGGGGTAGATTGCTTCACCGTGGCAAGGAAGGCGAAGTGTTTTGACACGCTCGTTGTCTCGATCAAAGTGAGGGAACACCGTGTATACCTCTACTTGATCGTAGCGACCTCCTTTTTTCTCCTCCCCGGAGAATACATACCCGGTATAAGTCGTATCGCTGACGAATTTAATTTTTTCATCTTGTGGAAGTCGATTAAACTTTTTATTTTGCAAGAGTGCTCGTGCAGTTAGTAAATCTTCTTGGTAATTTTTTTTAATTTGAATTAATGAGTCTCTCTGCAATGCAGCAACAATCCTTTCTCCTAATTCTCGTTGCTCTTTCAGAGTTTTGGCTGCACGGATATCAAAAGTTTCAAAGATTCTGGAAGTAGATACCTTCAAAGTAGATGTTTTCATGGTTTTATAGTATGGTAAATTTTTTCAGATCAAACAAAAGTATGGTTAAGTGAATTTCACACTTACAGGATTTACGAAAGATATCAAATCATCCCCTATGTGTAGGGGCGATTCGCGTTTGCGGAGCATGATCTTAGGAAATCGCTCCTACTAGATATGGTGGTTATGCACAAGTCCTGACTTAAAGGTTTGTGATGTTGTTGAAGAACGTTACAGAACACAAAATAGAGTCAATAAAATCTTTAAGATATTAAACTATTTGCTTATTTCAATATGAAGTCAATCAACAATAGACTTGTCTCTTTATAACTAAAAAAACTGGCTTACCCCCTGTCACAAAAGGCTTTCAGTTCTCTATTCCCTCAATTTTTTATTGTGGGTATTCAAAGAAACATAGCACCATATGTATTTATACATAACCTAGGTGCTTTTGTCTAGACAACTGATGGTAACTTCAAGAAATCTTCATAAAACTCACCGTATAACTACGTAAAAAAAATCTTCTCAAATATATATTATAAAGAATCTAAGTAGTTTTGTCTAGACAATTGATGGGAACTTTAATAAATCTTCATAAAACTCACCGTATAAGTACGTAAAGACAATCTTACAAATATAAAATATAAAGCATTTGTCACATTTAAGGTAATATCAACATCAAAAAGTTGGTCTTCTGGTCATTTGACTGCTGAATAAACACTTTAGCCAGACAATGCCGAACTTTTCTAGAATAGTTGCATATCCTCAAAGAACATATTGCATATATTTATATTTTTTTATAGATCTCACCTAGATTCCATCTGAAGTCATAGGCTTGAAATATTAAACTTGATTTGCTTGAGTACTTATACTATATAAATCATCTTTATTTGTCAAATCCTGAGGAAGATATTCAGCATAAACACTTAACTTATAGCAGTTTTCATTAACCATTAACATGAATACAGATATTTTGGCTTAAAGTGCAGAAGGCAGAATGCATAAGCTTTGTAGCCTACCTTTGTAAAAAAAACACTATAATTTTTGACTCATGAGTTAACACTATGATTTCCTCCCGAATATCGAGTGAGGGCGTTTTGCTGTCGCATAACTGTTAACGCTCCGCGACATGTAAAGCGGAGCTTGGCGTTAGCCAATGCCATTTGCGCTCCGCAAAGCTCCGAATGGCGTTCCTATATATGGTATATGGCGTTTTTAAGGTGAATTTGCGTAAGTCCTGTTTTTAGATAGTTAATCTAAGAGTCATGACTCTTGACTCATAACTTATGACTCATGAGTCATATCATGTACGGTTGAATAAGATGACTCATGATTCATATCATGTACGGTTGAATAATTAGACTGATGACTCATGATTTATATCATGTACGGTTGAATAATTAGACTTATGATTCATGAGTGATATCATGTACGGTTGAATAATTAGACTTTGGTGGAAGGAAGGCTGAAGACAGGAGGCAGAAGGTTTTCTCCTATTGTCACCTTAATTTTATACACAAAGGATGCTACCGGAAATGATCTAATATCATGTCCGGATAATCAGTTATGGCGTTGGTGAAGCGCGTGTATGATATTAATCTTAATTATTGAGGAGTCAGGAGTCAGTCCTCAGGAGTCAACCCACCCCTAACCCCTCCCAGGAGGGGAAGAAAGAAGAATAAAGAGGAATATAAGGAGAAAGTTTTTTGTTCGCACTCTTATCCGGACATGATATCATACCTCTTTTCACCAACGCCTCAGTTATAAAAAAACTTTCTATAAAAAAAACTTTCTCCCTTTGAACTTTTCTTTCCCTTCTGCCTTCTGTCTTTTACCTTACCTTCATAATAACGGTTCTTTCGATCGCCAAACTTAGCATAATATCATGTCCGGATAATAGCGTGATCAAAAAACTTTATCCCTTCTAATCTTTTCTTCCCTTCTGCCTCCAGCATAGCAGCATAGCTGCCTTTCTTCCTCCAAAGTGTAACTATTCAACCGGACATGATATAAAACCGTTTTAAAGTAAGTAAAGCAATCTCCATAGTCTCAGAGATTGCCTTAATTACAAATATTCCTCTAATATCATGTCCGGATAATTAGTGATAAAAAAACTTTATCCCTTTTAACCTTTTCTTCCCTTCTGCCTTCCCCTCCTGGGAGGGGTTAGGGGTGGGTTGCCTTCTGCCTTCCTTCCTCCAAAGTGTAAGTATTCAACCGGACATGATATAAATACAGCTTTCTTCTAAATTTTAACTAACTTGATGAATTACTGACCAAGCTCGCAAAACTTCTGCAACACTCCACGCTTGAGCAATACAACCACGGGGTGTCATCGGTTCATTTCCATCAAAAATTTCACTAATACTGCCAATACCATGCACCGTTAAATGCTCTGCCATCGGTTTTAATAACTCCTCAGCTTTTGCTTGGTTGTTGTAGATTCGTAGATGTGCTAAAGCATAATGACCAATCAACCAACCCCAGACAGTACCTTGATGATAAGCACCATCACGTTGATAAATATCGCCTCCATAAACACCCTTGTATTCAGGATCGTCACTAGCTAGACTGCGTAAACCATAGGGAGTCAATAACTTGTGCGTGCATATATCCATCACTTGTTTTTCCTGCTCTGGAGTTAGTAGAGATGGGTAACTAAATTTCCCGATCGCAGGTAATGATAAAGCAAATATTTGATTAGGTCGCAAAGCAGCATCATTACCATTAGGTGTATCAAGTACATCGTAACAATAACCTTCCTCCTGATTCCAGAAACGAGCAAAACCCTTTTCCTTTATCAACCTTGCCAACCTTTCATAATCTAGATTATCCTTACCCAACTGTTGGGCAAACTTATCCATGATTTGCAGAGCATTATACCAGAGGGCACTAATTTCAATGGGTTTACCAATACGCGGTGTCACTACCCAATCACCTACTTTGGCATCCATCCAAGTAATCTGTGAACCTGCTTCACCAGCATAAATTAAACCATCATCAGTATCTAACTGAATATTGTAGCGAGTACCTCGGCGATAGTAGTCAATGATTTCTGCTAAAATTGGAAACAATTCTACTAAAAGTTTGTGATCGCCAGTAGCTTCATAGTATGCACGAACTGCTTCAAAATACCAAAGTGTGGCATCCACAGTATTATAATCTGGTGTACTACTACCATCGGGGAAGCGGTTTGGCAACATTCCTTGGTCAACATACTCGGCAAAGGTGAGCAGAATAGACCGGGCGACATCAAATTGCCCTGTACCAAGAGTTAAACCAGGTAAACTAATCATTGTGTCGCGACCCCAGTCTTCAAACCAATGATAACCTGCAAGGATAGTTTTGCCGTATGGATGTTTAGGGGATTTGCGATCGACAATAAATTGGTTAGCTGCTAATACTAATTGGTTGATCCAGTCTGGGGTCTTTTTTGCAGTAGGTTGAGCTTTTGTCTGGGTAAATGATTTCCAGAATTTAATGACTGGATTTTTGAGTTCTGAGTTAGATGTTTTGGTAGTAGCAAATTTTTGGATTATTTGTTGTTCGCAATTACGATGAAAAGCTAGTTCTCTCTCGCCATTAGTAGTAGCATTTTCTTTTGTGCTGGCAGCTATTGTTAGAGGTTTGCCTACTTCAAGTTGTGCATGAAAAGTAACAGCGTGTAAGTGGTCTTCTAATTCTTGTTGACCGCGATATTTTTCTACTGCTAAATTAAATCCGTAATACCAATTATTGGCAGGTGTAGATACTACATTTTTGTCATCTGGATTAGGATCTGTCAGCAGATATAAGGGTGTTGCTCCAGGAAAAGCTTGTATACGGACTCCCTTTTTAATGTTGTCAGTACTGATTTGCCAATCTTGAGCGCTGGTATAATGATGATGATCGCGATGGTTAATTAATGCTTTGATTTCCAAGCTTAAAGGTTGACTACCATTGCGCAAGTTATAATGAATATAGGTGGTGTTTTCTCCTTGCTCCATCCAGATCCGTTTCTCCAATACCACGTCTGCAAATGTAAATTTCCACACTGGTATTGTTCCTTCTAGGTAGAAGCTTTCTGTTTGTTGATAACCTTCTGGGTTTGCTGTGCCATCAGCCCAACGGTTGCAGTAAAGGGGATACTCTAGACCTTTATACTTGGCAGTTTCATCTAGTTTTGTCAGCAATAATGTACGCCCTAATGGGGGTTTGAGAGCTGCGATGAGTAATCCATGATAGCGACGGGTTAGGGTGTTAGCTACTGTACCAGAAGCATAGCCTCCAATACCGTTTGTGACTAACCATTCGCGGGATTCAGCTATGTTGAGATTACTACAAGTTTCTCGATCAAAACTGATGACCATAAGAGAAAATATTTACTATATATTAAGTGCAGAGGTTTCTTTTGAAACCCGACTTCTTTATATCACATTCACAAAGGAAGAAGCTAATACCAATTTTCTTCATTTTTTAGGCAACTCGGAAGGAAAAAGAAGGCAGAAGGAGGCAGAAGGCAGAAGGTTTTATCCTATTGCCACTTGAATTTTATACACGCTCCGATGCTACCGGAAATGATATAAGTCCTAATAACATTTTTTCCAGTTAATCTTTTAGCATATAACATAAATCAAGAATCAATTTTTTATATGTTTTCAGACTTTTCTTAGTTGTTCTGAATTTGATTATTTCTAATTCTCTGCATTTTCATCAAAATAATATGGGTCGCACAACCCCGCCTTTTAAGGCGAAATATTTTTGGAACCTTGCTCAAATCTCCTATTTCCCCTCCTGGGAGTAGGGCTGTTTCAAAGTATTGTAGATTAAAGGTTTAGGGAGAACGGGAGATGAGGGCATTGTGGAACAGTGAAATTTGCCAAAATTTGCCTATTTTGAGCGCCAATAAGCATCCCTTTTGCTCTGACTAAAATGGTGAAAAATCAACTTTTAGTCATAAATTAAAAGCCTTCATCCCCGTGTCTCCGTGTCTCCGTGTCTCCGTGTCTCCGTGTCTCCGTGTCCCCGTGTCTATCGAGAATGAAACAGCCCTCCCCTCCTGGGAGGGGTTAGGGGTGGGTTGTCTCCTACCCCTACCAACAGACTTTCCATGCCCAAACCCTAATTATATTTTCCCAAAATCTGATTTCGATCGCTAGCTCCCAAACCCAACTTATTACCATGAATCTTAGGACTAATAATTTTGGGTACTTCAGTAACTCCCCAAAGACTTACTAATTGCTGTAAAAATTTATCTTGCTCCACCCGTGTTGCCTCCCAGTAGGGACTTCGGTTAATCATCGTAAACCAAACCAAACCCTCTTCACGAGTAGGAATAACTCCAGCTAAAGCAATCACATCATTCAGAGTTCCAGTTTTCACCGCCGAACCCTGGGGAATATTCCTCGACTGGTCTACTAAAGTTCCTCGGTCATAACCAGATACCGGAAACAAGTCAGCAATAACCCACTCAGAAGTTTGAAGATACCTTTGAATAGCAATTAACATCCCGCTCACCGCTCTTGGAGAAATTTTATTTTCTACTCCCAACCCAGAACCATTAATTAACTGAATTTCTGCTTGAGGCACTCCCGCAGTCCAGGCAGCTTTTTGTTGGACAATTTTTGCTCCACCCAAATTACTAGCTATTATTTCAGCCAACTTATTATT
This sequence comes from Okeania sp. SIO3B5, assembly GCF_010692555.1. Classification (GTDB taxonomy): domain Bacteria; phylum Cyanobacteriota; class Cyanobacteriia; order Cyanobacteriales; family Microcoleaceae; genus Okeania. The sequence continues at coordinate 1,570 of NZ_JAAHHG010000222.1, read as the reverse complement.
ACTTTCCACATTCATAGTTTTGAGAATATAGATAAGTGGCAAAGACTTGTGTCGAATAATTGGAATTTCTGTAGATATAGATTTTTGATATATCACAGAACCAGCGATCGCCACTTTTGGCTGAAGTGTTCCTGGTGGCATTCGGTTGTAGATATTTCTCACATTATTAGACCAAGTGGCCGAATTGATACCTTCTCGCAATAATTGGCCTGCAATTATAGGGTCAGTCTGATAGTTCATCCAGAAATCACCCACTACAATCAAATTACCTGTCACTTGATTAATTCCCAGTTTTTGGATGGCATTGCCCAGGGCGATCGCTTCTTCCCAGACAAAATATGGGTCATTACCACCATTAATTACTAAATCTCCTCGCAATATTCCATTTGTAATTGGGCCTGTGGTACTAACCAAGGTTTCAAATTGATGTTGAGGTCCCCAAGTTTCTAGGGCAGCTAAAGATGTGGCGATTTTTGTTAAGGAAGCACCAGGCATGGGAACTGTGCCTTCGCGGCCATGCAAAAGTTTGAATTCTGACTGTATCCATATACCCTGAGCATCGGAAGTTAGTAATCTCTTGGCTGCCAAACCTTTCAAGTATTCATCTACTTCTATAGTTAATATTTGCTCGGAATTTTCAGGTGAAATTAATTGGGGTAAACCTGTTTGCCATTTGAGTATGGTTACAGTATTTTGCCCAATAGTTTGTATGCCTGCCATTTCTAGCCATAGAGATATAATTCCATAGCTGAACAAATCCCACATAAATCAATTCAATCTTTTTCAAATTTTTCTATCATAGTGGACTTCAATCATATATATCCCACATTCCGCACTTCATCATACAAAGATTATGTTTTTAGGGGATAGGAAACAGAAAATTAATTGTTCTGGAGATTGGCTAATTATTGAATCAAAAATAGAAAATTTATTCATTACTTTGATGTCTCTAGGGGTTAAAACACCCTAGATTCTGAGCGGATATGCTACGCGGGCGCTATTGCCACGCTACGCACTGCTGACGATATTTTTTTGTTAGATTGTCTAACTTATATCGCTGTGGAAGCATCAAGACTCCCCTACAGACCTTGGCTAGATTGATTTCTAGCTGTGTCGATACTTTTCTTAAAATATTGGCTGCTCCATTAGTATCAGCATTGATTAATTGACCTGTTGCTGAAAGATACAAGCCACGATTGACGCGCTTTCCTGAAGCTTCCCACCTTTCGGGTTTCTCACCAAATGTCGGCAGAAAATCATCCGATACGAAAACTAGCCTTACTCGTGTAACTTTCCTCAGTCTCAAGAAACTTAATCCCATACTGCTCAGACAATTCAGCTATCCTGACTTTTAACTTAGCTGTAGGTATTTGAACAAACTGTTGGTTATTTTTCTTACCAATGTTAATACTATCTTTTTGGCGTTGATTCCACCCAAAAACTACTGTGTTAAACTAAGCCAGTTTGTTACCAAACCGACTCGTCTTCAGAACCGTGCGTGAGACTTTCACCTCACACGGCTCCTCTCTTAAACGCCCTTTTTCATAGGTACATCCCTCCCTCAGTATCA
>NZ_JAAHHG010000221.1 GCF_010692555.1 Okeania sp. SIO3B5 | reverse complement strand
TTATAACTCTATAATTACTTCAATCTCCCCATCTCTACCAACTTTATCAGGACTTACGCAAAGGCACTACATAAGGGGCATCGCTCAGTTACGCTAGCGCTAACACACCCTACCAATAGCGTTCATGCGTAAGTCCTATTTATAATAACTATTTAACCGGATTTGATATGAGTTGGTATACTCTTAAAAAATTTCCACAGCCTAAATTATTACTTTTGACTTTTGACTTTTGACTTTTGACTTTCCTTATACAATTTCCAACTCTAAATTATGACTTTTAGCAAAGTTGTGAGTAAAATGATCTACCTCATTTGTATCACTCAATTCTAAGTTGTAAAAATCTACAAATTCATAATCTAAATATGGTCCTGCGTGCCAGGTTCCTGCCTCTAATTTAATAAAACAATTCCCAGGAATTTTAAAAGCAACTATATCTTCTAATTTTGGTGCATCTTCTGCACAAGGTGGAGCAACTGCCATTAACCATTCTTTTCCTTCTAGAGAACCCAAACATTGAGTACATTTTACATGACGAGTAATTTTAGTAAACTTTCGACCTTTTTCAAATAACCGCATAATATAGAATCTTGGCATACCATTTTCTAAATTTAATTGAGCATCGTCTTGGTCATATTTTTTGCCATCTTTTGCAGCCCAGATTACTTGTCCAAAAGGTCGAAAGTTTTCTGGTGTAATTTCTTGGGTAAACAGTTGTTTAACTACTATTGATTTACTCATTTTTAATTTATATTAGGGAACAGGGAATAGGGAATAGGGAACAGTGGGAAAAATATTTCCCTGTCTAAGATTTATTCTCATTATAAGTTCTAACCACCCCATTCTTTACTATAGCTATGCAAATTTTTTTGATCTTTTCTGTGGCAGGTTTAATACTTATACTCTATCTGACAAGCGATGGTTAAAATTGTTTGGGTTATAGGACACAAAGTCGCGTGTCGTTGATCAAAAAGTAAGGTCAATAGCCTCTCTTTTTAAGGGGATGAAAAAAAATAAACTTCAGTATTTCGAGTCTCCTAATTTATGAGGAGGTACTGATAACAGATAACTGAAATGACTATCCCCATACTTTTCCTTCTTCTTTCTTCCTTCTTCAAAGTTACTTAATTAGATTTAAATTCAAAACCATTCGCCTCAGCATAACGGTGTAAAAATCGCATGACTCTCTCAAAATTTTCCTCAGATTCTACTTCAAAAGAACATTCTACTTTAGAAAAATCACTTTCATCAGCAGACAAAAATTTAATCCCGCTAGGAGCAACTTCAATATTTCCTTCCTCGTCTTTCAACCATAATTTATTTATTTTATTAGTGAAGGAACGAAAACTTTCCGTAGCTTGAAGACGGTCAAATATTAGTACAACTATTTTTGTGTCAGAGTTACGGCGTTTTCTCAGACTAACTTCTGTAATTTTCTCATCTAATCCTTCAATAAATTCCACAGATACTGTCATTTTATTTCTCAAACTGAATATTAATATTAAACAGTTATTATTTTACCAAAAAAAAGTAGAAAGTGAGGAATATAGCAGTCGAAGGAGAGATTATATTATTTCTACATTTTATTGAGCAGGGGAGTAGGGACGTTCAATGCAACCTCTGTACAGAGAAGTAAACATAGAGCAGATTCCACTTTGGTGAGGTACACCCCGAAGCGGGCAAGATGCCCGCACTACAATACACTTAACAGGACTTACGCATAAGGTACGAAAAATTAGGGTTTGAGATTGCTTCCCTGTCGGTTGCAATGACAAAAAAAATTAACTTCAGTCTTTCCTTCTTCCCTCTTCCAAATAATTCAGAAACCGCCGAGGAATATCTACCCTACTCCCCCAATGAATATGAAGATAGGAAGCATGAAGTTGATAAAAATTCCAACCTTCAACAGTTCCCTTGCTCCGATTTTTATCCTCATCAATTCGCCACATTTTGTATAGATGTCTTTCAGGTAATTCAGTTAATTCAGAACGATGAAACTCATGTCCATAAACTTGTGTATTTGCCTCTAATAAAGGAGTATCTATATTAGTAATTGCTTGCCGATATCCTAACTTCAAACCTTTACCCATTATTGCCGTAGTTGGTAAAATTCCTACCATCTCCCAAGACTTACCATTAAAGTCAATAATTGCCTGAGATAAATACATCAACCCACCACATTCAGCATAAGTTGGCATTCCAGAAATAATTGCTGCCTGAACAGCTTTTCTCATTAAAATATTTTCGTTTAATTGTTGGGCAAAAACTTCTGGAAATCCACCACCAAAATATAAACCTTCTACTCCCGCAGGTAAATTTTCATCCTTTAGGGGACTCCAAAATACTATTTTTGCTCCTAACTCTTCCAGAATATCTAGGTTGTCTTGATAATAGAAATTAAATGCGCGATCGCGAGCTACTCCTATCAAAAATTTCGACTTTTTTTTCTCAAGATTCTTGACATTTGATTGTGGAAAATGTATTCTGTTATTAGGGATAACTTGGCTATATGAAAAGTGCTGAGACCCCTCATTCTGAATTTTTAAAAGTGGTAGTAATTTCTCCCAATCAAAACAAGTTTTTGCCAAATCAGCCAAATCATTAATTAAATTATCTAAATCTGGCATTTCATCAGTAGGAACTAAACCCAAATATCGGTCAGGAATAGTAATATTTTGATGTCGTCGCAGTACCCCAAGTATGGGTAAATTTATAGATTTCAGGGAATTTTGAAGTAACTGTAAATGGCGATCGCTCCCTACCCGGTTAAGTATCAAACCAGCAAAATTAATAGTAGGGCCAAAAGAAATTAAACCATGAGCGATCGCTGCCACAGAACCTGATAACCGACTACAGTCAAGCACCAATAATACAGGTACATTCAACAACCGAGAAATATGAGCAGTAGAAGCAAAATCAGGAAAGCAGCTATCACTCTCCTCATCTCCCCCCCTTTCTAAGGGGGGCCAGGGGGGATCAAACCTTTCTAAGGGGGGTTCAAAACTCACCCCATCAAACAAACCCATCACCCCTTCAACCAAGGCAAAATCAACATCTTGAATATTTCGCGCAAAACATTGCTGCACATAAACCTCGGAAGTCAACACCGGGTCTAAATTCCGACAAGACTTACCCGTGACATATTGATGAAACATCGGATCAATATAATCAGGTCCCACCTTAAATGATTGCACCTGCAAATTTTGCCACTTTAAATAAGAAAGTAAAGCCAACGTAACAGTTGTTTTGCCAACACCACTACGCTCTCCCGCAACTATTAAGCTCAATATCTCCCCCGTCTTTTTAACTAGCTATCAGCTTTTAGCATTCAGCTATCAGCTTTTTGGACTTGGGTTAAAATCCCCCTTAAAATTCTTACTCCTACCTCCTCTAAGTACCCATTTCTCCTATCTCCTACCCTCACCCATAAGACTTTTTCAGCAAACCCTAATTATTCGGTAAAGAAGGGTGTCAAAAAAATGATCCTACTGAGTGCCGACTGCTGACTGGTTCTTTAACTCAAAAAAAATGAAATTAGGAAACACCTTCCTCTTCATAAATTTCATGCTCTCGGTGAATAAAAACTTCTGCCAACGCCTGATAAGCTTCTGCCCAAGCAGATATCACTTCTGGTGTAGCTACATCTCCCAAAACATCCTGCATAGCTTGCAACATACATTCTCCTACCACTGGATATTGTTCCGGTAGTACATGAGTTTGCACATGGCGGTGAGCTATTTTTTCAACCATTGATTTTAGACCAGCCAAATCATCAATATGAGTAGCATAACTATAAACTGCAGTAGCTAACTTTGCAGGTTGAGAACCATCAGCTTGAGCAGACATATCAAACTGCGATTTGATTTCAGGATGATTTTCAAACATTATTTCATACATCCGAGTAGTAATTTGTTTTCCCTGTTTTTTCAGTACTGGTGCAGTAGATTTGACAATATCGATTGTTTGTTGACTAACCATATATTTTGTTAATACTTTGATACCAAAATAATTTTACCTTTCGATAATTTGCTATGGAATTAAATCAACTTTTTCTTTATACATATAAAATAAAAAAAAATACCAATGCCGAATGGGAAGGAGAGGTAATTATTAATTATTAATTATTAATTATTAATTATTAATTATTAATTATTAATTATTGAAGCAATTCATTAATATCCGCTCCACAAATTGCCTGTAAATTATCAGTAATTTTTTCAATTTCCCAATCCCACCATTTAATTTCTAGCAACTCTTTAATAATAGCTTCCTCAAATCTTTTACGAATTTCCTTAGCAGGATTTCCACCAACAATACTGTATGGGGCAACATTTTTTGTTACTACAGAATTTGTTGCGATAATTGCTCCATCCCCTACTTGAATACCAGGCATAAAGACCGCTCCATAACCAATCCAAACATCATTACCAATAACAGTATTTCCTTTGTCTGGCCACAAGTCCGGCATTGCTTTTTCCCAACCTTCTCCAAACACAGGAAAAGGATAATTTGTAAACCAGTCAGTACGATGATTTCCTCCATTCATCATAAACTTTACATCAGAGGCAATAGAGCAGAATTTACCAATAATTAATTTATCTCCAATAAAATCAAAATGATAGAGAACATTCCGCTCAAAATTCTCTGGATTCTCAAAATCGTCGTAGTAAGTATAGTCTCCGACAATAATATTGGGATTTTTAATAATGTTCTTTAAATAGACTAATCGAGTTTGATTAGGTATTGGATATTTAAGGTTCGGGTCAGGACCTTTATTCATATTTTTTAATAGTAATAGTAATAGTAGAAGGAAGAAGGAAGAAGGAAGAAGGAAGAAGGAAAAATATTGCTTTGTCTGAGTTTTAAAGCGCTTTTCAGATTGATGAACCACATCGCCATAAGCAAAACCCAGTAGGGACCTTGCATGGAAAGTTCCTACTGCGGTCTTAAGACAAAATAAAGAGTAGCTCTACTTATGAACTACTCCCATAAATTAGCTTAAAAATTTTACTATAATGCGTGTTGTACAAAATTAATTATGTATTCAAGTTCAATAAAATTGAACCTAAAATCTAAAACTTTTTCAAAAGTTTACCTCAAAACATACTTACTCAATACAGCATAAACTTCATTAATATTCACTGAACGATTAAACTCATGACTAATTGGTTCTGATTCACTACCCACCCAAATCTTTAACTCTGCATCTAAGTCAAAATGCCCTGCACTTTCTTTAGAGAATTTGGTAATTTTTGAATAGGGAATAGAGAGAAACTCAATTTTATGTCCTGTCACTCCTTGTTTATCTACCAAAATTAAACGCTTATTAGTAAACACAAACATATCGCGAATAATTTGGTAAGCTTTTTCAATTTGTTCTCCATCTACTAAAATATCGTTGAATAACTTATCTAGTTTTTTGGAATCAGTATTAACTTCGGAAGCATTTCCGAGTATACCACTAATTAAACCCATCTTTTACTCCTTTTAAATAATTTTTAGCAGTTATCTTTCAGCCAGTAAACTTAACTAAAGAGATTGATATCCAAGGCTGAAAGTCGATCGCTTATTAATACCATAATTAATGATCGAATTATTATAAATCTATCTTCATCAATTAAATCAAACTTTACTGAAATTTTGGTAGGGAAGTTCAATGGAATTTCCCTATATTCTTTTTCGGAGATATCTATATATATGTTTATAATTCTATAATTACTTCAATCTCCCTCACTCCCTCACTCCCCCACTGCCCTACTCCTTACAAGGGTAAATTTTTAAGACTTGACATGGAGACGTGGTGACACGGGGAAGCGGAGATTGGATAATTGAGTAATTAATTCAATCTATTTTCTCTATCCATTAAAGAAAACCCCCGCGTCCTCTCCCCTCTCCGCGTCTCCGCGTCTCCCCCTCCCCGCGTCCTCTGGCTTCCCATCCTTCAAAAGCGAAGCATCTTCTGGCTTCCCCCTTTCTAAGGGGGACGGGAGGGGGATTTCTAAGGGGGACGGGAGGGGGATTTCTAAGGGGGACGGGAGGGGGATTTCCAAGGGGGACGGGAGGGGGATCAAGGGGGACTTTTAGAGTTTTATTCCCCCCAAAATTGGGGGGCTAGGGGGGCAAAATCATACCTAGAATCAGCAAAGCCAAGACTTAAATAGGACTAAATTCCATAGCTGTCACACTTGTACCAGTATTAAAGATTTGTTCGAGTTGAAAACCACTTGCTGCAAACAAATCTTTATATTCTTGTTCGGTGCGCCAATAACCCCCAGGATTTGTAATCATCATCTGCACTGCTGCCAAAGCTGGTATTGTGCCATCGGGATATTCTACAGGGGCACCGACAGCAGGAACTAAAGTTTGTAGAAGAATCACTCTACCGTCTTTTGGCAGAGCTTCTCGGCAGTTAGTCAATACCTTGATTGAATCCTCTTTACTAAATACCGATAGAAAATATTTCATGACAATTGCATCGGCACCTTTTGGTAAAGATTGCAAAGCACTTCCACCAATAACTGTTACTGCATCATTAACTCCATATTTTGCCAGATTATTAGGAGCAGTTTTTACTTCATGGGGTAAGTCAAATAAAATTCCTTTACAGCCGAATCTTTTCACAATATTGGCAATTAATGTGCCCTGATTTCCTCCGACATCCATTACTGTCTGAAAGCGACCAAAATCATAAACTTCAAACAACGGATCGACAACTTCAGCAGTTAAATAACTCATGGCATTGTTGAACAGGTTTTTACTCTTGGGATTCTCTGTCATATAAGAAGTGTAAAAGTCCTTACCTTTTGCTAACTCAAAAGGAACTTCTCCAGTCTTTAAACTGTTTTCTAATTCTCGCCAACCATCCCACATATTAGGTTCTGTAATGTGCATTAAAAAGTCACCGATAGAAGGGGAATCATTTGTAATTAGAAATTCGGATAATTCTGTAGCAGCAAAAACACGACCTGGTTTTTCTATAAACACGCCTAAATGAGCTAATGCACGGAGTACAACATAAAGTTTTTCTACTTTTGTTGCTGTTTTTTCTGCTATTTCTTCAACAGTTTTTGGTCCGTCATGCAACAAGTTAGGAATTCTCAAATTTGTTGCTACATAAACGCACTGACTTTGCCAGTAACCGTAGATGATTCGATAGATTTTTTTTCTTAGACTCTGATGCACTTCCTAGCATAATTAATCTCCAATTTTTTGACTACAGAATAAAAGCAAATACTGTCAAAGATATACTTCAACTTAGCATTGCTATAAAGTAAGCATTCAGCTATTAGCAGTCAGCTCTTCGGTGCGGAATACGCCCGCATTCAACTGTTTAATGAATGAAACAAGTATTTGTTTAACTTATACTACATTTTAAAACAAAGAATTGAAGCACAAGAAAAACGAGTTTAAATTGTCCACTAAAGTTAATAAAGCTGTTAACGAAGTTCCTCCGTAGGAGGCTAGCTGACTGCTGAATGCTGAATGCTTATTTACTAACTAACAAAACTGGTCAAGATTCCTAAAATTTTTGGTAAGTTTTCCACAGAATATTCCTGTAAATCTAATACTACTGCTTCGTAAGCATTCAGCTATTAGCTGTCAGCTCTCAGCTATTATGGTGGGGTTTTAATGAAAAATTAAAGTCAGCTTTTAGGCGTAAGTATAAATTCTGACTAAATTAGTAAAGCTTTTATCTAAAACTAAAAGCAATAGCTGTTAACGCAGTTCCTCCGTAGGAGGCTGGCTGATAGCTGACGGCTGAATGCTTACACTGCTTCACCTTCTAACTCTAAAAATTGCCAAACAGTTCCAGTAGTAATAGCTCCATAAATTTTGGAAATCTTGTTACCTTGACCAAAAAATAAGGTCTCGCCCTTTCAAGGGGATGAAAAAAAATAAACTTCAGTGTTTCAATCCCAATGCTTCAACCAGAGGAACTGATAACTGATAACTGATAACTGATAACTGAAATGACGTTGGTTGAAAATTTGAGCGGCAACCATTTCTGCCATGCATTGAGCTAAACCAGATTTAAGATTATCGTTTTTAGCTTCTACTAAGGCAATAACTGGTGATTCGATGAAAAATTGTTGGGTTGAATGACTAATAATAAAATCGCAAAAGCCATTTAATCCAAGCTCTATATCAACATTAAACTCGATGCCAGAAAATAAACTTATCTGTTGGTTTAAATGTTTTTTAATTGCCACTAAAATTGGTGCAACTATTAATTCAGAACGAGCTTTTTCCGAACCTATTGCCACTGCTAAGGGTAAATATTCTTCTAAGGCTTCAAGAAGAAATTTACTGGGGGCAACTTCTGGTAAGTTGTTAAATTTTCCTTTGCTGCCTGTCAGGGTAATGTTAAATTTTTGTTTGAGTTCCTCTAAGGTGAATTTACTGTAAACCATGAGTTTCTACTGTGGCAAAATACCAAGGTTAATTACTAATAAAAACGGTCATCTTTTTCTTCCTGAGTTAGATGAAAAACTAGCTTTACCGAAGAATTAATAATTCAATAATTCAATAATTCAATAATTCAGGTTTAAAGCTTCCCCTTTCAAGGGGAAAAAAATAAATTTTTTCCTTTTATTCAATCCTCTTCCTTTTAGGGAGAGGTAATTATCAATTATCCATTATCAATTATCAATTATTGAACAATTTTTACTAATAAAACTTACCGAATTATTAATTATTAATAATTAATAATTAAACAATTCTGGTTTAAAGCCTCCCCTTTTAAGGGGAAAAAAAAATAATATCTCCTGATATTCAATCCTCTCGGTTTTAACCAGAGGTAATTATCAATTATCCATTATCCATTATCAATTAATGAAGCACTGAGAATAGATATAGGGTTTTGGTGTGTTACGCTGTCGCTAACACACCCTACCAATAGCGTTAATGCGTAAGTCTTAACTACTTTAAATGCTCACTCAAACGTTCTGCTAATACTTTGATATGTGGTTCTTTTATGAATGTAAAATGATTACCAGGAACCATAACTACTTCCATATCAGCTACATCTAAAATAGCATACATTTCTACCCAAACTAATTGCGGATCTATCCCATGAGGATGTTTTTCTTGTCCCCGAAAGACTGTTACTTTTCCTGGATAAGGCCGACGTTTATAGGCATAAGTTGCTTTCAAAGTACCGATAATTACATCGATAAAGCGTCGATTCTGTTCGCGAGTAGCTTCCTCTGGGAATAACTTTAAATTTTCCGCTTTATCAATAATAAATTCTATCTGTTCTTCAGAACTTAACCCTTTTAATTCTTCCTCAGTAACTAAATTAGTTATACCAAACATTCCTCCAAAATAACGACTTAATACTCCCCTCATGTACAAATTATCGATTTTCTTATTAGGGTCTAATAAGATGGGAGCCCAAGGGTCTAATAAAGCCAATAAACTAACTTCTTGTCCCTGCTGAACTAACTGTTGTGCCATTTCAAAAGCAACAACTCCTCCAAAAGACCAACCACCAATTTGATAGGGTCCTTCTGGTTGAAATTCTTGCATAGTTTTGATATAAAATTCAGCCATGTCTTCCACGTTTGTGAAGATTTTTTCTCCTTCATTAAACCCTTGAGCTTGTAAACCATAAAAGGGTTGATTATTACCTAAATAATGAGATAATTCTTGGTAATAAAATACATGACCGCCCGCAGGATGTACACAGAAAAATGGTTGTTTATTTCCCTGAATTTGCAGCGGGACTAGAGAAGAAGAAATAACTTGATTTTCACCTCGGATTAAACTTGCTAAATCTTCAATTGTGGGATTAGTAAACAGAGTGGATAAAGGTAATTGTTTGGCAAAGCGTTGTTGAATTTTTGCCATTAAGTTAACTGCTAATAGAGAATGACCTCCTAATTCAAAGAAATTATTTTTAATTCCCACTGGATTAATATTGAGAATATTTGACCAAATTTCTGCTAATTGTTCTTCAATATCATCTCGTGGTGCAACAAAATTATTACTCTCACTAAAACTAGAAATATCCGGTGCAGGTAGAGCGCGACGGTTAACTTTCCCATTCGGAGTTAATGGCAGTTGTGATAAAACCACAAAAGCTGAAGGTATCATGTACTCTGCCAATTTTTCCTTGAGATGTTGTTTTAGTTGCGGTACAATTTTTTGCTCCGCTTCAGTTTCGGGCACAATATACGCCACTAAACGTTTATTACCAGGATTATCTTCTCTTGCCAAAACTACTGTTTCTTTAACAGTGGAATGTTGAGCGATCGTCGTTTCGATTTCTCCGATTTCGATCCGAAAGCCTCGAATTTTGACTTGGTTATCGATGCGACCAATAAATTCGATATTACCATCAGGAAGATAGCGAGCTAAATCTCCTGTTTTGTAGAGTCGGCTTTCTTTTCGATCGCTAAACGGATCGGATATGAATTTTTCCGCAGTCATCTCCGGGCGGTTCAGATAACCATTTGCTACACCGACTCCTCCAATATACAGCTCTCCGAGAACACCGATGGGAACTGATTCTAAATTTCTATCGAAAATATAAAGTTGATTGTTAGCAATAGGGTAATTAACAGCTTGACATAATCTGTGATTACCTACTATAATCTCTGAATATCTATATATATTTTATTTGATGCTACTAGGATTCAAAACTGAACTGCACCCAAATAATCGACAAAAAACGTTACTGGCTAAACACGCGCTTTGTAGCCCGTCATGCTTATAATTGGGGACTATGGTTAACTAGGAACATCCTTAATCACAATTCTAATAATCCTGGTAGTAAACTAAAATTTCCCACATCTATCGACCTACATAAACTTTTGGTAGCAATGGTTAAACCTAATAACTATTGGTATTATGAAGTATCTAAAACAGCGCCTCAATATGCTTTGAGATATTTATCAGAGGCTTGGAAGCGCTGCTTTAGTAAAGTGTCAGCTCAACCTAAATTTAAGAAAAAAGGTAGAGACGATAGTTTTACTTTAGATGGTTCAATATCAGTAGGTGTGTTTCAGATAAAACTACCTCGAATTGGATGGATTAAAACTTATGAAATTTTGCCAGATAATGTAACTCCTAAATCTGTAACTTAAGCCAGGAAAGCTGATAGATGGTTTATTAGTTTCAAAATGGAAAGGATACCCCAAATTAGTGAGAAATCAGTAGATGTAGTTGGTGTAGACTTAGGAATTAAAACTTTGGCAACATTGTCAACAGGAGAAGTATTTGATGGCTCTAAATCTTACAAAAAGTTAGAATCTAAACTATCACGACTGCAATACCGCTCGCAGGCATAAAACCAAGTTTTCGCTCTAACTGGAAAAAAGCACAGGTAAAAATAGCCAGACTACACAAAAAGGTAGCTGATATCAGGAAAGATACGTTACATAAACTAACTACTTATTTAGCTAAAAACCACCTGAACTATTGAGCAAGTCTAATTCTTTCTGAATATAATCTTCATAAGACTTATTTAATATGGGTAAATCTAGAGATTCATGATTAATTTTTGATTCATAGAGAGCAACAAATTCATTTACTAATATTAATAAAGACTCCCAATCTCCAGCTATTTGATGAACAGTCAATAACAAAATATTCTCTGTTACCGAACGTTTACAGCAGTTTTTAAATGGGTAAACCACAGTTAAAAAGTTAGGTGGTAGGTGAAGCGGTGGTAAGCGAAACGAGGACTGCAAATTACACAATAAATGGCTGACTTTGTGGTCTACTCGAATGAAAAGCGCTGTAAATAAACAAGCACGAAATACTCCGCTAGATTCTAAGTTAAAAGGACGTTTTACAGCGTCACATAACTGCCCTTCTAATTCTTCGTCGCTCCAAGATGAAGCAGAAATTTGTTCAAAATTAATATCAACATTTTCCCTAATTTCTTGAACTATTTTTCCATCTTGTTCGTAATAGATACTGCGAAGAATTGAGTGACGTTCAATTAATATTTGTAGTGTATCTTTTACACTTTGAATATCTAGAGGTGATTTAATCCGAACTGCTACAGACACTTTGTCTGTTAAACCTGTAGCTTTGAATTTATACAGAAACCAATTTGCTTGCTGTATGTGGGAAGTAGAAAGCGATCGTAAAGTAGACAAAACTTGATTCCTCTCTATATTTATTTAGCGAATATTTTTCTTATCTTTTCAACTGGGGCGTTGCTGATTCTGGGTATGATGCAAGCCCCCCTAAGCCCCCAATTTTGGGGGGAATAAAACTCTAAATACATAATCAAGCGATAGCTGCGTAAACCAGTCTTTCTCCAGTAAAAGGAAGCCTACCATGCCCCATGCGATGATTATCTAAAACCAATATATCCCCCTCTTGCCAATCATAGAGTTCTGCGTTTTTCCAATGGGTTTTGATAATATAGTACACATCCAAAAATGACAAATTAGTACCATCTTCAAATGCTACATCCAAAGCTCTGTATTTGCTTTCACCTGAAATCAATTTTTCTCGACAACTTTGCACCAACGTTATTAAAAATACGATCAAAAATACTAACCAACTCCGGATCTTTCTTTGATGGTTAGCAACAAACCATGCTTCAATACAAGTACCCCAGACGTCAAACATAGGAAACCATCCCGTCCAGAGAATTTCCTTCGTAATCGGATGAGCACTAATTGTCGGCATCCGAGAAGAAACAACTAAGTTGCCATTAGTAAGCCACTCAATCTCTCGCCCGACTTCACAACATTTTGCCTCTACTAAACTCCTATCATCAGTATTGAATACTGTATGCCAAGATTTGGGAGAACTAAACCAAGGCCACTTCCATAATCGCACGTCAAATATTTTTTTCTCCATACTTACCCAAAAAATTTTTGTTACCAGACCAGTCTGAGAACACTTCTGTCGTAACTTTTTGGGTAAATCTGATAAAACTGATTTCAGATCGATAACTGGAGTTTCACCCCCACTAGCAGCAACTTGAGAACAGAACAATAATATATAATCTGGTTTTTCTGATGGGGAGTAAGATAATTCTGTATGACCGGGAAGTGGCATATAACTTGGTAGCTCAGAAGCAGTCCAGACATATTCAGCAACTTTTTGACGTGGTGCCCCACCTTCGTATTTTTTTCGGAGATTCGGGAAAATACTCAATCCCACTTGTTGAAATTGGTCTGGAGTTTTCACTTCATATCCTCGAATAGCGATCGCCCCATTATTTGTTAGAGTCTCCTTGAATTCCTGTTGGTGATCGTTAAGATAATTAAGCAGGGACTTAAAATCTGCTGCATCTTGTTTGGCCTTGATTAGTTTCATTTTTTTACCTTTTTGTTGACAAAAATACTAGATTTATATGGTATGTATCTTCAAATTAATCATTAGTTTTAATCATTACTTTGGAAGACTCGATTTCAAACTTGATAGCAGATGTGCTAGAAATAGCCAAATACATTCCAAATAAAATTACAAAGAAACTTACCACAGTCAAAAAATTCAGGCTTTCTGAAAATATAGCCCAACCTTCCACCGCACTGAGAGCCGGAATAAGCAACGCCACTAAGCTACTAAACCCGGCAGATAACTTTTTGAGACAATAAGCCCAAAGTCCCATAGCGAGCATTTGACTAACGAGAGCTTGGGCAATGACTGCAAGCCACCCATTTATCGAAGTTGGGAAAAGTTGCTCTTCGGCAATCAAAACAACAGGTAATATAAATAGAAAACTTGTTGTTGTAGACCAAGTCATAATAGTGACAGGGCTTAAATTACTCCGGAGTCGCTGAATGACAAGTGGATGTATTCCAAAAAACACTGCTGAGAGCAAAGCTGCTAAACTTCCTAATAGTTCTTGGCTCATCCTCAATGATAACAGTTCTTCTGCTTCTAGTAAAGTTGCTCCAAAAATCGCAACTACCATACCAATCAAAAATCGATTGTCGAAAGTTTGACCTAAAGTTAGCCACCCTCCCAAGACGGTAAATATTGGCACCAGATTATGGATCATACTAGAGTTGGCAATACTCGTTTGATTTAAAGACCAAGCCCAAAGCATTAGACCTACTGATATAAGAATACCATCTATTATTAGTAGCTTTGCCCTATTAACTAGATGGTGCTTTTGTTGTTCAAGTTGAGTTTCTTTATTTCGGTATCGGTGGCGTACTGTCAATAAAGTATTTAGCAGCCAAAAGGCAACAGCCGCTATCCAAAAACGATTGAATGCTGTAGCGTTTGGTCCTATTTCCAGTTCGCTCAAACGGATAAAAATGGGTGAAAAAGAGAGACAGATTATACTAGCTGTTAATGCAACTAAGGAATCTATCGGTAAAAATGAGGCAAACTGTAGCTTTAATAATTTTGCTTGAGCATTCATCTTTGTTTTCTAGGCTAAGTCATTTCAGTTATCAGTTATCAGTTACAGCATATTCCAAGTATATGAAGTACAGATATTAATAATTAAATGTTTGTAGTGCGGGCATCTTGCCCGCGAGGGGTGTACCTCACTAAGGTTGAATCTGCTGTATCAGTACCTCTGCAATAAGGAGGCTCGAGACCAGAATTTTTCGGTCAAAAGGGAATGATAATAAGGAAGATGGAAGAGGCAGGAAGGCTTAAGAGCAAGAAAAAAACTTAAATTTTCTGTAGATATTCACCCTTGGGTTTACCCAAACGCGCCCCAACGGACATGATATTATTTCTCCCTATACCTCTTTGCTCTTTTTTATCTTATACCAATTACTATACATTAAGCTTAACTTAAATAGCACTTAAATTATTAAGTAATTAACACAAGCGAAATCACAATGTAGTTGAATGACGAAAGAGCTACAAAAACTTTTTCTAGAATGGCTAGGAAGTCACTCGAGTTACAATATTATCAGATGACGGAATTTCTACCATTTTTAAAATTTCATTGACAATTATCTTTACTTTACGATCGTCAAAGAACTTTTCTACATAGTAGATAAGAACCGTACGAACTAAACTGTAGAAAATTGTGACAGCTTAATATCTTGATATTGGATTAACCAATACTGGCGCTCTCGGCGCAGCTCACTATTCCCTCGGCAGTAAATGCCCCTGGGAATTTCTTATCTTATATTTGAAGACTGCCATTGATATCGGCATTAATGACTATACCAGTTCCACTCCGTTTGGAAACCACGTTTGACTCGTTTACCCCTATAAGTTTCATGTTTCATTGGTTGCTCTAGATCAAGGGCAGATGTTTTGCTTGTATAGCTTTCCTCTGTTTCAATCACCTTGATTCCTGCTAGCTGACATTTGTAAGTAATTTGCTTGGGCTTTCTTATCATGTGGTATTTGAGTAAAATTTTGGTTGTTTTTTTTGCCGATATTTGCACCTTGTTTCCAGTTATCATTTTTTCCTATGGCTACAGTACCAATATTATTTGTGGTTAAATACAAGGGCCACTAAGAAACTGGTGTTATGCAAATAATTCTCCACAAAACGATTTCGGTGATAGGTTAACGCTTCTATCTTACGGCTAGTTTTTCTGTTGCCTTTGAGATGACTTTGGTACTTGGCTTTACGCTT
>NZ_JAAHHG010000220.1 GCF_010692555.1 Okeania sp. SIO3B5 | reverse complement strand
AGATGTGGCAGCAATTGAACGTTTGCTACAACAACAATTTACTACTCTGGGAATCAAGATTCGAGCTACTCTCAAAGAATCTACATTACATTTATTTTGTACTAATACTAATAACTCAAACCAACTAGCTCCAGATAAAAAGAAGACAAAAGAAGCGATCGCCTCTACATTATCTACAATTCTACCTAGAGGCATCCAAGCTGCTACCATCTATGGTTGTATTTTTAATAAACCGGAACAAAAATCAGAGTCACCTCTTTGGATCGACTGGTTGAATTTACCAGCATCGGAAAATCCGGAGATGGCAGCAAGTGCTAAAGTTTTAGCAAGTCAGGGAAACTATGAAGCTATTAGTTTTCTGTTAAACAAATTCCTTAATCCAGACCTCGATCAAAAATTACAAACAGGTGGTATCCGGGTACTAATATTACCTAAACAGGAATTATTGCACGTTATGAGCGAAGCTCCTACCTGTCCTTCTCAATCTCAAGTAGGACCACCCATCGCTCAGTTTTTGCGTCAACTTCAAGTTCCAGGAATTAGTGGGGTGAGGGTGTATGGCCGTCGTGCTGGTCAAAAATTGCCTTTGTGGCGCTATGGTATTAATTTTACTACCAGAAGTCGCCAGTATTCGGAACAAACTCCGGAGTTTGCTGCTTCTGCAGATATGGATTTGTTATTAGGAAAAAGAGCAGATCGTGTTTTTCTCAAGTTAACACCACAGACAACTGAAAAATTTGACTCAAAGCTGTTAATTCCTAATAATAATTACACATTTACAAAACAACTTTTTACTGCTATTCAACAGTTACTGATTACTTCTCGTGTGTTTATTCCTAATGAAGAATACTCTACACAAGTTAGTAATTCATTGACATATAATACTTTTAATTCTGGTAAATGGATTACTGCTTTTGCCTTTGCTGCTATGGGTATTTTGTTGACAGTTCAAACAGATCTAAAATTAGGTGAAGTATTACAGCAACTTCCAGATATTTCCAAACCGGAAAATATTTGTCAGGGGCCGAATTGCCAAACTCCTACAGAAGTAAATGAAGACTCTGTGGAAGCTTCTGAATTTTCTACTTATCCTAGTTTTAATAGTCCGCAATTAGATGAACAGTTAGTTCGTTATCAACAATATTTACAAGTAGAAAAAAAACCACCAGATATTTTAATAGTTGGTAGTTCTAGAGCATTGAGAGGAGTTAATCCTACAGTACTTGAGGAAAGTTTAGCAACGGCAGGATATCCAGATTTAAGAGTTTATAATTTTGGCATAAATGGGGCAACAGCTCAGGTAGTAGATTTAATTGTACGTCAGGTTTTACCAGCAGAACAACTGCCTCCATTGATTATATTTGCTGATGGAGTCCGCGCTCTTAATAGTGGCAGAGAAGACCGAACTTTTGATATTATTGCTAGTTCTGAAGGCTATGAGGAAGTAGATGCTGGTACATTTATTATTGAGACAAATACATCAGAAACGTATGCTAATTTTGGCATTAAAAAATACAAACAAATATTCAAAGAATTAGAAGAAAAATTTGAGGAAATATCGCTTACTTATCAACAGCGCGATCGCCTCAAAAATTTAATCACTTCAATCATAAATAATCCCCAAGAAAATTGGAATTTTTGGCTGCAAAAAGAGGACGAAAATGTAACAGTAGAAGATGAAGATATTGATAAATTAGACGAATTTCAATCTAACGGTTTTCTCCCAATTTCGATTAAGTTTGAGCCAGAAAGTTACTATCAAAACTATGCTAAAGTTTCGGGTAAATATGATGCAGATTATGCTGACTTTCAGTTGCCAGGAAAACAAATAACTGCACTGAAAAATTTACTACAATATACTCAGTCAATTGGGATTAATTTTGTATTTGTAAATATGCCTTTAACTACAGCATATTTAGATGAGGCACGAACCACTTATGAACAAGAATTTCTAGAATATATGCAGCAGTTACCTTTAGAATATTCAAACTTTTTATTCCGAGATTTAGGTACTGCATGGCCAGATACTTATGATAAATTTTCTGACCCTAGTCATTTGAATCTTTATGGAGCGATCGCTGTTTCTCAACAGTTAGCTGAGGATAATATTATTCCTTGGGTTGGGAGTGGGGGAGTGGGGGAGTAGGGGAGTAGGGGAGTGGGGGAGTGGGGGAGTGAGGGAGTAGGGGAGTGGGGGAGTGGGGGAGTGGGGTCAATTTATTGTCACTAAATAAAAATTCTATTCTTTTAATGAAATTTTCTACATTTTGCTAGGATTAGTTAACCAAAAATATATAGTTATTCCAGTTAAGATTGAGACAAGGGTTTTTTACCTTGAAAGAGTTTCAGCAGAAAAAGTGTTCCAGTCTTATTCAGAATGACTATAGAGTTGTAAATATTCTCTGACAACAAAGAATTATCCTTGCTCCCAGGAGGGGAACTTAGGAGGACTGAGTCAGAATGAATGCCTTTTTAGGAAACAGCTCCGGAAGGCAACAGCTCATCTGGGAATATATAGGAAAAAAGTATTTTTGCTTGCTATGAGATGCACCCTATTATTTTGATAAATTCTATTGCCAAATAGAAAATTTTTGCGACTTTTTGATAGTCTAAACTACAAAACAAAGTGTTGTTTAAATTGATAATTAAGCCCAGATTTTTTTGTCTAAGAGGTCTCAGAGACTGTTTGTAAACAAAAGGGGATGGGGCGAGTTATCTAAATTTAATATTGAGCAATTAATTTAACGCGGAACCTGCCCCTACTATGGCGAAATTTTAGATGTTTTACAGCACTACTAATATTTATTTTACTGATAACTAAGCCCTGGTTTTTTTGTCTAACTGAGGGAATCAAATTATCATCAATTTTATCCTTTTTATTTTTGATAAATTGCTAATTATTACTTGAGTTTATCAATAATGTAGGATAACGTAATATATCTATAGTTTTTGCCCAACCTACTATAAGCTATCCGCAATATTGGCAGTCGATCAATTTTTGGATTATCATAGATAAAAAGAAGCTTGAATTCATAAAAGTAGGTAAAGTGGACAAAAATTACAAAAATTACTATTAGACATCTCCAATAATAAAAAATCAAATCAATTATCGCACATAAATTATCAATTATTTCCCCCTACTCCCTACTCCCTCATTTGGAGGAGATGTCTATTAGTTATGAATAATATCAAATCCGTTTAATCACACGATCAAAAACTTTTTTCTCCTCTTACTTATTCTTTACTCCCGACTCCTGAGTCCTGACTCCTACGTCATTATTTATTAGTATTCGACCGGACATGATATAACTAATATTTGCTCATCGTACTATACTTCAGGCTTGCTGATTAAATATCAAAGCACTGACAGATATTGGTTTCAACCTTTTTTGGTCGAAAAAAGCTAGTATTTTGGGATGATTATGGCAGAACAATCTTGGGACAATTTTTACGACTACCTCCTCTATAATTTCCATTTCTCCTGTCTCCTACCCCTACCAAAAGACTTTATTCAGTAAACCCTACTTCTTCTTTATTTTTTAACTAATTATGTGGACGAACGGTAAAAATAAAACCCATAAACAGAAAAACTATATAGGCAAAATAATTTCGCAAAAAATCATTCAAATTACCGATTATCCAATCCTCTTATTTATAAGAAGAGGTAATTCTAAATTCTTGAAGAGCATACTACTATTATTTTGTTTATCATTTCTACTGGTTATATTTATCATTCCTATAACTAGAGCTTCAACAACCAATATTTCAGGAAATATTTCAGCAAACCCACAACAAATTATTAGTGCCACAGAAATAGATGATTCTTATGAAAAATTAATTGATGGGTTTGAAAAACTAGAAGGGATGTTCACAATTTATAGGGATGAAGAAACAGGTAAAACATTAATAGAAGTTAAACCAGAACAACTTAATAAAAACTTCCTTTCTGTAATAACTTTAGAATCTGGTATTGGTGAGGCCGGTTTAATTAGTGGTTTACCAATGGGTGATTTTATCTTTCAGTTACGCAAACATCAAGATGATATTCAATTTGTGCTACCTAATCTCAATTTTCGGACTAACGAATTAGACCCTCAAACTCGTTCAATTAAACGTTCTTTTAGTGACTCAGTTTTATATTCTCTGCCCATTGAAGCAACTCATCCCCAAAGAAAAACATTGTTGATTGACTTGGAAAATTTATTAATAGGAGAAATGAATTTACCATCACTAGAAGAAGCTTTACCTAATGACTACTCAATAGACCGAACAAAATCTTATATTAGTGATGCTAAAGCATTTCCTTTAAACATAGAACTGGAGTCAGTTTATGGTATTTTAAACGAAGATAATACAGCATATTTAGAATCTCTGCCAGATAGCCGTGCTTTTAACCTCAAAGTTCGCTATAGTTTTTCAGAATTACCAATAAATAATGGTTATATTCCCCGATTAGCCGATGAAAGAGTAGGTTATTTTATTAGCGCTTATCAAGATATTTCTAACAATAATCGTCGTGAACCCTTTGTTCGTTATATTAATAGATGGCATCTGGAAAAACAAATTCCTAGCGCACCTTTATCGCCCCCTCTAGAACCGATAACTTTCTGGATAGAAAATACAGTACCAATCGAATATCGTGATGCCATTCGAGAAGGAATATTAATGTGGAATAAAGCTTTTGAAAAAGCAGGATTTGTTAATGCTATTCAAGCCAAACAAATGCCTGATGATGCTACTTGGGACCCGGCCGATATTCGTTACAATACAATTCGTTGGTCTACTATTTTTGACTCTTGGCTTGCAGGTATTGGGCCTTCCCGTGTCAATCCATTAACAGGGCAAATTTTAGATGCAGATATTATTCTCAATGCAGGAATTATTAGGAGTATTAAATATGGCGGAGTAGGCAGTATAATTTTACAGAATAAATCTCTGCCTGAAGCTTTTCAAACCAAGGATGGAAAAAGTTACAATCCCTGCGTATTAGATATGTATTCTCGCTATTTAGGAAATCTAAAAACTGAGACGGAACCTAATACTTCAAATAACAGTATAGAATCCATTATTCCTCAATCTCTACAAGCAAAATATCAATCTTTTCGGAAGTCGTCATTATCAAACTCTCACTCATCAGAACATCTTTGTTTTGATTGGGAGTCATCTCAGCAGTTGGCAATAGGGGCGGTGGCAATGGATGCTTTGCAAAACATCAGACCCCACAGTAAAGAAATGGATAGGTATGTAAATCAATATTTAAAATATCTTACTGCTCACGAGGTTGGACATACTCTTGGTCTGAGACATAATTTCCACGGTAGTACAATGCTCGAACCAGAACAGTTAAACGATACAACTATTACTCAAACAAAAGGGTTAGTAGCATCTGTAATGGATTATGTACCAGTTAATATAGCTCCACAGGGAACAATACAAGGAGACTATTTTCCCACTGTAGTCGGTCCTTATGATGATTGGGCAATTGAATACGGTTATAAACCCAGTGACACGACTAGCTATATAAGTGAAAAAGGATTTTTACAAGATATTGCCAGACGAGCATCTCAACCAGAATTATCTTATGCCACAGATGAAGATACTGATGGTATTGACCCTGCAGCAAATACATTTGACCTTAGTAGCAATACATTAATTTATTCCCAGTGGCAACTGGATAACGCCCGGAATATTTGGAAAAGTCTAGAAAAGCGCGTTCCTCAAAATGATGAAAGTTATAGCGAAATCAGGGTAATGTTTGATACGGTATTCTTCTATTATATCCAGCAAATAATGGATACTACTTTGTATGTAGGCGGTCAGTCATTTAATCGGGAGAGTACAAAAAATACTAATGGGCGATTACCATTTGAACCTATATCTGTAGAGCAACAACGCCAAGCATTAGAAATTATAGATAAATATATTTTTGCTGAAGATGCGTTTCAGTTTGCACCAGATTTACTGAATAAGTTGGCACCGTCACGTTGGCGACATTGGGGAAGCTATAGTTGGCTGTTTCCTTTAGATTATCCTATTCAAGATAATATTTTGTTTTTGCAGCGGATAGTTTTACGATCGCTCCTTTCTAATATTCGTTTGACTCGTTTACGAGATTTGGAGTTGAAGACAACGCCAGATAATGCTTTGAAACTACCGGAACTTTTTGAGACTCTACAAAATAGTATCTGGACTGAAGTTTTGGAGTCTAATGGTGGAGAAGTTGAGATTTCTAGTATGCGTCGTTCTCTGCAACGGGAACATCTAAATCTGCTAATTTCAATGGTATTGCGTAATCGTACTGTGCCTGAAGATGCTCGAAGTTTAGCTTGGTATGAATTGCGACAACTGGATAAAGATTTGGAGAAGATAATTAAAAAGCGGGGCAAGAAAATGGATGACTATACTAGGGCACATTTGGAGGAAATACGCGATCGAATTGTGAAAACTTTGAATGCACAATTACAGTCTAATTAGGGTTTGCTGAAAAAGTCTTTTTGTGGAGGTAGGAGACAGGAGACAACCCACCCCTCGCCCCTCCCCCTCCCAGGAGGGGAAGACAGGAGACAGGAGACAGGAGACAGGAGACAGGAGACAGGAGAAATGGGAATTTGGAGGAGGTAGGAGTAAGAATTATCCCAAGATTTTTCTGCCCAACTCTTGACCAAAATCCTGAATTTTTGAACTATTACCACCTAATACCATTTTGAAAAAAGAATGTTACGAATAATAAGAGTCATAAATAAACTTTTGAATAAAGTCTATTTGACGAAAAAAATAGCTTAAAACATCAAAAATTGCATTAAATATATCCATTATGAATTCTGGATTGCAGAATTGCTGGATTCTAAGAAATACCCTAGCTATTTGTAGCAAACATTTATCAAATTGGTATAAAACCTCGCACCCCCTCCAGACCTAAAATTGCTCAAACCAATACCAGTCAATACGCGCGATATTTAATCAGCAAGCCCGAATTAGTGATCAAAAAACTTTCTCCTTCTTTTCTTCTTTGCTTCCCTCCTGAATTCTAAATTCTGAATTCTGAGTAGTTTATTTATAACTGTTCAACCGGACATAATATTACAACAGTATAGAGGGTGAATCAGAATGCAACGTCTTCCTCATAAATAACATTTATGAGTATTTAAAAAAGCATGATATTAAGTAATTATTCCGTTGCTATAAGTCAAAAAAATTAAACAATTGTAAAAAATATAAAAATAATATAAAGAAACTGTATAGACTTAATATATCAATATTTTTCTTTATTAAAGCAACAAATAAAATTAAATAAACTCATGTATAGAAATAAAGCTAACTAGATAAATGTATATCATGATTTTTAGGAAAACCTATTAAGGTAGAAATTAATCAATTTAAGTAAGTAAGTACAAAAAACAAAGTATTTTAAAAAAATAAAAGTAGCTTATAAGCCTTTTTCCTTATGCTTTCTACCCTCTATTTAAAGCCCCGATCCGAGGATAAATTGTAACAATACCTACTGAATATTAAAGTTGATTGACAAATGTGGCATGATGTATCATTGAATTTACAGGGTGTAATAAATATTTTTTGTGTAGTTAATATGAAGGCTAAGGAAAAATAACAATGCAGCCAATTAGACAAGGTGATGTAATATTACAACCAGTTAAGCTTAGTTCAGGTAAAAAACTATCTCACCTGACTTTAGCAGAGGGAGAAGTAACTGGACACTCTCATCGAATTACTCGTGGAAATGCAGAGCTATGCGAAAAAGATGGTACTCTGTACCTGAAAGTTCTCTCAGAAAAAGTAACTTTAACCCACGAGGAACATAAGACTATCGAAATTCCTCAAGGAAATTGGATGGTACGCATTCAGCGAGAATATGAACCTATGGGATGGCGCTATGTGGCAGACTAAAATTGAAAACCTCACAGCAGAACAAAAAGCATTAATACCAATATATCGGGAAAAGTGGCACAAGAATATGGTGTCAACTGAGCCAATAGATAGGCAAAGGGCAGCAAATGCGGTAAAAGCAGCTTATTCTGCTATGGAAAAACGAGAGCCAGAGATTCTATTTATCAGTAGTCCAGATGCCATCAAAGAGATAGTAGGATCGCGATCGCCTCAACGTTTAGTGCAAATGTTGGGCACTCCCTTACTAACTTCCTTACAAGTTCAACTCTCAGAAGAAATAGAAAGTCAAATTGATGAGCAACTCTGGCTAAAACTGGAAAATGATTTGCCCAATGAAGAATTACTACAGCTAATGTTTATCTGGCAAGATGCCTTAGCTGAACACGCAGAATTATTAGGGGAGTTGTGGGTACAATGGCAAGGTGGCATTATTAGGCAAATCTGGGAACAGCAGCAAAAACAGTGGCGACAACAATTAATAGAGTTTCCTGGAGGAGATCCTTTAATTAGATTTGGAGATGTAATTTGGCAACAAGTTGGAGAACCCCTATCACAACATATAGAAGCTAATGTATGGCAACATCTCTCTATTCACTCCCCGATCCGAGAGTGGGAAGAACACATTAAGCAACCCCTGCAACAAATAGGCGATGCCATAGGGTTAGTCTCAAATATTGGCCAAAATTTGATGGCAAGTTCCATTGAAATGCTCGACTTCTGTATCTCTGTACTTGAGTGTAGTTACAACGACAAAAAATGGCAGGCACTTCAAGGGTTGGTGAAAGAATGTGGGTTTGTGTTGCCACTAGAGAATACTTGTTTGGTATGCGATCGCCCTATCAAGTTATCTATGGACGAACAAAACCGTTTTCATCGTGAAGGGGGATCGGCAATTAGATTTATTGATGGTTATCGTATCTATGCTTATCATGGGGTAAAGCTGCCAGAAAAATATGGATTATTACATCCCGAACGATGGCAAGTACGGTGGTTACTGGAAGAGGAAAATGCCGAACTACGACGGGTATTAATTCAGGGAATAGGTTACGGTAGAATTTGTCAAGAATTGCAGGCAGTAGAATTAGATAGTTGGCGAGAGTATACTCTGTTAAGAATAGATAATGATATTGATGTTGAACCTATTTATCTATTAAAAATGACTTGTCCTAGTACAAATTATATTCATGCCACAAGAGTGCCACCAGATATTAGTAACGCTAGGGAGGCTATTACTTGGGTAAACTGGGGAGTAGATCCAGAAGAATTTATGGTAGAAACTTAATATATAGGAGTCAGGAGTCAGGAGTTAACCCACCCCTCGCCCCTCCCAGGAGGGGAATTCAGGAGGGAAGAAAGAGAGTAGAGGGAGAAAGTTTTTTTGTTTGCGCTCTTATCCGAGCAGGATATCATACCTCTTTTCACCAACGCCAAAAAATCAAATCAATTATCAAAATAATTGAGTCGCCCCACCCCTCCCTTTAAGGCGAAATATTTTTGGAGGTTTGCTCAACTCCCCTACTTCCCCTCCTGGGAGGGGTTAGGGGTGGGTTGACTTCTGCCTTCTGCCTTACCGAAAAATTTGGGTCTAAAGCCTCCCCTTAAAAAGAGAATATTTCAGATTTCAATCCCGAAGCTTTCCTGCGGAATGCTGCGCAAACAGCTAGATGTACTGATAACTGATAACTGATAACTGAAATGACCTTTGCTAATATTCGGGGAAAATGTTAGGCGATGAAAGTTACTCTTTTAAGACATTATCAAAATACTTTAGAACAGTCGTTAGAAAAATTAAAAGTTTCTAATACCTCCCCATCAAAGCAGGAAATTTTGGAAATTTTATTAACTAGGGATGCTCTTAATAAAGAATTATCAAATGAAATTAAGCTTTATGTTTCTACGATATTAAAAATTGAAGAATTAGATATAAAACTTAGAGAAAATGCCGATGAATTAATTCAAGATATTAATTTAGCTGAATATCGAGAAAATTTCCCCAAAACCCCCGATGCTTGGTGGTGGTATTTGGATATTTATGCTCAAGAACAGGCTATAAAATCTCATCCTTTGAATAGCTTGGAATGGTTTTTCATAGGACTCAGAAGTATTTTTTTGATAGTAAACATCGCCCTTTCCCTAAGCCTGGGTATACTTTTTTTTACTTCAGGCTTTCTGGCAACAGCAGCTATTATTCCAAGTATTTTATTATTACTTCAAGCTCAAAATGAGTTAACTGAAACAGGAAAAAAAAGGTTTCGATAAGCTTTTAGAAATGGTAAAAATTCCTCAATCTTTTCACGAGGTGGCAAAGCTTGGTTCTAGTTTATTAACAACAGGATTGCTATTAGGTATTTTGTTGAATTTACCATCTATTTCTAATCACTACAAACTAGCTGGTAAAAAATTACAAGACCAGGAAAAATTAGCTTCGGCAGAGGAGAAATATTTACAAGCAATTAAGTTAGATGCTGATAATTTAGACGCTCATTATAAGTTGGCAACTCTCTATGAAGAATTACAAGATTTTCCTAACGCTAAGAAACAATATATTATAGCAGCTAAGGGTGGTTTTATGGATGCCTATAATAATCTTGCTTATTGGTATATTCGAGAAAATAAGAATGATGAAGCGATAGATTTGCTGAATCAAGGTAAGCGACTTTTAGAGAAAACAGAACAGAACTTTGAGCAGTTAACGGATGTAGAAAAGGTCAATTTAGAGACTCAAAAATATGGCATATATAAAAATTTAGGGTGGGCAAGATTTAAGCAAGAGCGATATGATGAAGCTATGAGATATCTTAATATAGCAATGGCCACTGCTGAAAAATATAAGGAATATATCCGTAATCCAGGGGCAGCTTTTTGTATCTATAGCCAGGTCTTGTCAAAGACAGATAAACCATCTTCTGAAGTTAAAGAAAATTGGCAAAAATGTCGTCAATTAATTGAATCTCGTCTAGCTGTCGGTGAGACTATTAATTCTGAAGAGGATGAATGGTTATATGAAGCTAAACAACAATTAAATAAATAGACAATTGTAAATTCTATGTTGAATTGGAAAAAGATAATTCAGGCTGCATTTACCTTAACACTTGTGGGATGCACAACTCCTGTTTTGAATAATCCTAATAACATTCATACTTTGATTAGTTTTCAGGGAAATGTCCAAGTAAAAAAGGCAAAATGGAACAGCTTTCATCAAGTTGATTCTGTTACTATCCTTAGTGGTGAGGACAAAATTCAACTAGGAAGTAATGCTTCAGTAAAAGTTTATTGTAGCGATTTGAATCAACGAACAGTAGAGCAACCAGGAACATATCTTCTTTCTGAAGTATGTCCAGAAGGAGATTCTGTCAGAAGATTATGCCCAGATTGTAATAATAAAACACGTCGTCCGCTTGTTTCAACAGAAGAGAGTTTAAAAGAGCTGCCTTATCTGATTAGCCCTCGCTATACTAAGGTTTTCAATGAGTCGTTAACTATTCGTTGGAATAAAGTTTCTGGGGCAAATAACTATAAAGTTAAGGTGGAAGACTGGGAAAAGAAAACTAGGAAAAACCAAATTGTTTATGATGGGGAGTTGGAGCCTGGGGAATTTTATTCTGTAATCATAGTGGTAGATAATGATAATAAAGTTGCTTCTACAGATGAAGATGATGGTTGGTATAGTAATTTTATTGTCTTAGAGGGTGAGGAAGCAAAGATTTTACGGGAAAAAGTAGCGCAGATTAAGCAGCAGGAGTTAAGTCAGGAGCAAGAAGGATTGATTTTAGCTTATTTCTACCAAGAGAATGAGTTAAATTTTGAGGCTATTCAGGTATTGGAAAAGTTAGTCAAATCTGGAAGTAAGACAGCAACGGTTTATCAGTTGTTGGGGGATATTTACCGACAGATAGGATTGAGTTTAAT
Organism: Okeania sp. SIO3B5; assembly: GCF_010692555.1. Taxonomy (GTDB): domain Bacteria; phylum Cyanobacteriota; class Cyanobacteriia; order Cyanobacteriales; family Microcoleaceae; genus Okeania. Next base: position 3,713 of record NZ_JAAHHG010000220.1, on the reverse strand, counting down.
GGCGAAAAAGGTTTATCAGCAAGGGTTAGCGTTGACTGCGAAGGAGGATAAGAGTGGAGTTAAGGTGATGATGCAATGGGGGTTAGGGGAAGTGCAATATCTGTTAGGTAATAGGGATGAAGCGGTAGAGTGGTTGGAGAAAGCAAGGGCAAATTATTTAGCTTTAGGGAAGCAGCTAGATGAGAAAGAGGAAAAACTGATAAATCAAGTTTTAGGGAGGGATTAATTATGAAGAAGAGTTTGATAAAGTTATGGGTATCGTTTGCGGTTGCTGTTGTAGGGATAATGGGAATCTGGGTCTGGATGCAAGAACCAAGAGTGAAACAACCAATTTCTCAAGTTATAGAGCAAGAGGAGTTGGCAGAAGTAGAAAGATTAAATCAGCAGGAAGAACAGCTATATCAACAAGGAAGGTACGCTGAAGCTATTCCCTTTGCAGAGAAAGCATTAGCAATTCGCAAAAATGTACTTGGAGACGATCACCCCAATGTGGCAACCAGTATGAACAATCTGGCACTGCTTTACTACTTACAAGGGAAATACACAGAAGCGGAACCTCTCTTTCAACAGTCCTTAGCTATCTGGAAGGAAAAATTAGGAGACAATCATCTTGATGTAGCAAAGAGTCTAAACAATCTGGCATTGCTTTACGAATCACAAGGGAGATACACAGAAGCCGAACCCCTCTATCAACAGTCCTTAGCTATCAGAAAGGAAAAATTAGGAGACAATCACCCCGATGTAGCAATGAGTCTCAACGGTCTGGCAACACTTTACTACTCACAAGGGAAATACACGGAAGCCGAACCCCTCTATCAACAGTCCTTAGCTATCAGAAAGAAAAAATTAGGAGACAATCACACTGATGTAGCAGTGAGTCTGAATAATCTGGCAGCATTTTACAAATCCCAAGGGAGATACATGAAAGCTGAATCCCTCTATCAACAGTCCTTAGCTATCTGGAAGGAAAAATTAGGAGACAATCACCCCGATGTAGCAACAAGTCTGAACAATCTGGCAGCATTTTACAAATCCCAAGGGAGATACACAGAAGCCGAGCCCCTCTATCAACAGTCCTTAGCTATCAGAAAGGAAAAATTAGGAGACAATCACCCCGATGTAGCAATAAGTCTGAACAATCTGGCAGAACTCTACAGTTTACAAGGGAGATACACAGAAGCCGAACCTCTCTATCAACAGTCATTAGCCATCATAAAGGAAAAATTAGGAGATAACCACCCCTATGTAGCAAGTAGTCTGAACAATCTGGCAGAACTCTACAGTTTACAAGGGAGATACAGGGAAGCCAAACCCCTTTTTCAACAGTCCTTAGCTATTAGAAAGAAAAAATTAGGAGACAATCACCCCGATGTAGCAACGAGTCTCAACGGTCTGGCATTGCTTTACAAGTCACAAGAGAGATACACGAAAGCTGAATCCCTCTATCAACAGTCCTTAGCTATCTGGAAGGAAAAATTAGGAGACAATCATCCCGATGTAGCAACGAGCCTGAACAATCTAGCAGAACTTTACAGGTTACAAGGAAGGTACACGAAATCTGAATCCCTATATCAACAGTCCTTATCTATCACAAAGGAAAAATTAGGAGACAATCACCCTGATGTAGCAACGAGTCTGAACAATCTGGCAGGGCTTTACTACTCACAAGGCAATACAATTAGCGGTGTGGGATTGTTAAGCCAAGGACTTGAGGTTGAAGAACGTAATCTCTCCAAAAACTTAATCGCAGGGGATGAACGTCAGAAACAGGATTACATGAGCAAAATTTCTGGGATAACTGATGCTGCTGTTTCTCTCAATCTCCAATCTGCACCCAATAACCTAGAAGCAACTCGTCTGGGACTGAAAACTATCTTTCAACGCAAAGGGCGCATCCTTGATGTTCTAACTAATAGCTTACAAATTCTCCGTCAGCGCATTGATGATCCTAAAACTCAAGAATTGTTGAATCAACTTATCACTAAAGGCACTCAACTCTCTAACCTAATCTTCAAAAAGGCAGAATATTTTCCTGACTCCAAAGTTTACCGTGAACTACTCACCAACGCGGAAACAGAAGTAAAAGGACTAGAAGACGAACTAAGTCGTCATAGTGCTGAATTTCGTAATTTATCTCAACCCATTACCCTTGAAAAGATTCAACAACAAATTCCTGCTGACACTGCTTTAGTAGAATTAGTCCGCTATCAACCTGTTAATCTTAAAACACCCCAAAATGAACGCTTTGGCAAACCTCGCTATGCTGCTTATATTCTCTATCAAACAGGCGAACCCCAAGCTATTGACTTAGGAGAAGCAGAACCCATCGACAAAACAGTAGAAAAATTACGCAAATATCTCCGCAACTCCAAAGTTCCTCTCGAACAACTCCAACGCTCTGCCAGAAAACTTGATGAAATGGTAATGCAGCCAGTACGCCAACTCTTGGGAGAAACCAAAACCATTCTCTTATCTCCCGATGCTGCTCTCAACCTCATCCCTTTTGAAGCATTAGTCGATGAGAACAACCAATATTTAGTCGAAAATTATCAAATTACCTATCTCACCTCTGGACGAGACTTACTCAGACAAAACCCCAAAAATAACCGACAAACTCCCCTAGTCATCGCCAACCCCAAATATGAACAACAGGGAGAAATAGTTACCCTTGACAATTACCGTTCCATAGACTTATCCGATCGCGTATTTCTACCCCTTGGAGGCACACAAGTAGAAGCAGAAACCATCAGTCAACTATTCCCGGAAGCTCTAATGTTAACCAAAACCAAAGCCACAGAAAACGCCCTCAAACAAGTCAAAAATCCCGACTTCCTCCATATTGCCACTCATGGATTCTTTTTATCCAAACCTAAATCAGAAAACTCAACCGATATTGATAATCCCCTATTTCGTTCCGGGTTAGTGTTTGCCGGAGTCGAAAAACAACAGAGTGGAGGGGATGATGGAGTTTTTACCGCTTACGAAGCCACCCTCTTAAATCTGGTTGGCACTCAATTAGTGGTATTATCCGCTTGCGATACAGGAATAGGAGATATTAGCGCCGGGGAAGGAATTTATGGATTACGTCGTGCTTTCGTTATTGCCGGCAGTGAAAGTCAAATGATGAGTCTGTGGAAAGTAGAAGATGAGGCGACAAAAGACTTGATGGTAGCTTATTATCAGGGATTAAAAGCAGGAAAAGGACGCCGGGATGCTTTGCTCGATATTCAGCGAGATTGGTTGCAAGAAGGAGAATATCAACATCCTTATTATTGGGCAAGTTTTATCTTTTCTGGAGATAGCACGCCAATAGAATTAAATTCAAAAGTCAAAAGTTAGAAGTTAGGAATTAAATTCAAAAGTCAAAAGTCAAAAGTTAGAAGTTAAGTAGCCGTGTAAAAATAACTTGAACAGTTTTTTGATGGAAGCTATATTTCACAATTTATCCCAGATAAAATTTGTACAACTTATTCTTACATGGCTCCTAAGAAAATCAGAATAAATAGAGTTTTACTGAGAAATTATATATAGCAACCGCCAAGGTAGTTAGGACAATTAGTGCGAGTATCTTGCTCGCGTCATAAATAATCATAATTACCTGATGTCCTAACTATAGTGGCGACTGCTATAAAATCCGGTTGAATAGTTGTCATTGCAACCGAAGGGAAGCAATCTGAGGGGTACGCGGAGATTGCTTCCTTCCACTCCGTTTC
>NZ_JAAHHG010000022.1 GCF_010692555.1 Okeania sp. SIO3B5 | reverse complement strand
TTCTGATTCCTGATTCCTATATCTTTTGAAATTGACCAAAAAATCAGGTCTGAAGCCTCCCCTAACTGATAACTGAAATAACGTTATATCATGTCTGTTTAATTAGCGATCAAAAACTTTCTTCTTCTTTTCCTTCTTTATTTCTTCCTGATCAAAAAATTAGGTCTCAAGCATCCCCTTTAAAGGGGATGAAAAAAAATAAAGTTCAATATTTTAAGCCTCCGAATTCAGGCAGAGGTACTGATAACTAATAACTGATAACTGAAATGACTCCTGACTCCTCAGCCGTTATTTATTAAGTATTCAACCAGACATGATATTATTCCTTCTTGTCTTTAATTTTGACAATGGGAAAACTTAAAAAATTTATATTTGCCTCAATAATAATTATGAAAACAAAAAATATACTATTTTTAAGTAATGGTCACGGAGAAGATACACATAATTGTCAAATTATTAAAGCTTTTACAAAAATTTCCTCAGATACAACTATATCAGCTATGCCTATTGTTGGTGCTGGTAATAGTTATAAAAATTTAGGAATACCAATTATTGGCCCTACAGCAAATATGCCATCAGGGGGTTTTTTTTATTTGAACCCTTTATTATTATTTAAAGACTTGGGACAAGGATTAATTAGTTTAACTTGGCGACAGTTACAAATAGTTCGACAATTTGCGAAAAACTGCGATTTAGTTATGGCTACTGGAGATATTGTAGTCGCAGCGATCGCTTATTGGACAAAGTTGCCTTATGTGGTTTTTCTTTCCGCTGATTCTAGTTATTATGAAGGTCGAATTAATCTGGGTTTAATATTGCCAAAGTTACTGAATAATTCTAGATGTTTAAAAATTTTTGTTAGAGATGCTTTGACTGCAAAAGATTTAAACGGACAAGGAATAAAGAAGGCAGAATTTGTTGGTACGCCTGTGATGGATAATTTAATTTCTACAGGAAAAGATTTACAACTTAAACCTGAATTATTTACTATTGGTATTTTGCCTGGTTCTCGTTTGCCGGAGGCTGGCAGAAATTTATCTTTGCTACTTAAATTGGTAAGAGAAATTGTTAAAGTTATGGTAGAAAATGTTTGTCAGTTTCGAGTAGCTGCTGTTCCTATTTTAAGATCTGAATTAGAAGCCTTTGCACAGCATTCCGCAGGAGGCACTACTTTTGAAAATTGGCAATATCAAGCAGGTAAGTTGACGTTTTTAACTGAGGAATATTCAATAGAAGTAATTTGTTATGAGGATGCTTTTGCCGATATTTTACAACAATCAAATTTGGTAATTGGCATGGCAGGAACTGCAATTGAACAAGCGGTAGGATTAGGAAAACCTGTCATTACTATTCCTGGTGAAGGTCCTTCATTTACTTATCGGTTTGCGGAAGCTCAAACCAGACTTTTAGGTTGTTCAGTACAGGTTATTGGTAAACAAGCAGCTAATAATTTTATCCTGCAAGAAGCAGCTCAAAAAGTAAAAGAAACTTTGACAGATAAGGAGTATTTAGAAGCTTGTATTCGCAATGGTATTGAAAGGATGGGTAAACCTGGTGGTAGTGAAAAAATAACCGATTATTTAATTCAATATTTGAGTAGGGAATAGGAAGCAAAAAATTCTCCTTAAGAAGGAAGAGGGAAGAAGGAAGAAGGAAGAAGTGGATGGGGGTAATCTTCGACACGCCACTTCATGTCTACAAACCCTAACCAATTGTAAACATTGTGTAGACGGCGGGGTATTTAACCCAAAAGAAAAAGATAATTAGGGTTTGCTGAAAAAATCTTATGGGTGGGGGTAGGAGACAGGAGACAGGAGACAGGAGACAGGAGAAATAGGAATGAGCGAGGAGGTAGGGGTAAGAATTGTAAGAATGATTTTTCTGCCCAACTATGCACCTAAAATACTAACTTTTTGAGTGTTTTAGACTGAAACAGGTGTACTTTTTAAAGGCCCTAAAAAGGCTAAAACCTTTATCTGTAAATGCTTTGATATTTAATCATCAAGCCCTAATTAAAATTAGGATATTTCGGGAAAAACTTATACTAAAACAGAATTATTTCATTTCACTCTTAATTACTTTAGCTAAATTTTTACTGCTTAGTAAAACTGATACAAATAGTCAAACAATAATAACAGATTAAAGTTGAATTTCCGTTTCAATTGAGATTGCCGACTATTTTGTTCGAGCAGGCAATTTTTCAATTAAGTTAATCCTCTACTTCATCATCTATCGCTATTAGCTCTGATATCTCCTCTTCCTCCTTGTAATGTATTGATTCTATCTGATTCTTATCTTGGTTGTAATATATCCATGTATAGAAAAACTGAATCGCTAAACGTATAATTTTTTCTATTTTTGTATCTTTAGCAACTATAATGTGATCGCTTATAGAATCAGTTTGATCAAAAATTGTAGGAATTAAAATTTCCTGAGACTCATAGATATTTATGTGTTGCTTTGAAATTGCTTCTATCGTTGTTTCACAATCACCACTACTAATAATATTGGCAATAATCTCTTCTGTATTGCGCTCCCAAATAGCCCTCCAAAAGCCATCATTACAATCAGCGTCACCTTCATTAAAAACTATTCTTAGAGGCAACGATAATTTATCCATTCCTACAATGTCAAAATCAAACCAGAAGTATCTTCCCATATCATAATCTGGATCGTTTTCATATCCTTCGGCGTGATCTAAATGATGTTCAGGGATATTAGGACAGTCAAGGTACATTGCTGTACTGCAACAACCTAAAATATTAACTATACGAACAGGCATAAACATTTCATCTTCATTAAATATCCCCTTTTCGTTGAAAGCAACCTTCAACAACTTTGGTATTTCTTCGCTAAAGTTATCTTTAAAAGGAGATAGCCTATTTATACAGGTTGGCCACATAATTATTCTTGATATTTAAGAGTAATCTTTACCTAGTTATATATCTTAATTACCTTGGGTTAATTTTTACTGCTTAGTAAAACTGATACAAATAGTCAGACAATAATAACAGATTAAAGTTGAATTACCGTTTCAATTGAGACTACCCACTCTTTTGTTTGATCAGGCAATTTTTCAATTAAGTTAATCCTCTAATTCATCATCATCTATGAATTTATCATCTATCGCTACTAGCTCTGATATCTCCTCTTCCTCCTCGTAATGTATTGATTCTATCCAGTTCTTTTTTCGGTTATAATATATCAACTCCATACAAAATTTAGTCACAAAACGCAGATTTTTTTCTAGTTTTGTATCGTTAGCAACTTTAATATTATTACTTTTATAATCAGTTCGATCAAAAATTGTAGGCATTAAAATTTCCTGAGATTCATAAATATCTATGTGTTGTTTTGAAATTGCTTCTATCGTTGTTTCCATATCACCACTACTAATAATATTAGCAATAATCTCTTCTGTATTACGCTCCCAAACAACCCCCCAAAAACCATCATTACAATCAGCATCACCTTTATTAATAACCATTCTTAAGAACAACAATAATCCATCCATTCTTACAATATCAAAATCAAACCAGTAGTATCTTCCTACATCATAATCTGGATCGTCTTCATATCCTTCGGCATGATACAAATGGTGTTCAGGAATATTAGGACAGTCAAGATACATTGCTGTACTGCAACGACCTAAAATATTAACTATACGAACAGGCATAAACATTTCATCTTCATTAAATATCCCCTTTTCGTTGAAAGCAACCTTCAACAACTTTGGTATTTCTTCGCTAAAGTTACCTTTAAAAGGAGATAGCTTATTTATACAAGTTGGCCACATAAATTATTCCTGATATTTAAGAGTAATCTTTAAACGAATTATATATGTTATTTGAAATTTTAGTCAACTAAGGATATTAACTTATGTTTATGCTTTAAATTAGTAGTTAAAAGGTAAGCATTCAGCAGTCAGCCATTAGCTATTAGCTATTTATTATTAACTTATTAACTCATTATCATACTAGAGGCAAATTATCCACAAAGGAGAATTAAAATTCATTAATGAAATTGGCTATAACCTAACCTCAGTTCTTGCTTGAATATGTTCATGCATCTGATTGTTGTTTGCGGAGAATGACCTAGGAAATGCTAATAGCTGAATGCTTACGTTAAAAGACAAACTAGACTCTATTTTTAAGCTATTCAATACAGGCATTAGATCGAGAATCAGCTAATAATTTTACTCTGCAAGGAGCAGTTCAAAAAATCAAAAAAACTTGAAACGCAAAATTTTTCCCCCTTCCCTCTTCCTTCTTCCCTCTTCCTTTTGCTTCTTCCCTCTTCCTTATTCCTTTTGCTTCTTCCTTCTTCCCTCTTCCCTCTTCCCTCTTCCTTCTTTTAGAAACGACAAATTGATTCTGGTTGAACGGGGCAAATTCTAGCAACTGGGTTATTTCGCAAATTCAGTACATCTAATTTAATTAAAGTTGAAAGAGAATTAATATCTGTAATTCTGTTACGACTTAAATCTAGAAAACTAAGATTTGTCAAAGTTGATAAAGAATCAATTTTTTTAATTTGATTGAAAACCAGAATCAGAATTTTCAGATTCCTTAAACTAGAAAGATTGGAAACTTCAGTAATGTAATTATCACTCAGATTAAGATAAGTTAGATTAGTGAGGTTAGAAAGAGAAGAAATATCACTAATTTGATTGCGATACAAATACAAATTAGTGAGGTTAGTTAAGTTAGATAAGGGCGCAATTTTTCTGAGCTGATTATCATTAAGATATAGGTGAGTTAAATTAGTTAAATTTGATAGAGGTTTGAGGTTTATAACGCGATTAACTCCGAGATTTAATTCAGTTAATGTTGTTAAATTGGATAGAGAAGATACATTTTCAATTTGATTAAAAATCAGGCTCAGATGAGTTAATTTAGTTAAATTAGATAGAGGATATATATTTTTTATTCTATTATCATTGAGTTCGAGTTTGGTTAAATTAGTTAATTTAGATAAGTCAGAAATATCTTCAATTTTATTACTATCGAGAAATAAATCAGTTAACTTAGGAAGGTTAGATAGAGGAGATAATTCTTGAATTTGATTAGCATTTAGAGATAGTTTTGTGAGATTTTTCAGGCTGGATATAGGAGCAAGATTAATAATATAATTATTATTGAGGGAGAGAGCAGAAAGACTAGAAAGTTTTTTGTCTGCTTCAATACAGTCATTAGTTCTGGCTTTTTGCAAGAGAGTTTTAACTGTATATTGAGAAGTGGGAGAAATATTTGTTTGATTTAAACACCATTCTGTAAAGGTAGAAAAATTTTCTGGTGAGGTAGAGTTGGCGTTTAGGTAAGGTTGCATCAGCAGTATCCCTAACCAAATAGAAATTACCAAAAAGATTACTTTGAGTCTTTTCATTGCGCCTTCTACTCCAAAATTTTATTGATGTTAAAGTAATTATAATCAATGCGATAGCAGGGAATAGGGAATAGGGAATAGGGAATAGAGAATAGGGAATAGGGAAAAACATTTCCCTATCTGGAGTTGACGATCAGTCTATGTCCTAAGCAACTTGTTTGTTGCTAGATGTGTTGAAAAAACTATCAAGAGATAGCACTTATTTTAAAATCTTCGCAGAATACCTGTTCCATTAGGTACATTGGAGTCAGATACAAACGTCAATAGAACAATAAAAACAAAGAACAAAGCTGATAGCTGAGTTCTTATATACAGCAAATTTCATAATGAGGTACAGTTTAAGACTAATCTATAATTTTTCTTCATTTCTTGTTCCCTATTCCCTGTTCCCTATTTCCTGTTCCCTAAAAGTATAAAACTTTTTACCCGATCAACTCGAAAACTGCTGTATTAATTCACAGATGAATAAGTGTTACAATCTTGTTTTTAATTAGTAAAATCAGATAAATTTTTCACAGATAACGATCACTGCGGTACATTAATACTAATACTTTCGCGTTCAAAAGCTTGTTTGACTCGCAACTGATAAACTAATATCATGTCCGGATAATCAGTGATGAAAAAACTTATCATGAGTGCTTAAACAGTAAATCTTTCTATTTTCCCCTCCTGGGAGGGGTTAGGGGTGGGTTCCCTACTCCCTACTCCCTACTCCCTCTTTTCTGGAGATGTCTAAATTGGGAAATTGTAATAGATTGCTTAATAAAATTTAACTATAATGTAAACTTTGTTACAGAATTAAACATAATGAAATTGAGATGCTGTAGTTGTAATTTTCTGTGTAATCATCAATGAATAACTTTGCTTCTCTAGTATTGCCAGCTATCTTAGGAATAATAACTGGAGTAGGTCACGGAATCATTTCCCATAAAGCAGACCTTCCAATCTCTTTAACTGAACAAGTTGCATTGCCCCTACAAATTAGTCAGTTCCCAGAACCTTAAAGATAAATTTTTATTAAAAGTATCTGTTAATACAGAAATATCTGAGATAATGAAAAAGTAAGGAATTGAGGAGACTTAAGTTCTATGAACTCTCAAAACTCTCAGCACTTAGATAATATATCTGCTTTAGACCGAGTTGTAGTAGCATTCTTGGTAGCTTTTTCTATGTTTATAGTGAGTTATAGTGCAACCCGTGTTTATCTAACTCAATCATCTGAACAAAACTCTCAAGTTGAATCTAATGTTATTCCCCATCCAGCTTCTTTGTGGAGTGATCTGGGTCGATAATTTATTATTATAAAAGCAGAGATAATATTTGATTTTCAACACTTAATAAACAAATTATTTTTCTGAAGAGACTTTTATCAGGAAAGGCAGAGGGGAATTCTGACTCCTGCCCTCTATCTGCCCATGACTGAAGGAAACAAGGGTACAAAACTCCACCGTCAACGGGAGTGCCTACAATTGGATTGGGTATTATACCCCATCCAATTTTTCCTTCTTCCCTCAGCATAAGTGCCTTAGTTGATCAAATAAGCTTTGACTACTCCCCTGCCTAAATCCGAGGGGATTCTAAGTTGATACTACGCAACAGGATAAATCTTTGTTGCTTCGTTTCTCATGATTCTGACCTAAAGATATATTCTTTGGGGACAAGTCAAGATGCCCCTACACAGTCGGCATAGCGTCTAAACCATGCTTTGCTGCTTACTTTTGTCTAAACATTTGTGTATCCAGATAGTAGCACAGGACAACTAAAGTTGTCTCGTCTAAACGACTCGCTTGTTTTCATCCCCCGGTTAAAACACGGGGACTTTCAAGGTCGCTTTTCGGTAAATTTTCAGCTAAAACTGATAACTATTTCAATTTACTCGTCCATATCGTGCCACAACCTCACCTCCACCGTTCTCCTGACTTGTCAACCAAGCCCACATTTGGTCGCCCAGAGAAAAATGCCACCATTCATCTTGATGTTGCTGAAATCCCACTGATAACATTACTTCTGCCAATAACTGTCGATGTTGATGATATTTCTGAGCATCCTCATTTTTACTCTCCAAAAAATGATTAGGATAAGAGCGGGGAGACAACTCATCAATAGGAGAACCCATATCAACAGTTTTGCCATTAGCATCCACTAAAGTTACATCCACAGCAGCACCAGTACTATGAGGTGGTGGTGTAGCAGGGTTTAGACTAGGAGCAGCCCAAAACTGATAAACTAACTCTAAAATTTCTTGACGTTTTGCTTCTGTCAGCTCCGGACTATCTAATGTTAAACCTTCAGCTTTTACCGTTTCTACAAAAGTGTAATCTACCATAAATTGTTGTACAGCAATGGGGCGATAAGCATCAAATATTTGGATGTGCCAACTGGGATATTTTTGTTGTAGTTTTGTTTGAGCTGCCATCAAACTATCTAATACTTTTTGACGTAGAAAATAAGGTGAATTTGCTGGAGATAAATGATAAGGTGCGCCTAATTTTTGATAGGGATGGGGTGATTCAGTACCAAATTTTTCTAAGGGAATTGGGATGAGTGGTTCATGACATTCTTTAATTTTTATTTTTTGGTATGGTTTCATTCATTATAAATTAGCACTCAGTTATCAGTAGTCAGCTTACAATTATCAGGTGGGAGCGATCGATTATTAGCTAATTTTAAATAACGATTTATCGTATCATGGCTAATATTTTCTAGGTGATTTGCTAAATTTGTGATGGTATAATTTGTATGATAATTGAGTAAATACTGACAGTAATGAATATAGTTAAAATTTATATTGTTAGCTCAAATTTAACAATAATATAATTCTACAGTAATTAGAGTATTTTAGCAAAAATTATTTACAATTAGCCACATTTACATATAGCTAAAATCAATTTAAAGAGGGTATCTTTGTATTAGCTATGATAATTTTATTGTTCAGGCGATCGCTTAAAAATTTATAGCGATCGCCTAAATGGATGGACGCTACATATAGTGTCTTTGCCTAAGTCCTGTTCAAGTTAGAGTTCTATAAATTTAGAACTCAATTTCCAGGATGTAATATCATGTCCGGATAATTAGTTATAAAAAAACTTTCTCCTTCAACTCCAGTTCTTCTTCTTTCTTCCCTCTTTACTCCTGAGGACTGACTCCTGAGGACTGACTCCTCCGTAGTTATTTATTTATCACTGTTCAACCGGACATGATATAACACCTTTCCATGTACCGCGAGATTCTACGATAGTTCCACTTGGATCTCTCAATTCCATAACATAAGGAACAGATAATAGAGCCTTCTGAACTATTGCTTCAGCCTGAATTCTTTTATGAGCAGGAACTGTAACAGGAAAAGTACTTTGATAGCTCTTACTATAACTGTTTTGTCTTCCAATCGTTGTGGTAATTGACGCAGATACCTGAAACTCTCTTTCAAGGCAAGAAACCCTTGTCTCAATCTTAACTGGAATGACTATATACAAAAATAAGAACCTCACCGGATATTCGGTGAGGCTCTTAAATAACTGTAGCTATCAGTGAGATACGCTAACTAAATATTAGTCAAGGTTAGGCATAGATAGTACTGGCTCTGTTTCACGGTCGAGACCTTTCTCAAAACCACCTTCAGCAGCACGAGCGCGTCCTGCGTGCCATAAGTGACCAATTAAGAAGAAAAAGCCAAGAATGAAGTGAGCTGCAGCTAACCAAGCACGAGGGTTAACATAGTTGAACCCATTAATATCAGTGATAATGCCACCTACGGAGTTAATGGAACCGTTAGGAGCATGAGTCATGTACTCAGCAGCACGACGTACTTGCCAAGGCTGAATATCGTTCTTTAATTTATTCAAGTCGAGACCATTAGGACCACGAAGAGGCTCTAACCAAGGACCACGGAAGTCCCAAAAACGCATTGTTTCACCACCGAAGATGATTTCACCAGTAGGAGAACGCATCAGATACTTACCAAGACCAGTTGGACCTTGAGCAGAACCAATATTAGCACCTAACTTTTGGTCACGGACTAAGAATACAAAAGACTGAGCTTGAGAAGCTTCAGCGTTAGTTGGGCCGTAGAATTCGCTAGGATAAGCTGTGTTGTTAAACCATACGAAACACGCAGCAATTAAACCCATTAAGGATAGAGCACCCAAACTGTAGGAAAGATAAGCCTCTCCAGACCAGATGAAAGCACGACGTGCCCAACCGAAAGGCTTAGTTAGAATATGCCAAACACCACCGAAGATACAAATCAGACCGATCCAGATATGACCGCCGATGATATCTTCCATGTTGCTAACACCGATGATCCAGCCTTCTCCTCCAAAAGGTGCTTTGGTTAGATAACCAAAAATAACAGCTGGATCGAGAGTAGGGTTAGTGATTACCCTAACATCACCACCACCTGGTGCCCAAGTATCATAGACACCACCAAAGAACATGGCCTTGAATACCAACAACAGCGCACCACAACCTAATAAGATTAAGTGGTAACCGATGATGTTAGTCATCTGGTTCTTATCTTTCCAGTCATATCCGAAGAAAGAAGAATATTCTTCAAGAGTTTCTGGACCACGAACGGCATGATAAATACCGCCTAAACCAAGAACAGCAGATGAAATTAGGTGCAAAACACCTACTACAAAGTATGGAAATATGTCAGTTACCTCACCACCAGGACCTATACCCCAGCCTAAAGTAGCAACGTGAGGCATGAGGATCAAGCCTTGTTCGTACATTGGCTTTTCTGGAACAAAGTGAGCAACTTCAAATAAAGTCATTGCTCCTGCCCAGAATACGATTAGACCTGCGTGAGCAACGTGAGCACCTAGCAGTTTACCGGATAAATTGATCAGACGGGCGTTTCCAGACCACCAGGCGAAACCTGTGGACTCGATATCGCGACCTCCCATCATGGAAGAATTAGAGAGCGTTACCACGTGGTAGAACCTCCTCAGGGAATATAAAGTTTTGATGTGGTTGATCTTGAGGTGCCATCCATGCTCGGATACCCTCGTTCAACAAAATGTTTTTGGTATAAAATGTTTCAAACTCTGGGTCTTCTGCTGCCCGTAACTCTTTGTCAACCAACTCCAAGTAAATCCCAATAATAGGTCTCCCCATATATGGGTAGCTCTATCTTTAAGTAGTTTTAAACTTAGCCATAACCAGAAGCCTGTCATCGCTAAACTTAACCAAGGTAATTGACGTACCATTGGAGCTTGAAAAAATACTGGCACTGATACCAGAAATACCGCAGTGCAAAACACAGCCCATTTTTGGCTGATTCTAATATTTTCAGAAAAAAAGAATAATGAATTTGTCCCAAACTTTTCTGGGTAAAGCATTGTGACTTTAGCAAATAAAGTATTATTAAACAAGGTATTTTTAATATTTTTTACTTAACTTTATGTAATTTAATATATTATACATATCTATTATCCCCTCCAGGGGTATTTTTAATAATAACAGCTACTTTATCCCCTAAGAGGGGATTTTTTAGGAAGAGTTAACAATAAACAAAAATCCTATGGAATCAAGAGTTTTGAGGAGTTAAAACTCAAAAAAGTGGTAATACTTCTGATGCTATAATCAAGCCATAGTTCTACTTAAGTCCCTACTGAATGAAATTCTTATTTGCTGTCATTCTCAGCGCCCCAATTTTTATCTCTCTAGAAAAAGTAGGCCAATCATTACCTTTAGACCCGGCTTCCACCTCTGAGCAGCTATCACAAATGAATATTTTTCAAGCAGTTATTCTAGGGATGGTACAAGGGTTAACAGAATTTTTACCTATTAGTAGTACGGCTCACCTCAAGATTGTTCCTGTGGCCCTGGGTTGGGGAGACCCTGGTGTGGCTTTTACCGCTGTGATTCAATTGGGCAGTATTTTTTCAGTTGTTTGGTATTTTTGGCAGGACTTGACAAAGATTGCGGTTGGTGCATATAAATCTATAGTCACATCCGACTACCAGTCTCCAGATTTCCGCATGGCAGTTGGAATAGCACTAGGAACCATACCAATAGTATTTTTTGGGTTACTAATCAAAATATTTATTCCAGATTTTGATAACTCGCCTTTGCGGAGTACAGTGGCGATCGCTATTGCTTCAATAGTTATGGCTTTATTATTAGGAATAGCAGAGAGAATTGGCAGTCGAAAACGTAATTTTGAGCAACTAGATACTAAAGATGGCATACTCATGGGATTAGCTCAAGCATTGGCATTAGTCCCTGGGGTATCTCGCTCTGGCTCAACTATTACAGGTGGCCTATTTATGGGGTTAGAAAGGGCTACAGCAGCAAAATTTTCTTTTTTATTGGGTCTTCCAGCGATTACTTTAGCAGGTTTAGTTGAACTTAAAACTCTATTAGATGAAGGGTTTGGAGGGGTTGGTTTAGTACCTACTATTGCTGGAATTATATCTGCAATAATTTTTTCTTATATAGCAATTGCTTGGTTGATTAGATACTTACAGACTAAAGATACATGGATATTTGTTTGGTATAGATTAGCTTTTGGGGTATTCATCTTAGTAGCGATCGCTGGTGGTGTAATTTGAAGAAGGAAGAAGGAAGAGGGAAGAAGGAAGAGGGAATAACTGAAGTTTAGAAATAATGGATATGGACAACTTCAACAATTAATAATTAGGGTTTGCTGAAAAAGTCTTATGGGTGAGGGTAGGAGACAGGAGACAGGAGACAGGAGACAGGAGACAGGAGACAGGAGGAACGGGGGATGAGCGAGGAGGTAGAAGTAAGAATTGTCTCTCAATTTTTCTGTCCTCGATTTGCCAAAATGCGCTCCTTTTTGAACGTTTTAGACTAAAACAAGCGCACTTTTTGGGAATCTCAGAAGGCTAAAACCAATACCAGTCAATGCTTTTATAGTTAATCAGCAGGCCCTAATTAATAATTACCTCAGAGTAGTTAAAGTTAATCCTCACAATACATCGCAAAATTGCAGTAATTGTGGTCAGAAAGTACCTAAAACTTTATCAGTTAGAACTCATTCTTGTCCTAAATGTAAAACGGTTTTAGATAGAGATGAAAACGCTGCAATTAACATATTAAATAAAGCACTAAACGAGGTGGGTATCATCTTGTCTGCTTGTGGAGGCTTAGATGTTAATCAGCCTGGGAAACAAGAAACTTCTTTGTTTGATAAGCTCCCGTTATAATCTTCGATTTAACGGGAGAGAACTTCACGAATTTCTTAGATGGGAATTAAAGCTACAAAAAACAAAAAAAAACTTAGGACATGGCCTGAATGATATAGTCAAAGTAAGGAGCAGCTTCCTGAACATCTTCATCATCAAGTAAAGCAAGAGAAGCTTCCTTCAAACAACGGATTGACTCTACCATTCCAGGAACTGGTACACCCAATGAGTTATACATTTCCCGAACACCAATCAAACCAATACTTTCAATTGGATCTTTATCACCAGCTAGTACTCCATAAGTAATCAAACGCAAGTACCAACCATAATCCCGGAGGCACAAGGCACGCTCACGTTGACCAAAAGCATTACCACCAGGGGCAATAAAATCTGGACGCCTACGCCACAACTCTTGACTAGCTTTGTCCACAATTTTTTTCTCATTTTCAGAAAGCACGCTAGCAATACGCACGCGCTGCTCGCCTGTTTTTAAAAAAGTATTTATGGCTTGAAGTTCCCCACTACTGGGGTAACGTAATTCATCGTCTGCTTTGAGAATAACTTGGCTAACTACACTCATAATTATCAAAAATTTTCAGAATTATATTTCATTTTAGCTATTTACGACCTTTCTCAGTCATCAAATTTGAGGGATTTATATCATGTCTGGTTGAATACTTACACTTTGGAGGAAGGAAGGCAGAGGGCAGAAGGCAGAAGGCAGAAGGGAATATTGGTTTAAAGGGAAAAGGTTTTTTATCACTGATTATCCGGATATGATATTATATCATATCCGGTTAAATACCATTACAATCAATAGCTTAAAACCCTTAATTTTACGTTATTGGATCTATGTACAATTAGGCGGATTTGATATTAAAAGTCAATTATTAAGAGTCATAAGTCAAAATTTGGTAATTCTAGAGCAGGAAGTAGGGAGTCATCTTATATCATGTTCGGTTGAATACTTATAATATCTGCGGACCGAAGGCAGAAGGCAGAAGGCAGAAGGCAGAAGAGAAAGAGCAAGGTTAGAAGGCAGAAGGTTTTTTATAACTGATTATCCGAATATGATATTAGTTATCAGTTATCAGTTATCAGTACTTCTTGAAGCAAGAAGCTTGAAATCTGGAATATTCTCTTTTTTATTACTCAATTGGAGATGGCGCAGGTTTCCTCTATATTAAGTTTATCTTATATCATGTCCGGATAATTAGTGATAAAAAACTTTCTCCTTCAACTCCAGTTATTCTTCTTCCAACTTCAGTCTTCCCTCCTGACTCCTGACTCCTGACTCCTGACTCCTAAGTCGTTATTTATTTATAACTGTTCAACCGGACATGATATTACCTAATAATATGGGTTATACATGACTCTAAAATCAACTTTGTAGACAAAAGAAATGAGTGAATATTAATAATCAAAACTTAGCTACACTACCTTGTCAACAAGGTCAAATTGTGAAAATAACTATCACAGACTTAACAGATAGCGGTGATGGAGTAGGCCGCTATGGTCAAAAAGTCATATTTGTACCTGATACAGTTCCGGGCGATCGCCTACTTACTCGTCTAACAGTGGTCAAACCAAAATATGCTTATGGGAAATTACACCAACTCCTAGAAACATCCAAATATCGTATAAAACCCTATTGTATAGTTGCAGACAAATGCGGTGGTTGTCAATGGCAGCATATTAGTTATGAATATCAGCTCCAAGCTAAACAAAATCAAGTTATTCAAGCTTTAAAGAGAATAGGAGGGCTAACATTATCAGGAGTAGATCCAACTCTAGCATCTCCAGCGGCTTTTGGATATCGTAACAAAGCTACATATCCTCTCAGTATTTCCACTACAGGTCAAGTTAAAGCTGGCTATTATCAAAAAGGTAGCCATAAAGTGATTAATCTAAATCAATGTCCCATTCAAGACGAACGTTTAAATCCTTTACTCAAAGAAGTAAAACAAGATATTACTAGGCAAGGCTGGAAAATATATGATGAACAGACACATACAGGTATCTTACGCCACTTATCTTTGAGGATAGGTAACAACACAGGGGAAATATTGTTGACCTTGGTTGTAAATGGAGAGGAGGAAAAAATCAAAGAATTATTACCAGGTATTGAATTCCAAGCACAAAAATGGTTAGAAGATTATTCTCGCTTAGTAGGTGTTTGTGTGAACTACAACTCCAAGG
The DNA here is from genome assembly GCF_010692555.1 of Okeania sp. SIO3B5. Classification (GTDB taxonomy): domain Bacteria; phylum Cyanobacteriota; class Cyanobacteriia; order Cyanobacteriales; family Microcoleaceae; genus Okeania. The sequence continues at coordinate 21,606 of NZ_JAAHHG010000022.1, read as the reverse complement.
CAACAAATACTATTTTTGGTCAACAGACTGTTTGTGTTGTTGGTAGGTTGTATCTATACGAAGAGTTTAGTGGTTTAAAATTTCAATTGACCCCCGATACTTTTTTCCAGGTAAATACAAAGACTGCGGAAAAATTAATAGAAATAGTAATTCAAGAGTTGGCTTTGAATGGATCGGAGATTATTGTTGATACTTATTGTGGCATTGGTACTTTCACTTTACCTCTAGCTAAATATTTGCAGCAGATGGGCGTTCGCGATCGCGACTCTATTGAAACCTTGAGTGAGGAGTCCTTTAAAATGGGTACTAGAAAGAGTATAGCTATTGGTCTAGAAGTTCAACCCATGGCCATAAAACAGGCTCAGTTGAATGCTGAAGCTAATCACTTGACAAATGTCATTTTTTATGAAGGGAAAGTTGAAGATTTACTACCTCAGTTGCAAGTCAAGCCAGATGTGGTTTTGTTAGATCCACCGAGAAAAGGTTGCGATCGCTCTGTTTTAGAAACTCTTTTAGAAATTTTACCTGAACGTATCGTCTATATTAGTTGTAAACCTGCAACCTTGGCTCGCGACTTGAAATTTCTATGTTCGACTGGTAAATATGAGTTGAGAAAAGTACAACCTGCAGACTTTTTTCCTCAAACTGCTCATGTAGAATGTGCTGCATTTTTAGTCAAGACTTCTTGCAGAAGTTAGGGAATAGGGAACAGGGAATAGGGAACAGGGAATAGTAGGGACGTTGCATGCAACATCCCTACAGATTATTTCGTTTACCGAATAATTAACCCACATTCCGCACGTCAATTTTTAACATACAAAGTAGAATTTTTTATAAAACTGAGATAGTCTTTATCAATGTTAATAATTAAAACCTGATTTGCAACCTTATTACGCCACATAACTATAATAATCTCAACTAAACTATATAAAAACAATTAATTACCCTAGATTTTTCATTTAAGTTCTAGTAAATCTAGAAAAATAATTGAATACGATCCGGAAAGCTGCTCTTGAGAATGGGAAAATAGAATGTAATTATGCTCATAATAGAGGCACAAAAACATTAAAAATGATCTACTTTCAACCACAGCCAATAAAAGCAAAATTAAGTAAATATAAATTTATGCAATCATATTTTCCGATATATATAGTTCTAGATGAAAATCTGCCATATTCTCAGAATTTTGCTGCTTGGTTAGAAGCTAAACTTCTCATTCCTGATTTAAATATCCCTATTAATGAAACTTTACCATTTTTGCTAGAAGCGTTGCAAGTAACTGGGGAAAGTGAAGGTGACACTCAAAAAATTTACCCTCTAATTGTAGAAAATCTTGATTTGTTAGAACCTCATTTAATATACGTTTTACGCAAGTGGGCAAATCAAGTTTTTCCTCACATTTGTCAAAATAGAGCAACTACAATTGCTAGTGCATTAGTAAACTTTGGTCGGATTATTTGGGCACTACCAGATGGAGATTCTGATGTTAATTTAGAAATTGCTTTAGCTTGCTGCGAGTTAGCTTTGAAAGTATTTAATTTTAATGATTTTCCCTATGAATGGGCAATAGTTAATAACAATCTAGCTGTAATTTATCAAACTCGCTGTTATGGAAATTATACCCATAATCTAATTAAATCTTTGGAACATTATTTACAAGCAAGATTAGTATTTCCAGAGCAAAATTTACCTCAAGAATGGGCAGTAGGAAAGCTAAACTAGAAGTTATAAGTTATAAGTTATAAGTCAAAAGTCAAAAGTCAAAAGTCAAAAGTAAGATAGTGAATTGGTATAAGGTACATCTATAGCGGGCAAGATGCCCGCACTGGAAACATTTAATTGTTAATATCCGTACTTCTTGTCGCAAATGAAGTTATAAATCAAAAGTCAAAAGTCAAAAGTCAAAAGTAAGATAGTGAATTGGTATAAGGTACATCTATAGCGGGCAAGATGCCCGCACTGGAAACATTTAACTGTTAATGTCCGTACTTCTTGTAGCAAATATTAATCGCCCTTGAAATTAGTCACTATATCATGTCCGGATAATCAGCAGTTATAAGTTATAAGTCAAAAGTCAAAAGTCAAAAGTAATATCATGTCCGGTAGCATCGGAGCGTGTATAAAATTAAGGTGACAATGAAAGAAAACCTTCTGCCTCCTGCCTCCTGCCTCCTGCCTTCGGACAACCATTGTCTAATTATTCAACCGGACATGATATAAGATAGTGAATTGGTATAACGAAAAACCTTTTCCCTTTGAAACAATATTCCCTTCTGCCTTCTGCCTTCTGCCCTCTGCCTTCTGCCTTCTACCTTCTGCCTTAGTTCATTTGCTATCAAGAAAAGAAAACTGAGAAAAACTTAACTCATTAACTTTATTCCAATTAAAAACTTGGTCTCTAAATTTTTTCCACTGTTGATAAACTTCCTTGAAACTTCCATTTTTGCTGGCAGTTTCCTCATATAATTCAAAAGTAGCCTTCTGGGCAGCTTGCATAATTTCTGGACTAAAAGCCCTCAACTGAACACCTTTTTCGATCAATCTAGCTAAAGCCTCACGATTTAAAGCATCATATTGAGCTAACATATTCAAATTAGCCTCATAAGCAGCAGTCTGAAGAATTTCCTGATATTCTTTTGGTAACTGATTCCAAGCATCCAAATTAACCAATAAATCTAAAGTAGCACCAGGTTCCCACCAACCAGGATAATAATAGTATTTTGCTGCTTTATACAAACCCAACTTTTCATCATCATAAGGTCCGCTAAATTCAGCCGCATCAATAGCTCCTCGCTCCAAAGCTAGATAAACTTCCCCACCAGGTAACACCTGTACATTTACTCCCAACTTACTCATCACATCGCCCCCTAAACCAGGAATACGCATCTTTAGACCATTAAGATCGGCTACAGTATTAATCTCTTGCCTAAACCAACCACCCATTTGTGTTCCAGTATTACCAGCAGGAAAGTTGATGATATTAAACTGAGAATAAATATTTTGTATAGCTTCTAAACCCCCGCCATGATATAGCCAGGCATTTTGTTGTTGGGCAGTCAAGCCAAAAGGAACAGAAGTTGCAAACACCAGGGCAGGACTTTTGCCTTTATAGTAATAACTAGGAGTATGACCACACTGTACAGTTCCCTGTTGCACGGCATCAAAAACTTCCAACCCTCCAACTATTTCATTGGCTTGATAAGGAGTAATAGTAAATTTGCCATTGGTTAAAGCTGCTACGCGATCGCAGACTGTTTGTGCCCCACCAAACAAAGTATCTAGAGGTTTCGGCCAACTTGTCGTCATTTTCCATTTTATTTGTTCGGATGTGTTTTGACTTAAAGCGGGCAAAGCAACTGCACTTGTAGCAGCAACGGTAGCATAACTAATTAGGTTTCGACGTTTCATTTTTATTTATGTGTTATAGCAGGGAATAGGGAATAGGGAATAGGGAATAGGGAATAGTGGGAAAAACACTTCCGTTGTCTAAAATTCATCATCAGTAATTGTCAAGAGCCAATTCTTTCTTAACTATATTTATTTATAGCAACCGCTAGAGCAGTTAAGACATTCTCGCTCCTCTCAAATTCAGTCCGTTGTGGGAATTCAGAATTCTAAATTCTAAATTCTAAATTCTGAATTCTAAATTCACTCTCGCTCCTCTCAAATTTAGTCTGTTGTGGGAATTCTAAATTCTGAATTCTAAATTCTAAATTCACTTTAGCGGGTTATTGAACGAAAACTGAGAAAAACTCAACTCATTAACTTTATTCCAATTAAAAACTTGTTCTCTAAATTTTTTCCACTGTTGATAAACCTCCTTAAAACTCCCATCTTTACTAGCATTTTCCTCATAAATCTCAAAAGCAGCCTTCTGAGCAGCTTCCATAATTTCTGGGGTAAAAGCCCTCAATTGGACACCTTTTTTAATCAATCTTGGCAACGCTTCACTATTTAAAACATCATATTGAGCCCACATATTCAAATTAACTTCATAAGCAGCAGTCTGAAAAATTTCCTGATATTCTTTTGGTAACTGATTCCAAGCATCCAAATTAACTAATACATCTAAAGTTAGACCAGGTTCCCACCAGCCAGGATAATAATAATATTTTGCAGCCTTATATAAACCCAATTTCTCATCATCATAAGGCCCTGTAAATTCAGCAGCATCAATAGCTCCTCTGTCTAAAGCTAAATAAACTTCCCCACCAGGTAACACCTGAACATTTACTCCCAACTTACTCATCACATCTCCTCCCAAACCAGGAATGCGCATTTTTAAACCATTGAGATCAGCTAAAGTATTAATTTCCTCTCTAAACCAGCCACCCATTTGTACCCCCGTGCTACCCGCTGGGAAGTTAATCGCATTAAAATCAGCATAAATTTTTTGCATTGCTTCTAGGCCCCCTTGATGATATAGCCAGGCATTCTGTTGTTGGACAGTAAAACCAAATGGAACACAAGTTGCAAATGCTAAGGCAGGATTTTTGCCTTTATAGTAAAAACTACCTGTATGACCACATTGTACGGTGCCTTGTTGTACAGCATCTAAAACTTCCAACCCTCCGACTATTTCACCAGCTTGATAGGGAGTAATAGTAAATCTGCCATTGGTCAAACCTGCTACGCGATCGCAAATCCTCTGCGCTCCACCAAACAAGGTATCGAGAGATTTCGGCCAACTCGTTGTCATTCTCCATTTTATTTGTTGGGGTTCGGTTTGACTCAATGCAGGCAAAGCAACTGCACTTGTAGCAGCAACAGTAGCATAACTGATTAGGTTTCGACGTTTCATTATTTATTTATGTGTTATAGCAAGGAACAGGGAATAGGGAATAGGGAATAGGGAATAGGGAACAGGGAATAGGGAATAGTGGGAAAAACACTTCCTTGTCTAAGATTCATCATCAGTAATTGTCAAGAGCCAATTCTTTCTTAACTATATTTATAGCAACCGCTAGAGCAGTTAAGACATTCTCGCTCCTCTCAAATTTAGTCCGTGATGGAAATTCTGACTTCTGACTTCTGACTTCTGAATTCTGACTTCTGACTTCTGAATTCTCAATTCAATTTAGGGGGTTGTTGAACGTAAATTGAGCAAAACTCAATTCATTAATAGCATTCCATTTATAAATCTGTTCTCGGAACTTTTTCCACTGTTCGTAGACTTCTTTAAAAGTTGCATCCTGACTAGCTTTCTCTTCGTAAAATTCAAAAGCTGCTTTCTGTGCTGCTTGTAAAATTTCTTGACTGTAGGGGCGTAATTCAGTACCACCTGCTATCAATTCTGCCAATGCTGCTCCGTTTAAAGCATCATATTTAGCTAACATATTGATATTTCCTTGATATGCAGCTGTCTTAAAAGCTTCCTGATATTCTTTTGGCAAATTATTCCATTCATTTAGATTAACTTGTACATCAAAAGTCGGACCAGGTTCCCACCAACCAGGATAATAATAGTATTTCGCAGCATTATTCAAACCTAATTTCTGGTCATCATAAGGACCTACCCATTCAGCAGCATCAATAGCACCCCGTTCTAGAGCGAGATAAATTTCACCACCAGGAAGAACTTGAGTATTTACTCCTAATTTTTTCATTACCTCACCACCGAAACCAGGGATACGCATAGTTAAACCTTTAAGGTCGTTAATAGTATTAATCTCTCGCTTAAACCAACCTCCCATTTGTACTCCACTATTACCAGCGGGGAAACTGATAATGTTAAAGTCAGAATAAAGTTTGTGCATTATTTCTAGCCCTCCACCATGGTAATACCAGGCATTTTGTTGTTGGGCAGTTAAGCCAAATGGAACAGTTGTGCCAAATGCAAGGGCTGGATTTTTGCCAACGTAGTAGTAGCTAGCAGTATGGCCACATTGTACTGTACCTTGTTGGACAGCATCCAGAACTTCTAATCCTCCTACTATTTCGCCTGCGGAATAGGGTGTAATTTTAAATTTGTCGTTGGTCATTGCTGCGACGCGATCGCACACTGTTTGTGCCCCACCAAAAATTGTATCTAGGGAGCGAGGCCAACTCGTGGTCATTCTCCATTTTATAGAGGGTAAGCTATCAGTATCAGTAGAGGTAGTTTCAGAAGTGTTTTGAGTACAAGCAGCTAAAGTTGCCACACTTGTAGCAGTTGCAATATGGTTAATTAGTTTTCTTCGTTTCATTTTTTGTATTATTGGTGTTTTTAGGTTTTTTCTCTTGTATTAGATAAGATTTCAAGGTTTGATATCCTGATCAAAGGGATGTAGAAACAGAAGCTGAAATCTTACCCAAGTATATAGCAAAATAAGAAAAAAGCCCTCAAACAAAAAGTCTGGGGCTAAATTTAATTCTACTAAGTTTTAAATACGTTTTAGAGCTGATTTCTAAAGTAAATATTAAGAAGCTGAACTCCTTACTATACTTAAGGTTTAGCAAGTTATCGTCCAATAACCCCTAAATTACTAAAAGCTATGTAGTATAAGACTTTCAGCTAAGTTTACAAATCAGCTATTAAATACAGCATAATTAATATGCTGTTAACATCTGTGGCGAGGGTTTTGAACAGTTAAGACTCTTATTAAGCGTCACCAAAAGCAATAAATGTAAAAGCACAATCAACAGGAGCTGTAGCGTTTGAAGTAATGCAGGTGAAATACTCTTTAGTAATCTCAATGATGGAGATTGACTTGTCAAATGTACCCTGCCCATCAACGGTACAAACTGGTGCTGGTTTACTGGCAAAAGAAGAAGGTGTGAATGTTATTTTATAGGTTCCTGTACCAGTTTTTTCGCTAGTAAAACCTTCACCAACACCTTCCATCTGCGTACCGTCTGCATTGACACCACCGTAGATGTGTAGGTGTTCCTCTTCCCCTCTGGAATTTTTCAAGAATCCGAATGGCATAACTTGCTCCTATGTCAGTTCATTTACATTCTTAAAACTATCATCAGTAGGGTTAAAATGCTTGAGTCTTGTGATTAAAGTTTACAATCAGAGAATTATTCCCATTAATGCTATAATTTTGCTCTTAAATTATTAACTAATTAACATAGGAGTAATAACCTTTTTGGTAATTATGAGCTAGTTAGTGTTAATTATTCTTATGTTTACTACTCCCCTACTCCCTTACTCCCCTACTCCCCTACTGCCCTACTCAAGATGCAGGTTGAAAAGTTTTTGAGAAATGGTATAATTTGGCCAAATCTGTTGTAAAATCATGGGATTAGTCAATCGAATTTTACAAAATCTCATTGAGAATGGAACAAAATCACAAATCAACAGTAGTAATTACGGGCGCATCGTCAGGGGTGGGTTTATACGCAGCGAAAGCTCTGGCTAAAACAGGTGAATGGTATGTAGTGATGGCTTGTCGAGACCTCTCAAAGGCGGAAAAAGCTGCTCAAGAAGTGGGTATGGCAAAAGATAGCTACACTGTTATGCACTTGGACTTGGCAAGTTTAGATGGTGTAAAGCGATTTGTCAATACTTTTAGAGAAAGTGGTAGGTCTCTGAAAGCTTTGGTATGTAACGCTGCGGTATATTTGCCTCTATTAAAAGAACCGATGCGGAGTGCAGATGGGTATGAGTTGAGTGTAGCAACAAATCATCTCGGACATTTTCTTCTATGTAACATTATGTTAGAGGATTTGAAACAGTCTCCTGCTACAGATAAAAGATTGGTGATTTTGGGAACTGTGACAGCTAACCCGAAAGAGTTGGGAGGAAAGATTCCAATTCCAGCACCTCCAGATTTAGGAAATTTGCAGGGTTTTGAAGCAGGTTTCAAAGCTCCTATTACGATGATTAATGGCAAGAAGTTTAAGTCTGGTAAAGCTTATAAAGATAGCAAACTCTGTAATGTATTGACAATGCGCGAGTTGCATCGGCGTTATCATGAGTCAACGGGAATTGTTTTTAGTTCTCTGTATCCTGGATGTGTGGCAGATACGCCTCTCTTCCGAAATCATTATCCTTTGTTCCAGAAAATTTTCCCGCTATTCCAGAAGAATATTACTGGGGGATATGTTTCTCAAGATTTAGCAGGAGAAAGGGTTGCTGCTTTAGTTAAAGAGCCTGAGTATAAGGAGTCTGGAATGTATTGGAGTTGGGGAAATCGCCAAAAGAAAGATCGTCAGTCTTTTGTGCAAGAAGTTTCTGATGAAGCGAGTGATGATGATAAAGCAATTAAGCTTTGGGAATTAAGTTCAAAGTTGGTAGGGTTGACTTAGTTTTTTAATTGAGATAGTAAGAATTCCCGCGCTCTCTTGTTCAGGGAGTGTGGGATAATTAATAATTAATAATTAATAATTAATAATTGATAATTGATAATTGATAATTAAGTAGATCGGCGTAATTAAATATTACTATGTCATTGCGACTGGAACGGAGTGGAAGGAAGCAATCTCAAGGGTTTTAACTGGTTTACATTGTGTTACATAGTGAGGTTTATTTGTGCCTACTGGACTGTTTCATCTTAAATGGTGCAATAGTCTAAAAATGTAGGTTGGGTTGAACGGCAGTGTTAGCGTAGCTTCCCGAAGGGAAACCCAACAAAACCTTACTAATGTTGGGTTTATCCTAACGGATAAGCTCCGCTAACGGTTCCTCAACCCAACCTACACTTATTGCACTGGAACGGAGTGGAAGGAAGCAATCTCAAGGGTTTTAACTGGTTTACATTGTGTTACATAGTGAGGTTTATTTGTGCCTACTTACTTATTAATAATACAGCGGATTCCACTTTGGTGAGGTACACCCGCGCGAGCAAGATACTTCCTCACGAGCAAGATGCTCGGACTGGGAACATTTAATTATTAATATCTGTACTTCATATACTTGGAATCTGCTGTAAATTAGCTAAATCTATAACAGACCAATTTTTTACCAGTTTCGAGAACAGCTTCCTGAAATTATGAACCAACCACAACTAACTATCAATAACAGTAACGAAAATTTGTGCAAAATCATCCATCAAAGCATTTCTGAATCTCCAAAAAAACGGATTACTTTTGCCGAATATATGGATTTAGTTTTATACCATCCTCAATATGGTTATTATGCAAGTTATCCTGTAAATATTGGCAAACAAGGAGACTTTTTAACATCTTCTCATTGGAGTGCAGATTTTGGAGAATTATTGGCAGAACAATTTGTGCAAATGTGGGATATTTTCCAAAGACCTCATAATTTTACTCTTGTAGAAATGGGTGCTGGCAAGGGAATTTTAGCAGAGCAAATTTTAGGATATTTAAAACAAAATTATTTAGATTTTTTCCAAACAATAGAATATCTGATTATCGAAAAGTCAGAAGTTTTAAAAGAGGAACAAAAACAAAGGTTACACTCATATAAAGTCAGGTGGTGCGATTGGGATGAAATTTCTCATAGTTCAATTACGGGGTGCTTATTTTCTAATGAATTAGTGGATGCTTTTCCAGTACATAAAATTATCATAGAAAATCAGGAACTTCTCGAAGTTTATGTAAGCTCTGACTCAGATGGAAAGTTTATAGAAATAAGTGGTGAAACTTCTACTCCTAGAATTGCTGAATATTTTAATTTAGTTGGTATAGATTTACTTGCATTTCCAGATGTAGAAGGTTATCAAACTGAGGTGAATTTACAGGCTTTAGATTGGATAAATACTGTTGCCTCTAAACTACAAAATGGATATTTGTTAACTATTGATTATGGTTATCAAGCACCACGTTATTATAATCCCACTCGCAGACAAGGAACTCTACAATGTTATTATCAACATCATCGAAATAATGACTTATATTGGAATATTGGGCGACAAGATATTACGGCTCATGTGGATTTTACTGCTTTGGAAAAACAGGGAATTTTGTCAGGATTGGAAAATCTAGGTTTTACTCAACAGGCTTTATTTTTAATGGCGTTAGGTTTGGGAGATAGATTAAATGAATTATCAAATAATCAAGGATTTTCTATTCAGGAAGTTTTGCGACGAAGGGAAGTATTACATTCATTAATAGACCCAATGGGGTTGGGAAATTTTGGAGTTTTAGTGCAGAGTAAAGGTTTGAGTGAGGAAGAAAAAAAACAGGTTTTGAAGGGTTTAAGTATGCCACCGATGGTATAGGTTTAAGGTAAGTATTTAGGGCTTGCTGAATAAAGCTAAAAATCAGGATATATAAGGTAATGAAGCTTTTTATATTCAATTTATATCCTATGTTTATGGCTCTTATTTGCCTCAAAATACTGAAATTTTCTGCTGAAATTCACGAAAATTTCTTCACATAAAATGGCCGAAACCCTTGCCTGTGCCCCCATCTCCGCGTCCCCGCGTCTCCGCGTCCCCGTGTCCTACCCCACCAACCAATTTATTCAGCAAACCCTANTCCCCAAAATTGGGGGGCTAGGGGGGCAAAATCATACCCAGAATCAGCAACGCCTAAATTTCCTGTAGATATCAAGGCTAACTTTTACACAAACGATACCAACGGACATGATATAATTCCCATTTCTCCTGTCTCCTGTCTCCTGTCTCCTGTCTCCTGTCTCCTCCCCCTACAAAAAGACTTTTTCAGCAAACCCTAAATAACGAGTTAGAAGTAAACCCAATTCCTGATATAACTTTTAGCAAATAGCTATCAGCGATCAGTATCTATTCCTGCTTCTCTAAGTAACTGTTCTAAACGTTTGGTACGTTCCTCAGCAACTTCTTTGGCCTGACGTTCCTGTTGGAGTGCTGACTCAGCAACTTCTCTGGCCTGACGTTCCTCTTCTTTGGCCTGACGTTCCTGTTGGAGTGCTGACTCAGCAACTTCTCTGGCCTGGCGTTCCTCATTCAATTGTTGTTGAGTTTGGAAATAATCTGCAAATAATTGACCATCTGGACGATACAATTGCAAAACTTCCGGCAACACCTCAAACCTAATTCCCAACCTTGGGGAAACCCAACCATTCATCTCGTCAATTACATCTAGTAACGATCCAGAACGCAACCATCCTGTCAAATCATTTTTTTGCGGATCGTACAAATAATACTCTTCCACACCATGATTGTCATAAAATAGGAGTTTCTTGCTCATCTCCTTCAAAGTATTTCCTGGAGAAAGAATTTCAAACACCACTTGGGGAGCAATATTATTTTCTTTCCATTGTTTGTAAGAACCCCTATCGCCTTTAGGTACTCCAAACGCCACCATGATATCTGGCGCTTGACGGGAACTATCGCCTTGTACGGGATACCAAAGCAAATCTCCAGCCACAAAGACTTCAGGATTTTCTGCAAATAGCCAAGCTAGATTATGATAGATTACCATTATCCAGCGAAATTGAACTGTATTATCTGCCATTGGTTGACCGTCACTATCGGGATAAACAATTTCTGAATGGATTGGGGTTTCGAGTTGTTTCACCATAGTTTTTTCCTCAAAAATTCCGTAAAACCTTTGTGATTTTATTATTTGAGTCTAATATCACAATATAACCTGTTGCTAAAGAATAAAGCAACTACTCTAATACTATCAAAATCTAGGAAAAATGCGATTATATTATGTCCGGTTGAACAGTGATAAATAAATAACGACTTAGGAGTCAGGAGTCAACCCACCCCTAACCCCTCCCAGGAGGGGAACGACCGAGTCAGGAGGGAAGACTGAAGTTGGAAGAAGAATAACTGGAGTTGAAGGAGAAAGTTTTTTATCACGCTCTTATCCGGACATGATATTACTTGTTCAGGACTTACGCAAAGGCACTATATATGGGGTATTGGTCAGTTACGCTAGCGCTAACACACCCTGCCAATAGCGCTCATGCGTAAGTCCTATTGTTGAAAAAAATCTCTAGCTAATTTCCTATATTTGCCTAAAAAACCAGCAAATAACGAATACTAAGAGACCTTCCGGGTGCAGCAAAACGCCGAAATTCTAGAAGTTCTGTACGAGTTTGACTCACAAATCGATAACAAATTCTTCAGTGTTATTTTTTTCATTTGTATCATCATATCATGTCCGTTGGTATCGTTTGTGTAAAAGTTAGCGTGGATATCTACAGGAAATTTAAGTGTTTTTCTTGTCTGTTGCCTGTTGCCTGTTGCCTGTTGCCTGTTGCCTATTTACGATACAAGACCGATGCTACCGGACATGATATCAAACCCCTGAATGGAAAGAAACCCAATCAGAAAGAGCTGATGACTTGCCAGTAATCATCCCATATTAATCAAATCTTGCCATTAAAACAATAGCAGACCGCGGCTCAACCCGATACCTAACACCAATAACTTTTGTAGCTGTATCTAAACCATTAAAATCTTTAGGAGAAGGAAAAGCAGTATTAATAATTAAATACCAACTTTCTCCTTTTTTTAAACGTGGTAACTCAAACATTAAAGGTTTCCAATAAGCATTCAAAATAATATGAAAATATTCACGACTTTCTGGATGCTTCAAACTAAAAGCTAAAGTCCGAGAATCTAGATACCAATCAGCTTTACCTAAACGTACTCCATGCCAACTAATATTAGGCAATTCATTCGGGTTAACTTCCTCTTCCTCTCCAGGTAAAGATGACTCTGGCGTACCCGAACCAACTGTAGCTAAAACCTTATCTACCCGCATCATTTCTAACTCTTGGGTAAAATTAATAATCCCTTTTACAAATCGCAGTAAATCAGTTTGTTTCTCTATTTGCTCCCAATCAAACCAACTTAGTTTATTATTCTGACAATAACCATTATTATTACCAAGTTGAGTTCGCCTAACTTCATCTCCCATTAAAATCATTGGCGTGCCTTGGGAGAAAAATAATATGGTGAAAAAATTCTTAATTTGTCGCAGTCGTAATCTTTCAATTTCCTGCTCATTAGTTAATCCTTCAACTCCACAATTCCAGCTATAATTATCATTAGCACCATCGCGATTATCTTCACAATTAGCTTCATTATGTTTTTCATTATAAGAAACCAAATCACTCATAGTAAAGCCATCATGACAAGTAATAAAATTAATACTATGATTGGGTTCGCGGTCTGGTTGAGGATAAATATCAGGACTACCCATAATCCTAGCTGCCAAATTATTAACTGTCTGGATATCACCTTTAACAAACTTTCGGACATCATCACGATAATGTCCGTTCCATTCAGCAAAGCGATCGCCAATAAATGAACCAACTTGATATAATCCCGCAGCATCCCAAGCTTCTGCAATAATTTTTGCCCCTGCCAGAATAGGATCGGATTCAATTGCCCATAACACAGGTGGATCTTCCAACGGATCGCCAGTCATACTCCGAGACATAACAGATGCCAAGTCAAACCGGAACCCATCAACGTGCATTTCTCTAACCCAGTAACAAAGACAGTCAACAATTAAGCGATGTACAAAAGGATTATTTGTATTGAAAGTATTGCCACAACCACTATAGTTACTGTAATAATTGGAGTCGTATGTCTCCAGAATGTAGTAAGTAGAATTTTCCAGTCCCCGGAAAGAAACTGTCGGTCCGTTTTCATTACCCTCCGCAGTGTGATTAAAAACCACATCCAAAATTACTTCTATCCCAGCTTTGTGCAAAGCTTTTACCATATCTCGGAATTCATCCATCGGTCCGAAAATATCTTTGCGAGAACTATAATTGTGATGAGGAGTAAAAAATGCGATCGGACTATAACCCCAATAGTTGATTAGGGGGTCGCGCACATCTTGTTCATCAAATTGCTGTACAGGTAATAATTCTACAGCAGTGATTCCCAATTCTTTCAGGTAGGGAATTTTTTCAATTAATCCGGCAAAAGTACCCCGCTTGTCTGGAGAAACACCAGAATTAGGGTTACGAGTAAATCCACCAACGTGCATTTCATAGATAACTGTATGAGCATAAGGTATATTTAGAGGTATATCTTCTTCCCAGTCATAAGTAGTTGGGTCAACTACTACCCCTTTGAGAGCATAGGCACAGTTATCCCCATAACCAGTAGCAGCTTCACGACTATATTTTTCTTGTCCCACTACTACCCTAGCGTAAGGGTCTAGTAATACCTTTGTACCATCAAATCGATGACCTTTTTCTGGATCAAGTGGTCCATAAACTCGGTAAGCATATATTTGTCCTGCCTCAAGACCATAAATAAATATGTGCCAGTAATGGTGGGTTTTATGTTGTTTAGGGTCAAGTAAAATTACTTGCTTTGGTTTAGCTGCGTTAGGTTCATCAAATAGTAATAATTCTATTGCTGTAGCATTTTTAGAGTAAATGGAAAAATTTACCCCTTTGGGGTCTTTGGATAGTGTCGCGCCAATGGGAAAACTATTACCTGGTAATATATTAAGATTCATAATTTTTGACTTATTTAATTATTAGATAACCTTGGTAATTTTATACAATGTAAATAGATATTTAACAAAACCATTGGAAGTATTAATTATGTATGAAAAAATTTTAATTGCTATCGATACCTCTACTATTAGCGATCGCGTGTTTGACATAGCTTTACAGTTAGCAAAAATCGGTCAACCGAATCTGATGTTAGTTCATATTCTCTCGGAGGAAGCAGAAGAAAGTCCGATAAATTATTGGCCAATGATTGGTACTGACATTGGTACAAACCCAGAGATGATGAAAGAATATCATCAGCTTTGGGAAAAATTTGAGCAAGAATGTTTACAAATGTTGAAATCAAAAGCAGATAAAGCAAAAGAACTTGGGTTCAATACAGAATTTACCCAACTCAGAGGCAACCCTGGTAGGGAACTATGTAAATTAGCTCAAAAGTGGAATGCTGATTTAATCGTTATGGGACGCCGTGGGCATTCCGTTTTTAATGAATTGCTATTGGGTAGTGTTAGTAATTATGTTATTCATCGTGCTCATTGTTCTGTTCATATCGTACAGGATTAGCTTTTTTTTATTAGGCATATCCCCCATGCATAGGGAGTAGGGAGTAGAGAGTAGGGGGAATAAATCAATAAACAAGAATTCAATAATTGATTTGATTTTTTATTATTGGAGATGTCTATCAAAAGAGGGAGTAGGGAGTAGGGAGTAGGGAGTAGGGGTAATAAATCAATAAACAAGAATGCAATAATTGATTTGATTTTTTATTATTGGAGATGTCTATCAAAAGAGGGAGTAGGGAGTAGGGAGTAGGGAGTAGGGAGTAGGGGTAATAAATCAATAAACAAGAATGCAATAATTGATTTGATTTTTTATTATTGGAGATGTCTATCAAAAGAGGGAGTAGGGAGTAGGGAGTAGGGAGTAGGGAGTAGGGGTAATAAATCAATAAACAAGAATGCAATAATTGATTTGTTTTTTTATTATTGGAGATGTCTATTAGTAATGAGCAATTATTCATTAGTATTCATTTATATCTATAGTATTTTTCTTTTAGATATAAATCTATATTAAGGCTTTATCTAATAAAAAAAGCGTTTTTTTTATTAGAAAAGGTAATTATTAATTATTAATTGTTAATTATTAATTGTTAATTATTCCCTACATACCTATTCACTCTTTTATTTTTAATAGTACTTGGTTTCTAATATCATGTTCAGATGATTAGTAATAAAAAACCTCTTCACTTCAAACTTTCCTCTATTCCTTCTGCCTTCTGCCTTCCCTATGCCAAAGTCTTAAGTATTTAACCGAACATGATATAATACCATTTTGAAAAAAGAATGTTACGAATAATAAGAATCATAAATAGACTTTATTTGAAAGTCTATTTGACGAAAAAGATAATTTACAACATCAAAAATGGTATTAAATCTATCCCTATACGAATTCTGGATTGCAGAATTGCTGTTTGCTTCGCGGTGACAAACGGAAATTCTAATAAATACCCTAGCTATTTGTAGCAAACATTTATCAAATTGGTATAAATCCCAGATAAAAAGGCTATATGAATAATTGCTTATGGATACTCTAGTAATAGCTAACTTGATCAAGAAAGCTACTCAAAATCATAATTTCCATTTTCACTAGGAATAATTAATCTGAGATTGACTATAGTGAAATCAATATTAAAAAATCTATTTTTTTCTGATAATTCGGATACAATATTAGTATTATAGCCTTTCCCAAGGTCGTGAGGTACAGTTATCTTTTTGTCTTTTTGTTCCCTATTCCCTATTCCCTATTCCCTGTTCCCTGTTCCCTAAAACCTAAAATTTTGTACCTCACCAGTATGGGAATTGCTATAGATAAATAGGACTTACGCATTAAAACTTATTTTCGTTATTGCGACCGACAGGAAAGCAATCTCAAACCCTAGTTTTTCCTACTTCATGGGTAAGTCCTGAGATAAAATAATTAGATTTTGATTAAAGATTATGTATCAAAAAATTCTAGCAACAATGGACACATCAGCAGCAGGCGATCGCGTGTTTGCCACTGCTCTCAATTTAGCAAAACTCAATAATTCCTACTTAAAATTATTGCACGTTTTATCTCCCGAAGAAGGAGAAACTCCCCTTAAATTTGGAGCAATTTCCCGGGAATTTAACAAAGAATTGATTGCGCAATATCAACAAAAATGGAAAGATTTTGACAAAAAATGTCTAGATATATTGCAGTCACGGGCTAACGAAGCAACAACAGCAGGGGTAAACACAGAATTTCTTCAAACTGAAGGTTCACCAGGAAAGCAGATATGTAAAGTAGCCGAGGAGTGGGGTGCTGAACTAATAGTTATGGGACGCAGAGGACATTCTGTTTTGAGCGAAATGGTTATAGGTAGCGTGAGTAGTTATGTAATTCACCGGGCGAAATGTTCGGTGTTAGTTGTGCAGCAATAGTCTTTGGGTAGTGGTGCATTGCAATGGTATAGCCAGTGGGAGCATCTTGCTCCCGTTCTCATTATTTTTGTCACAGTATAGTCAGCAGGAGTATCTTGCTCTCGTTCTAAGTTTTCCCGATCTCCACCTACTATTACGCGAGCAGAACTACCAATTTTTGGGCATTGCATAATTGCGGGATGATTTTGTCACAGAGCAGAAACCATAATCCCCGTGTCCCCGTGTCCCCGTGTCCCCGTGTCAGCCGAAATCATCCCAGTATTCAGCAACGCCATTTTTGTAGGTGCGGGTTCAATTTGTCGATACAGTGCTTTTCAGGTGCATGAACCACATCGCCACAACTATCAAATTGGTATTAGACATCTCCAAAAATCAAAAAGACAATCAATTCTTATCCAGAAATTATCAATTATTCCCCTCCCCTCCTGGGAGGGGCGAGGGGTGGGTTCCCTGTTCCCTGTTCCCTGTTCCCTGTTCCCTGTTCCCTGTTCCCTGTTCCCTGTTCCCTGTTCCCTGTTCCCTGTTCCCTGTTCCCTGTTCCCTGTTCCCTCTTTTCTGGAGATGTCTATTGAATAAAAGTTATTATTCACCCCTTTCCTTTGTTCAAAACATTCCCTTGTGAACCTACATTCCGCACGACAAAACGTAGTATAGAAGAAGGAGTCAGGAGACAACCCACCCCTGCCCCTCCCAGGAGGGGAACTCAGGAGACAGAATTTTAGAAGAAAATTATAGCTGCCGTGATTGACTAATCATGTATAGCAAGTATTTATGCTTAATATTTAACTGAGAATTTGACTTTTGAGAGGCTTTGTTGCATGAATGTTGCGATCGCAAACACCCCCCACAAGAGAAGTTAATTAGAATTCTACTTTGTAGCTTTCTGGTTTACAGTTCTGTATCATACGATTAAGTATGGCACATTGTATAAACAACTCCACTGCCTGATTATCAAATTTTCGTCGTCGTAACTTGCCCCCAAATATCACTTTTAGTCTAAACATTGTCGTTTTCCTACGGAATGCTTCGCAAACAGATAGGGAGCGCCTATGGTAGCCACTTTCACCCTTCCATGTCTTTCGCCCCGTCAAGCGAATGCGCCTCAAGTTTTCATCTCTAGGATGAGGAGTCCCTCTACAGTTGCCATGTTGCCAAATCACTGCATCTTTTCGTGGTGGAATCGTCGGTTTGGCTCCTAGCTGACTGGCTTTTTCATAACAGTTGTACTTATCATAAGCTCCGTCGCCTGATACTTGAGTAATCTCACCTTCTACCCCATCTAATAGGTCACAAAATACTTGGTTATCACTTACATTATTAGTGGTAACAACTGCTGTGACAATCTCTCCAGTGGCCTCATTCACGCCTAGATGTAATTTACGCCATGTCCTGCGTTTACCTACACCATGAATCCTGGTTTTCCATTCCCCTTCACCGTATACTTTCACTCCCGTTGAATCTACTACTAAGTGAATCGCTTCTGCCATTGGCATTACTGGTATCGCAATATTTAACTTTTTGAGCCTAGGAGATACAGTGCTATGGTCTGGTACAGGTAAGTCTAGCTCCATCAAATCAAATATAGATTCTACAAATCCTTCTGTCTGTCGTCCCGCTAGTCCATACAGGCTACTCAGAGTAACCATTAGTTCAATAGCTACATCACTATAAGTATTAGACGCTCCCTTTCGTCCTGTCCTCTGTTGGTTTACCCACTGCTGTATTACTTCATTACTGAGCCAGAATGTGAGACTCCCTCTCTGTTTTAAGGAGGCATCGTATTCAGACCAGTTGCTGACCCGGTACTTGCACTTAGACTTGGAGTTGGAGTTGGAGTTGGACTTGGACTGACTCATATCTACGTTGGTGTAGGTTTTTTGTGCCATGTACTATTATTTTTACCCTATTTCCTTTGTTTGTGCAACAAAGCCCTTTTGAGAAGTAATTTATACAGTATAAATATTTATCAATAATAGAAATAGTATACTACGTTTGATGTTACAAGTTGACGTGCGGAATGTGGGTTGTCAACTACTCCCTACTCCCTACTCCCTACTCCCTATTTCCTATTTCCTACTAAACATACTTTTTTTCTAGTGAATATTTCACTAAGCTAGGAATTTCCGAAGGTCGTTTTGCTACTGGTATTTTCAATTCTTTAAAAGCTGCAATTTTATTCTTCATTCGATCATGGAAATTATGTTTTATCCTAGAGTTTCTAGCATTAATTAAACTACTAGCATGAGTGTAATTTTGATTTATTGGAACATAAATACCAGCAATATAAGCAACTACAGGTTTATCAATTGTTTCTGATATATAAGAAGCTGCAATTTCCTCACTTGCACCACCCACTTCTCCTACTAAAACAATTAACTCTGTACGGTCATCTTCATCTAATATTTGTAACCATTGCAAAAAAGAAGAACCAACAATTGGATCGCAACCAATACTAACACAAATAGATTGCCCCAATCTTGACTTTGTTAATTCCCAAGCCACTTCATAAGTAAGAGTATTACTACGACTAATAATTCCCACTGAGCCGGGAGTGTAAAACTGAGTTGGATGAGTGCCTAGCAGTAATTTATCCGGCACGATAATACCTGCACAGTTAGGTCCAACAATCAGAGTTTCTGTAGCCTCAGCTTTTCTCAATAATTGGACCATATCTAGAGGTGGTACTCCTTCTGTAACAATGACAATTTGTTTAATGCCAGAAGCGATCGCCTCTAAACTAGCATCTAAAACCTGGTAAGCAGGGACAACTATCAAAGTGGTATCAATAATACCCACTTTTGCCACTGCCTGCTCTACCAAATTAAACACAGGTATGCCAGACCATTCTTGTCCTCCTTCTCCAGGACTAATACCTGCTACCACATTTGTTCCATAGGACTTCATCATTAAGGTTATCTGGGTAGACATTTTTTCTGTAACACCCTGAACTATTACCTTAGTATCTGGAGTTAAATTCATAATTCTTCAAGCCCTTATTTGTATAGGCATTTATCAATGGATAATGGACAATGGATAATTGATAATTGCTTAATTTGGTTTAATACCTCTTCATTGATGAAGAAAATAAAAAGAAAATATTTTCCTTAAGTTCAATTCTATCCGCTTTACAGGAGAGGTAATAATTAATAATTAATTATTAATTGTTGAACGCTACTTAGCTAAAGAAACAGCTTTAGTAACAGCATCTTCTAAATTTTCGATTACCTCTACTGGTAGACCTGATAAACGTTCTTTAGCTATATTCACTTCACCTCCTAATAAACGCAGTATAAACATAATATTATCCTTATTCATAGTTTTTAAATTATTCAAATACTCATAAATTATAGTAATCAACTCATCACTTGTCTGAACTATACCT
The DNA here is from genome assembly GCF_010692555.1 of Okeania sp. SIO3B5. Lineage (GTDB taxonomy): Bacteria > Cyanobacteriota > Cyanobacteriia > Cyanobacteriales > Microcoleaceae > Okeania. The sequence continues at coordinate 1,454 of NZ_JAAHHG010000022.1, read as the reverse complement.
AAAAAATTAATCAAAACTACCTTGACATTTTCCTTTTGACTAACTAGATCTAAAGCAGCAAATATTTTTATTCGTAAACTATCCTTGACCTCCAAATAATCACCCAACTTAATATTCAGAAAATTTGCTGGTTTTCCATTAGCTTCCATGATCAAATCAACAGTAGCCATTGTTAAACCTTCACCATTACATAAAATTCCGATATTTCCTTGTAATTCTGTAAACTTGAGTTGATAATCTGGAATAATTTTTTCATTAGCTGCTGCATTAGCATTATTTGTAATTAATAAAGAATTTTTGTCTATTTTACTTATTTGTTCTTCTTGAATTTCATCATTATTCGTAATATTTTTTCCCACTAAATTTACTAATTCTAAATGACGACCTAGAGCATAATCGTTAACACTTACTTTACCATCTAAAGCCATTACTTCTCCTGTCGGACTCACACCTAGAGGATTAATTTCTACCAAATCTAAATCCTTTTCTATGAATAATTGATACATTTTTTCAACTATATTACTAACTAATTCTATTAGTTTTCCTTCCAGTCCAATTTTTACCATCAGACGACGTGCATAAAAAGGGGAAAATTGTTGATTAACAATTACCTGTTGCATCGTTGTAATAGCTGACTCTGTATCAATACCTCCTTTTGCTGAACCTAGAAGTACAGGACGACGTACTATTGGATCTAAAACAACTGCTAGATATAATTCTTGATTAGCATTATATTTTGCTTCTGCCAATAAAACTTCTGGATACTCATCTTTGATGGGCAAATTAAAAATTGCCTGAGCTGCTGCCACAGCATCAATTGTATTTTCAACAAATTTAATTCCGCCTAAGCTACTTCTTTCTCCAGCATGAACTTGAGATTTAAGAACTACTGGATAAGGGATTTTTAATTTTTTTAAATCTTTAGGATAATCTATTCTTTGAGACGGTAAAACAGGAATTCCTACTCCACTAAACAAAGCTTTAGCTTGATATTCTAATAAATCCATACTAATTTTAAAGTTTAATTTTATTAAGTTGATAATATAATTGTTTTAAGTTTTCCGATATTTATTTGAGAAATTTTGCAGTTATTATGTTTGCAAATACACTTAAATAGTTCAAATCAAATCTGATTTTTCTAAAATTATTGATTAATCATATTGAAGGAGCATAATTTTTTTTTTTCAAAACAGAGAATGCTGTATTCATTCTTATTTGTCGAACGCGAGATTTGTATAATTCATTTTAAAGAAATTATTGACAGCTAGTAACCGCTCAACTAAACTTACTCAAACTTACTCAAAGGTCTGAAAGTCTAGTCATTCGTAGTGGATCGACCACTACAGGGTTAAACGGCAAACCCTTTATTCCTTGGTCAAAGACATCAGGAATTACTTTTTTAATAATGTTCAACGACCCATTGACATCTGCATTTAATAATTTATTTTCCCTGG
>NZ_JAAHHG010000219.1 GCF_010692555.1 Okeania sp. SIO3B5 | reverse complement strand
TGTTAAGTAAGCTAGTTAATAACGTCAAAACAGTCACAAGCAGACGGTTAAGAAAAGAATTTGCAGAACAAATTAATGCTATTTACTGGAAAGATGTTTTATGGAATGGCTCTTATTTTATTGCTTCAAGTGGCGGGGTGACAATTTCTACTTTGAAAAAGTATATTGACAACCAGAAAACACCAGAATAGTATTGCCAACTTGCGTAGGCATCGACCCTACTTAATTGGCCACCGATTCATCTCACACCAAATTAAAAATTATGGTGTGAGGCTTCTCGGTGGTCTAGCTAAATAAATTATCTTTGATAATTGGATTTGATCTGAGTAGTCAAATAATTTGGCCTAATTACTAATAATCTGTACTTACTAGAGAAAAAATGCTATTATTTTACCAGCATTTTATTGAAAATGTGACAAATTAAGAGATGGACAATAATTAGGTATACAGGCTAATAAAATTTATGCACATAGAAAAGCAATCTAGTATTGATTCCGCAGAACTAAGTCGTAGATCTGAAGAACTGATTAGAGCTGCCTCTAATCGTTATCGTGTTGTGGTACAAGTAGCTAATCGTGCTAAACGCCGTCGTTATGAAGATTTTGATAATATGGATGAACAATTAATGAAGCCTGTTATCCGTGCTGTGGTGGAAATGTCCGACGAATTGATGCAGCCAGAAATAATTAGTGATTTGAGTACTCCCGTAGCTGAAACAAGGGGATTTTAATAAGGATGTCTTGAGACGAGCTAAACCTACGTCTTCTGACATTATCTATTAACTGGCCAGAGCTTAATTCTCTGGGAACTACTCAAAACGCTCCTCGACCACCTTTATCTTTATAAAGGAAGCTTTAAACCTTAATTATTCGATAAATATAATAGTAGTTATTCGATAGTAGCTATGAGCAAGAAGCGGTGGCTCAAATATTTCAAGGTTACAATCGTAACATTAGTAGTTTGGGCTAGTATCGAAGCTTTATTTTCTTCTATTGCAATTACAGTTAGCCCTTCTGCTCATTATCTGTTAGAAACAGTTACAGACCAGGAAAATTTTGAAGACTCAATTAAAATTGTCCAACGCCGGGTTAGACCTACAGATGTATGGCCATTTGTATATGAGACAATACCAGATTTGCCATTAGAAAATAGTTATATATCTAAGGAAACGGGGGAAGTAGATACTGAAGAAACTCTAGTTTCACGTTTAATTCGGTATCATCTATATGTGAAAGGCCGTGCCCCTAATTATCGGTTTGACTGGAAATTAACATTAGCAGATTATCTTGGGGCGAATGATTATCTACAATCATCGGCTTATCCAGGAGAGGGTACTTTAACTGAAAATCCAATGGAGAGCGATCGTGAAGCTATTAAAAGTCTAACTCGCTCTCAAAGGGAAACTTTAGTTAATAGATTAGTGAATATTTTTAGTGGCGATCCTAACCCTCCATCAATACCAGAAGTATATCAGAAAGATAACTCTGGACGTTCAGCTCCTAGAGCGCCAGTTATGCCCCAACCGGGAGATGCAGATTTGCTGAGGCCTTAACGAAGTCAGAAGTCAGAAGTCAGAAGTTAACCCACCCCTCGCCTCTCCCCCTCAAGTGGAGGGGAAGTAGGGGATTTAAGCAAGCCTCCAAAAATATTTCACCTGAAAAGGCGGGCTTACGCAGTCCAATTATTTTGATCAAAAAATGGGACGAATAGTCAAAAGTGGAGCTGGTTGGCGGTTAGGTTTGAATCCTGAAGCGGAAAAATTTAAGGGTTTAGTTGCTGGTAATGATTGGTCAATAGAACTTACAGAAGCAGAACTTGAGGATTTTTGCAGATTATTAGACCAGTTAAATAAAGCTATAAACCAGATGGCAGATGAGTTGATGGATGAAGAAAGAATAGTCTGCGAAGCTGAAAGTGATTTGCTTTGGATGCAGGTAGAAGGGTTTCCAGGAAGTTATACTGTTCAATTCATCTTAAATCAAGGGCGCAGGGGAGAAGGAAAATGGCCTGTACAAGCTGTGCCTGGTTTAGTCCAAGCAGCACAAATGTTAAAAGTTTTTTAACTGTGTCTTCACTACGCAATTAGGTGCAATTAGGTTAAGAAATATTCCTCAAAATATAATATGGCAAGGAACAAATTGTTTGCGACATAGATGATGAACCTCAGACAGGGAAATGTTTTTCCTCTCTATTCCCTATTCCCTATTCCCTATTCCCTATTCCCTATTCCCTATTCCCTATTCCCTGTTATAATTAGTTGCAGAAATATAATTATGATGTTATAGTAAAGTAATGGTTGTCGGGGCGTAGCGCAGCTTGGTAGCGCACCACTTTGGGGTAGTGGGGGTCGTGGGTTCAAATCCCGCCGCTCCGATTTTAACTGATATTATTGAGAAGTCCAACACTCTCCTATCAGGTATGTTCCGTCAGGAAGAGACTTTTGTTGTATCCGACATCCTTACCTATTCTCTACGAAAAAATTAGGTCTAAAGCCTCCCCTTTTAAGGGAATGAAAAAATTTCAATTCAGTATTTTCAAGCCTCCGATTAAAGCCGGAGGTACTGATAACTGATAACTGAAATGACCTCCTCAGCCAGAAAATCATAGCTAAATTCACCAACGCCAGAAATTGTTATTCATTCAAAAAATCTTTATGTAGGGCTTGCTGATTAAATATCGCGCGCATTGACTGATATTGGTTTTAGGCAAATTATGTCTATTTTGGACTTTGGACAAAAAGAAAAAATAATTAGCGTAATTATTACGCTAATTAAGTCTAGCAATGTTCCTCTGTCTCCAGTGAATTTAATCACTGAAAAATAGAAATAATTAAGAGCGATCGCCGACGGGGATGCCAACTTTTAGTTATTTTCGAGAATTTTTGTTCCGTTCCCTTGATTACTATGTGACGTGTTCTTGGTGTTTTTTTATATCCTTTAATACCTCCAGAAGAATAACCTCGACGTTTGGGAGATTTAGCCATTGTACCCAAGGTCGAAATTATTCTATAAAAGTCTCTTTGAACTAAACTGGGAGTAATTTTTACTGATTTATTAGTCTTTAAATACTGCTCCCAAGCGTGAGGTAAAACAATAGCTAAATTTCTGGCTGCCCATAAATTAACATAAGCAATTAATGTTAACTTGAACCAATTTTCTTCATGTTCGACATCCGGAGTTGAATAAGCTGTCATCAACAATTTTTGTTTTCCAAATCGAAACAAATGTTCCATGTCATAACGCTGTCGATAAGACTCATAGCAATCAATTAGATTTAACTCTTCACGTCGAGAACCAATAGCAATTAACCACATAGGTTTCCAAATCCGATTACCGACTTTATCAGTAATAGTAATTCGTATGTATTGTAAAAGGATGACGATTCATTTCCCGGGAGGGGAGCCAGAGGGGTGGGTGGAATTGTTTGTTATCAAAAACCCCAGACTTTAACCATTGTTTGATTAATCGTCTATAGGGTGTCTGACCTACTTTTCTCAACAGTGCATCATGGTTAATTCGGTCAAAACATTTCGATATATCAGCATCTAGTACATATTTGGGTCTCTGCTTAATGCTGCTGTAGATGGCCTCAACGGCATCATGTGTTGACCACCGGAAAAGACCATAACTATTAGATTCAAAACGTGCTTCCCACTCTGGTTCTATACCTAACTTCACTAGGGCTTGTAATGCACGGTCATACATTGTAGGGATTCCAAGAGGTCTCTTTTCATCCTTTCCCGGTTTTGGTATCCAGACTCTGCGGGTGGGACTTGCTTTTAGATAACGTGACTTTAATAAGTCAACTAAGTTAAGTCGCTGCATGGGAGGTAGGTTTTTGATACCATCTATCCCGGCAGTTTTCTTACCCTGGTTATCCTGGGTCACGCGCCTAACAGCTAGCAACCTAGCGTAGTAACTTTTGGTCAGAAGTTTTTGGTACTTGCGCATCTTGCGGAGTTCGCCACGGCTGGATGCTCTGTAAATTAATTTTTGCAACTTAAATACATATTTTTCCACCTTTTTCCAGTTAATATCTTTCCATTTAAGGTTTGGATTGATACTAACTTGATTCGGTATATCCTTTGTATCCCATGCCACCCTTAAAAAGGGCTTTGGATTACCCAATTTTCTTTTTAGGGTTTTAGCTTTATTCATAGCTAATTGTTACTTTACATTAATCGGGTAAGGTTTGAGAGTCGCCTCTCTCCCCTCCCCTAAGAACCGTGCGTGACAGTTACCTATCACACGGCTCAAGCCTTACTTCCAGCCTTTCAACTTGGGTTTTAGAATGTACCTGCTTATGACACGCTTTGTGTAAGTGCATTAGGTTTTCTGGGTCATCAGAGCCACCTTCTGCCACGGGTACTATATGATGGGTTTCTATTAGCTCTCCATTAAATAGGTGATCTCCACACACTGGACATTTCCAATTTTGGAATTTGGCTATTTGTTCATATTTAGAACCTCTTGCCCAATAATTCTTTCCAGTTTTAGTGCTTCGTTTCTCCCAATATTCTTGGAGTGAGGGGTCATCAGGACTCTTATTTTCCTTTGACTTTTATGTGCCTAACTATGGGTGTACTACTGATATCGTAGAGAACATATAAATGCTCTTTTCCTTTTCTATCAGTCCCTTTGCACATAAAAGTACCATTTCTCCTCTTAAAGCTACCGAAGTAGCGCTCAAATACCCAATTTTTACTTTTGTTGGGGTGCCGACGTAATCCCCAACGGTAGAGGTCATGCCATACACGATTTTCTATGTATGAGAAGGTTTCGCATGCTAACTACTCCTCTGTAATAATTAGCAAAACCCAACAGAAGTGGATTGAGGGTTTTAATAACTTCTTCTTGAGTCTTGGCCTTCATTTGACCTAGGGTTTTCCCTATCTTTTTACAGAAGGCTAGTACTTTTTCTTTTTGGGGCTTTATCAGTAGTTTGCCTTTGTAATGGCGTAAGTTGAACCCCAGGAAGTCGAACCCGTCTTTTATGTGTACTATCCTTGTCTTCTCTTCGCTGATTTTCAGACCTCTATTTAACAACCATTGTTTTATCAGGATAAGCACTTGTTCCAAAGATTCCTTGTCTTTAGCGGTAACTATAAAGTCATCCGCATACCTGATGATGCCTAGCTTTGGGTTGACTGTTTTTTTTATATATTCTTCGCTCCCCGTGCAGTCCAATATTTGCAAGTAATGGACTTATCACACCACCTTGAGGAGTGCCTGTTTGAGTTGCGTTGAATTTTCCTGCATCAATAAATCCTGCTTTTAACCATCCTCTAATTAGCTCACCGCGCGGGAACGAGCCAATCACTTCTTGAATGGATTCATGGGCGATGTTGTTCAAGAAGCCTTTGATATCAGCGTCTAGAACCCACTTATGTTTTCCTGTGATGCCATTATTTAGTTGATTGAAACATCTTTCGATGGCATCATGGCAACTTCTTCCCGGTCGGAAGCCATAGGAGTTGGCCTCAAATTGGGATTCCCATTCGGGTTCTAGAGCGTTTTTGACTATTGCTTGTGCAACTCTATCCCTGACGGTTGGGATTCCGAGGGGACGTTTCTTGCCATTGGACTTAGGAATATACACCCGTTTTGTCGGTGATGCTTTTGGCATTTCCCATTCCTTGACAAGTTTCACTCGCTGTGCAGGGGTATTAATTACCTCCTTATCAATTCCTGCTGTTTGCTGTCGGGTGTTAACCTGAGTGATTTGTCTTACACTAAGCAATAGGTTGGCTCGGCTTTTGATTAACAATTTCTGCAACCTTCTTAGTTGCTGACCTTGACCAAGTTTTCGGGCACGAAAGATTCTGTGACGTAAATTCCTAACAATTTGCCGGGCTTTTTTCCAGTTGACCTGTGACCAGTCCGTTAATTGTCCGTTGACTCCATTTATCACGCCTTGTGCTTGACACCTAACTTACATCCTCGTTTGGTTTCTACTTGTACTGTTTTCTTTCGTATAAGACCCAAGAGAAGTCTGCTATTCCTTTCGGTCAAGGGCAAATTTTGTAGCCGTTAGGCTTCCCCGTTGGGTACCCCTATTCACCCCATTACAAGGTGACATTTGCTTTTTCTCTCATCTTCTACCCTCCAGAGAGTTCTGTCTTTGTTGCCTCGGACTTACTCATTGATTCGACCTTCCCAATGAGACTCTGTAGGGTTTACCCTGTCGTATCACTTGAAGTTTCTTTTGAGATAGTGAGGATGGTTGTCTCTTCTGCGGGGAGAGTTTTGTTCCCACGTTTAGATGATAAACGAACATCTAAACCTACTCCCTTACCTTTTTGGTTACAGCCTTTCAGGGATAATTTAGCTGTTTCCACTATCACGCAGTTTAGTCAACAACTTAGCTTTGTTCATCCTTCTACTCTTTTCCCTCTTGCTCCTGGCCACATAATCCCTTGTAGCTTTGGTTACTTTCAGGGTCTGCATTCTGTCAATTTCATTACTTACTTTTGACATGACCGGACTCATAGAGTCTTTTCTGTGAGGGCTAGGGGTGGAAATCCCTAGAGAACATGGTGTTCCAGTTCAAGTGACCTTTCAGGTCGCGCCGTCTAACAGTGGGTAGGTCTGCAAATAAAGCTTTTTACCCAATCCTACTCTCCCTTTGACCTACATCCTTTGTGTAGATTGACCTTGAATGGCTTCCTAAGTTCTCGACCTATATTCTTAGGTGTCAAAGGGAGGTTTCCTCGTTCCCTTATTCCTTTATTACGACTGATTTAGTGAGGTAAACTCTCCCGAAGGGTTCGTTATGGTTGTTGATAACCTCAGAGAAATAAGATTACCCAAAGACCCTCTGACTTTCGTCCTACAATCCATAGCTACCTTTGGGGTGGTTTATCATAACGAGAGTTTAATTACCTTCCTGTTCGTCCACTTGTCAGTCTTTGCTCGCGGTATCGTTCCTGGTAACTGGTATTTTTCCGCTTTTAGACCAGCTTCACCAATTTGATGTTCAGTCTCACCAGTGTGGCCTATGCTGTCAACCCAACAACAGGGCAGATGGAATTTCACCACCAAGGTAATAAGAATTTTCCCAATGACTATATATTTAACCTCCTTAGTCATTAGAAAGGCTAGATATATTTACTATTTAGCAATCTTGCCTAGCCAACGAGTCGCACTTCTCCAATAAAATCTCGCCCTTCTATAAAAACTATCAGCCACTAAAACTGATAACTTATCTCCAGAGAAAGAAGCAGTTTGAAAGATTTTTCCAGTTGTTTATTACCAATGTTAGTAGCTTTTTCTGACGAGGGAACCCTTTCTGCCAATAAGGGAACAGCCCAAGGTACATTACCTGTGGCTATTCCCTCTGGTAAAGCGCATATAACTGAATAAGAATGGCCAATACTAATGGGTTTATTTCCTTTAATACCATTTTGAAAAAAGAATGTTACGAATAATAAGTGCAATAAAAAAAATTTGCAGGAAATGTCCCTTTGATAAAAAAGATAATTTATGACCTAAAAACTGGTATTAAATCTATTCCCATACGACTCCTGAGGACTGAGGACTGACTCCTAAAAAGTACCCTACCTATTTGTAGCAAACATTTATAAAATTGGTATTAGATATTTGTTTTGGTGGAGAAATTGAACCAGACCGATCCTATGATCTTCAGGATGATAAATAATATGAGAAAAGAAGATAATTCCAGATTTGATTTTATTTCTAATACCATCACCCAGTAATTAGCGTAAATATTACGCTAACTATTTTTTCTTTTTGTCCAAAGTCCAATCTATTAAAAGTATGAGCTTTTCAAAAGCTGAGGTTAAAACCTACATTCCGCACGACAAAATGTAGTACATACATAGGGAAAAACTTGAGTAAGTATTTAGACTTATAGTATGGGGTAGGAGGCGATATAGCTACCGCACTTGCTCCGCCAACGCAAATCCACCCTAATTTGTTCAGGAGTGATGTAGACTTAAAAGCTTATCCCACAAGCTTTTCAACTTGCTATTACTCCTATGGTACTCCATAAATCCCTTTGAGAATAATATCAGTTGCTCAAAGTTACCAATAGACATCTTCAAAAATTGCCAAAGTCCCTCTATCACTTGAGCGATCGCATCTGAATCATTGTCAAGTGGTTAATTCTACACTATTATTCAATCGTTGATTATTTTTGCCCTCTACCTGTTTTTACCTCAAGTTTCTTATTCTTAGAGTAGATAGTATCTTTGACAACTTGGAGGAAAAAACTTCAATCCCACATTCCGCACCACAAGCATACTACAAGACTATTTTTAACAAAGCAGATGGATTACAGCTTCCATTATTAATAATTAATATTAATAGCTTGTGTACTATGTATTTTTACTTATAAACCTCATAGTTATTATCAGACAAAGCTTTCAATGGCTAGCCTGAGATACTACATTTTGACGTGCGGAATGTAGGATTTATTCTACGTTCGCCCCTACTCCCTACTCCTACCTCCTCGCTCATTCTCATTTCTCCTGTCTCCTACTAAAAGACTTTTTCAGCAAAGCCCTAAGCACTACGCAAGTAGGTTAGGGCAATTATAAACACTAAAACGAGCGTCAGGGATTACTTTACGCCTTTTGACTTATGATTTTTGACTTCTGACTTTAGTGAAACGGTATGACTTGCGCGTAGCGTTATTATTATCTACTCCGGATGGTAAATAATACTGTCTGAATATTCATTTGATAGAATCTACTTCCATCTGTAACACTACAGATGGTTTTTTATGTTAAAGATATGGTGTTGAGGGTTGTTTCCAGTAAAAAATTATACAAAGAATTGAAGATTTCCCGCATTTTCTGGTTTCTACTAGGATTTATATTAACTTTTTGGATTAGTTATCAACAGTTTGCAGGTAGTTTAGAAACACCTCAAGCTTTATTTGTACTTGGTGGAGCGATAGAGAGAGAAGTTTTTGCTGCAAAATTTGCTCGTCAACATCCGCAGCTAGATATCTGGGTGTCTTCTGGCACTAACCCAGAATATGCCAACTGGTTATTCTCTAGAAGTGGTATTTCGCAAACTCGCTTACATTTAGATTATGATGCCGTAGATACTGTAACTAATTTTACAACAATGGTAGATAAGTTAAAATCCCACGGTATTAAAAGTGTTTATTTAGTTACTTCTGATGACCATATGCTTCGTGCCCAAGTTATCGGGGAAATTGTTTTGGGTAGCAGAGGCATTAGTTTTGAACCAATGCCTGTACCTTCTGGTCGATCGCCCGAACCCATTGAAAAAGTCATTAGAGATGGCGTGAGAGCGATTTTATGGGTAACTACTGGTTATACTGGTGCAGGACTGGTTGCCCCATTATCCTCTTGAGTAGCATCAGGTTCTTGTACCAAAACAAAAGGTTGTACTATCAAAGCATTAAATTTTTTACTATCATCACTATTCCAAATTGACAACTGTTCGGCTGAGGGCTTATAAATAAGTTCTCGGCTAATCCAGTCTTGCACAGAAGATGTATTATCAGAAGCGATCGCTACTCCCACATCTAATAAATCTAAATTTTTGCCTACTATTACTACAGCATCACGTTTTACATGGGGTACTGTTAAACTAAGCCAGTTTGTTACCAAACCGACTCGTCTTCAGAACCGTGCGTGAGACTTTCACCTCACACGGCTCCTCTCTTAAACGTCCTTTGTCATAGGTACATCCTTATTAAAAGGCAGTTTTAATATCGTGGCAATGTCGGTGCAACAGTTGTTTATTCTTATATGTGTTGTCACCACCTTTAGACCGAGGTTGTATGTGGTCAACTTCGATTAGGTCAGTTGCTCTAAAGGTTATTCCACAAGATGCGCATCTATTCTTTTGCCGTTTTAGCAGCGTTGTGACTTCTTTCCTCACGCCTGGATGTTTTCCGATTCTGCTGCTCCAGTAATTCCAGTCACCGTTATAGGGTGATTTATCACCTTTAACTTTAATGTGCCTGATTATAGGTACATCTGAGTGTTGGTTTAGTATATATTTGCCATCATTAAGTACTCAATTTCTAGTTCCTTTTATGCTGGGAAAATACTTTTTCTTTACCCAAGTGGATGACTTGTTTGGATGCCTTCTAGTTGCCCATCTCCATATTCGTTGGCTGGATGCTCTGTAAATTAACTTTTGCAACTTAAATACATATTTCTCTACCTTCTTCCAATTAATATCCTTCCATTTAAGGTTAGGATTGGCACTGGCTTGAGACGGTATATCGTCTGTATCCCATGCGACGCTTAAAAATGGATTAGGAAACCCTAAACGTCCTTTTAGTGTTTTAGCCTTATTCATTGCTACTAATTACCTTACATTACGTCTAAGAGTGGATAAGTCTGCATTGCTGCTTTTTACCCAATCCTACTCTCCCTTTGACCTGCAACCGTTGTGCAGATTGACCTTGAATGGCTTCCTAAGATTTCGACCTATATTCTTAGGTGTCAAAGAGAGGTTTCCTCGTTCCCTTATTCCTTTATTGCGGTTGATTTAGTGGGGTAAAATCTCCCGGAGGGTGCGATATGGTTGTTGATATAGACTTGGATATGTCTATATCCATTAACCCCCTGATTTTCGTCCTACATTCCATAGCTACCTTGGGAATGGATAATGGTGACGAGAGTTTGATTACCTTCCTGTTCGTCCACTTGTCAATCTTTGCTAGCGGTATCGTCCCTGGTAACTGGTATTGTTCCGCGTTTAGGCCAGCTTCAGGGATTGATGTTCAATCGCTACCCTGTGGCCTATGCTGTCAACCCAACAACGGGGCGGATGGAATTTCGCCATCAAGGATATAAGAGTTATCCACAAGTCGAGGTTATCCTCATGTGTTGACTTGGAACGGCCATTTATACCTATCTACCTAGTTTCGTGGCCAACGAGTCGCACAACCAATTCCATTCCGCTACATCCAAATTTTCGGTCAATTGTTCTCTAATATCCTGCATTTCTTTTTTAACTAATTTTAACTAAAGTGACATACTCCCACACTAACCATTCGATATAGTGTAAGCTCTCTTTTATATCATCACACCAAATTGAAAATTATGGTGTGAGGCTTCTCGACGGTTTAGTTAAATATGTCAACGTCCTAAATCGTGCATTTTGTTAATTATATCTGCACATTTTTGACTTATTAATTCTAGCTCTTGTTTGTTAGTTGACTCTGGAGGTGGCATAAGTTCTCCAATTCTGACAGTTATTGGTACAGAATTAGCTATCAAACCTTGACGTTTCACTGCATGAGTACCCCAGATACAAATCGGTAATAATGGTACTTTTGCCTTTGCTGCAATTAAAGTCGCCCCCAATTTTGGTTCTGTAATTCTACCATCAGAAGTCCTAGTTCCTTGTAAAAAAATACCTACTGCCCACCCCTGCTCCAAACTATTGAGTGCTGAACGAATAGCACTCCGGTCTGCCGATCCTCTTTTAACTGGATATGCTCCGTATAATGTAATAATCTGCTTCAAAACGGGTACTTCAAATAATTCCTCTTTTGCCATATAAGCAACAGGTCTTTTCATACAAACAGAAACTATTAGAGGATCTAAGTCGCTGGCATGATTACTAACTACGACGAATGGCCCTTGTTGTGGAACATTTTCTGCACCATAAATATTATTCCGAAAATAAAACTTAAGTATAGGAAATACTACTGACCATTTTAATAAGTGATAAAGAATTAAATTCTCGACTGGTTCACGATTTCTAGTCACAAGATATGACCTTTATTTTAGGTTAAGTTAGTTCATCATAAATAATATCAAATCCGGTTAAACAGTTATAGATTGGTAGTATCTAGGAGTCAGGAGTCAGGAAGAGAGAGAATCACAAAGACTTAAGTTATGACAGTTGGATATTTTTTTATGTCCAATCAAACGGATTTGATATAACCTATCAGTTTTTTTTCTCAGAGCGATCGCTGTTGCTAGACCACCTGGACCGGCACCAATTATGGCTACTTTGTCCACCACAGGTTGGGAAGTTTCTCTCATTAGACTTGTTTCCTTTTTCTTGGTATTTTTTATGATAATACTACTGTTTTTTTCCAAGGTTTCAGATGCAACTCTGAATTTGGGAACGTAACCATACAACAAATCTTAAAATTTTTCAAAATCTAATATTTTAGTTAGTAGTATTAGTTATTTCTAAAAGTTCTATTAAAAATGTTTTTAGTTTTTTTAATGCTGCTACTTCAAGAAGTGTTTTATCGCTCACCCAATTATTATCTGCGATGCTAACTGTGTTTGTTTTTCCTGGTTTTAAAACACTAACTACTGTGGCTACTAAAGCTTTTTCTCGATCGAATGGCTTCCATTTAAGAGATTTTTTTTCTTCTTCAGACAAGTCTGCTAGATATGATTCAGCTCTTTCGATATATTCTGGATAAGCTATTTTTCCACATTCACATAATAAGGTATCTAAAACTCCGTGAGAAATATTATCTGGTAATACATAAATACCTGTTCTGGGAATATTTATATCTACAAAACCAGGCCGATTAGGAAAATTAGGGAAGTATTTACAGAAGCTACTATGATATTCTGCCACTACATCTTCAGGATTTTTTTTATCGGCATCTGCAACAATTCCAAATGCTGCTATATCTTTTTTATATTGAGAATTATTAGATAAAATATCATCTAAATTTTTGACAAGATTACTACCTTCACCAACATAGATAGCTACTGATAAACTATCATTAAATAGAATAGAAGGCATATCTAATCGTTTGTAAAAGTTTCCTTTTTTCGGATAAGTAGGAATAAATTTCTTCCAGAAAGAGTCTAAATTTGATACTGACCCGTCAAATTTTTTCAAACCTAAAAGCTTTAATAACTTTCCTACTATTGCTTGGTCTTGAGGCCCCTCTACGCCAATAATTGCATATTTTACCATCTCACCTCCTGACCTAATTCTTCTCGCAATCTACCCAATCTTTCTTGGTCAAGTCTAACTGCTTGAGTTTGAGTATTTTGTTGTTCTAAGCGATATAAAACTAAATCATTTTCTGATTCACTGGCTGCCAATATTGCATCAACAGTTTCTAGACTATGGGTAGTAGCAAATAATTGTACATTCATTTTTCTACACCACTTAACTAACCAAGAAAATGAAGGTAGTAAAGCTTCTGTATGAATCGCTGTTTCTAGTTCATCTATTAGTAAAATTCCATCTTTTAATTTTGCGATAGTTAAAGCCATAAATAACAACCGACGAACACCATCACCGAAAGCACTTAGTGGAGCAATACCTAATGTTTTATGATTTATATAGAGCCGTGGAGTTTTACCAGTGGGAGACAGAATTTCTAAATCAATAATTTCTGAGTCCATGATAGAAATCAACTCTAGTACATCTTCCTTAAAACCTTGGAAAGTTGCACCTGTTAAAAGTTTTATTTGCAACTGTTCTATCCTATGAGAAAAAGGAGTAACTGTATCAACTAATAACCAGTAGCTTTTATATTCGTTAAGAGTAGTTAATGGTTGATTTTCCCATATTTTAAACTTTTTAGATATAGATAGATCCTTATTTTCATCTTTAAGAAGCTCAATTATTTTCTCTGGTGGGGTAAATGTTAGCTTTAAATCTGCACCACATCTAATTTCATTATTATCAATATCTATCTCATCAATCAGACTTTCTTGATCGTATTCTTCATTAATATTTTCTGTGGTATCCCAGATTCCTTCAAATTCTTCATAAGTTGCTTTTGACTCTACTACACCAAAATTACCACTGCCAGAAACAAAAGTTTCTCCTTGATAAAAATCATCTGGATTATTTTCACTATTTTGAGGAAATAACCACTTAAGAGATTCTAATTTTGATTTACGGGAAAATTTAATTTCCCGTCGCCAAGCAGTATTTATCCATTCCAAAGGATCTAAAGGATTACAGTAAGTAGAAATTGCTTCTAAAACACTTGTTTTGCCTGAATTATTAACACCAACTAATAAATTTATTTGACCTAAATCTTCCAATGTCAAATCTCGCAAACCACGGAAACGATGAATAGTTAAATTGTCAATATTTCTCATAAATCTAAAAATATTTATCCGATCATTCCAACAATAAGAAACCGAGTAAGTGGGCCAACCTTAACCTAGTTCAATTCCCATCTGCCATTACTATGCAGAAGTCCCATATTTGTAAGCATTCAGCCGTCAGCTATCAGCTATCAGCTATTGCTTTTAATTTTAGATAAAAGCTAATTGAGTCAGAATTTATACTTACGCCTAAAAGCTGGTTAAAACAGCCTATATTCATTAAAACCTCCTCCTTTTGCTGAGAGCTGACAGCTAATAGCTGTTTGCGCAGCATTCCGTAGGAAATGCTTACCCATATTTTTTTCTTAACAGTAGCAAATGTAACATTATTATTTACTGAGCTAAATAATATATAGTATAGATATAATTTAATTATAATAAAAACTATAGTGCTAGAGTAAAAATGACTATTATCACAACTAGAGAAGCAGCTTTTTTATTAGGTATCTGTTGTCAACGAGTGAGAGTCTTGCTTTCTCAAAACAGAATTAAAGGTGCTTATAAGCATAACGGATTTTGGCAAATACCTCTTTATGGGAAAATGCCTGTGGTCATACCGGGCAAAAGAGGTCCGAAAGGTGTCTGGTGTCATCACAAACGAAAGAAGCCGACCATAGTTCATGTTAATCAGCATAGAATTAGAAAAAATGGAGATAGAATCAGACATGATCCTCTAATGACTCCCGACCAATTAATACCAGTAGTCTGCTTGAAGCAGACAAATCGTAACGATTTTGGTTATCAGATGATTATTGAGGGTCCGTGTCGTATAGTTTATCGGCCTTACGAACCCTTGGATTGTGGAGCGCATTTGTGGATTGAGACATACGAGCCTGTACAGTTTGTGGATACTCAGTTTAAGCCTTTTGCAGCTAGACGAAGTTATAAAAATGTCAAACATCAATATGGTTAAGTAGTTTAGTTGCAGTTGTTAGACTTCCTTTTTCAGAAGAACTTGAAACTGTTGACTTAAGGTTATAGCAGTAGTCAAAAAGGACTGTTTGCAAAATTGCTTCTATGACAAGAATGCGTTCTTGGATGGATGTTCCTTGAAGTTTTTTGAGTATTTCTGAATCAATCATGTTTTTTTGTTGAGGTGAGTTATGCTTCCATGAAAAACGGTGCTGTCATTGCGAGGGGGGAGGAAAAGCAATTATTTGATTTGGACTCCCCAACACCCCCCGAAGCAATCTCTTCTATAACCTGTGGAGATTGCTTCGGCTAAGTTAATGGTTATTCCTAGAGGTTAACTGTTTCCATCACCGCCTCGCAATGACAATATTGGATAATCTGTCTAGCAAGTGACAGGTATCGCTATAAAAATCGCTAGATTTTACCCCCAAAACTTTTTTTCTTGAGGGCTGAAACGGCTATATGTTACAGTTTACAAGTCTCTGCGCAAGAGAAGAATAGAGTGCAGTATACCGCCTAAGTGTTTCTTCCATTGGCTCCCCTAGTTTGTTGGGAGGTAGAGGGAGTTGTATCTTGAGCTTGCCTCGTATGCTAG
>NZ_JAAHHG010000218.1 GCF_010692555.1 Okeania sp. SIO3B5 | reverse complement strand
CAGCTATGAATTATTAACTCATTATCTTGGAAGAAGGAATTAGTCGTCAAGGAGTGAAATATGTTTGCTTCCGCATTCCGCAGGAAATGAAATATTTCTGTCAGCTAACCTTAGTCTTTGCTTGACTTTTTAAAAAGCTGATAGCTGTTTGCGGATCATGACAAACGGAAATGCTAATAGCTGAATGCTTACATTTATAGAATAGATACAGTTTAGTGAAGGACTTTTTGAATAAGGAAAAAGGAAAATAGATAAGTCTATAGATAGATACAGTTCAGTGAAGGATTTTTTTTGGCAATTCTATAATCTCAAAAGCTTATCTAATTGTTCCATACCTTATGAATTTTGGTCTTATCTGAGCTGTATTGATTTTATAGATAGATTTTTTTCAGTATAATTCCCCCTCTTTTCTGGAGACATCTATTATACATTTTAATTTTGGCGTTGTTGATTTGATGTATGAAATTCAAATAGTGGTTAACTATACCTATTTCTAACTCTAAAGTCACTGAAAAACTCCTTTCTACTTACTGACTTCTGTACGTCGCCTTACCTGACTTGACTCCTGACTCCTGTCTTGATATGACACTATTACTCTAATTTAGGGTTTGCTGATTAATTATCAAACCATTAACAGGTAAAAGTTTTAGCTTTCTTGGATTCCCAAAAAGTGCGCTTGTTTTAGTCTAAAACCCTCAAAAAGTTAGCATAAAAGGCAAACTAAGGACAGAAAAATTGAGGGATAAAACTTAGCTCCTACCTCCTCTAAATTCCCCTTTTCTCCTGACTTCTGACTCCTGACTCCTACCCCTAACACTCATACTTTCCATACGCAAACCCTAATTTGTATCTTTATTTTCCATGATAGTTTTGATGGAATTAGCAATATACTTATCTAATATTGTCTGGCCAATTAGATTATAATGACAGCAAGCATCTCGATAAACTATTGCTTTTTCCTCATCAAAAATATTCACAGTATTAAATATATTAACATTTGCCTCTTGTAAGCTATTAATTTTAGAAAATAATACTGGATAACCTTTTCTAACTCCTCTGGCATAAGGATGATTTTCGATAACAAAAACTTTTTCTTCCGGGCTAAATACTCTTTCTGTCGGATGATATTGATTTGGCTGAATAAAGTGAAGATACAATATATTTCTCTCAGCTAGAATTTGACTCATTGTTAGTGATGATTCATACCAATTTTCAGCAACTTTCTCAAAAGCAACTTTATCCTCTAAGATTCCTGACATTTTTTTCAAATATACTAAACTATTATTGCCATCAATTTTGCTAGAATTTCTGGCAATTTGTTCATCATATTTGATAATCTCTGTTTGATATCTATCTAATAATCCTTTAACCTGCAAACTTCTCCAACCATGACACAATGCTAATTTACAACTTTCCAATTTATTAATAGCAGTTGATAAATTATTTTTCAGTTCGCTAATTTGAACGATCGATGCCATTACAGACAAATCATCATTAGCTAACTGTGTTAAAGGTAAGATATGTTGTACGCTTGGCAAAGATAAATCTATTCTTTCCTGATTATTCTGGTTAGATAGTGCTACTTCATTAAAGCCATCTATATTAATGACTAAATCAAATTCTTGCCCAATAGAGATAAAATAATTAAGTATTAACAACTGTTGTGGTTGTTTATAACCCCCACCTGCAAAACATAAAATGATAATTTCTTTATCTTTTAATTGGGGAATTTGTTTTAAAAATCGAATAAATCCTTCATTACCCCTGGCTTCACTGAAAATCGCATTCAAAGTAAAATCATTAGCAACTGAACCACCAAATACACCTACAACAAACTGATTCTTATTGCTTTTAATAAAAGGATAATCATACTTGGATACAAAGCCGTAATTATTAACCCTTATTCCTGACTCTTCATCGGTAAAACTTCCTTGTTTTAGTACATAGCCAAAAAAAGGATGTAGTCGCTCTAAGATTGATTTGTTATTAATATCTGTACCTAGTCTAGTACCAGTTTTTTCCAGGTCTTCTCTTACTTTAGAAATAGTATTTTCTCTCGTATAAAATAGTCGATTTTCCTGAAAATAATAAAAACCTAATGATACAATCTCTAATCCTAGAAATACTAAAACTAAGTTAATCGTAACTAGACTGAATCCTGTTTTGATTCCCTGCATCCATTTAAAATTTTTCATGGCATTACTGAGTTTTGATTTACCGAACAGAAGGAAGAAGGAAGAAGGAAGAAGGAAGAAGGAAAATATTACTTTGTCTGAGTTTTCAGCCGTTGATATATCTTGACTCTTCCTTCCACTGCTATAAATTTTCTTACTTAGGGCTTGCTGAAAAAGTCTTATGGGTGAAGGTAGGAGACAGGAGACAACCCACCCCTAACCCCTCCCAGGAGGGGGAGAGGAGAAATGGGAATTTGGAGGTGGTAGGAGCGGGCGTTTTGTCCCAAGATTGTTCTGCCCAACTCTTGAGCAAAATCCTGAATTTTTGAACCATTACCACCTAAAACCTCGCACTTTTTCCAGATCTAAAATTGCTCAAACCAATATCAGTCAATAAGCGCGATATTTAATCAGCAAACCCTACTTAAAGAAGAAATAAAGACAAAAAATCCTATTTGCCAATCCCATCCATTTTCAAGGGAGAGAAAAAATTATTTTAATTATTAATTACAACATATAGCAATCCTATTTTATTTGTGTCAAAAATCTTACTGCTTTTTAGGGAACAGGGAACAGGGAACAGGTAAAAGTTTCAGTTTTTTTATTTACTTTTTGATTACCCGCAACCTATTTAGGATTGCTATATTCGGTGATATATGTAGTATGCCCAAAGGGGTAAATATTTTTTGTTCGTTTCCTATTCTGTCTCCCCATCTTTTCTACTACCTATTCCCTAAAACCATAAACATAAGTACTTCATGTCTTTAGAAAAATACTGTATTAATTTTTCAACTTACTGAAACTTTTTTCGATTAACAATAAAACTTTTTTTCCAGCAAGTATCTTAATATTTAGGGTTTGCTGAAAAAGTCTTTTTTTCAGAGGAGGAGCCAGAATTCAGAATCCAGAATTCAGAATCGGTGAATCCAGGAGGAATGAGATTCCGAGAAGAGGTAGCCAGAAAAATCTTCCCTTGATTTTCTACCCCTATATAGCCCAAAATATGCTCCTAATTTAACTGGAACTACCTAAAAGCTGATACTTCCTTAGTACCTGCAAATACTGAAACCTTTGCCAGTAAACACTTTGATATTTAATCAGCAAACCCTATTTATAAAAAGCAAAAAAAAAGAATTATTTTGAGAAACAAAGTACTTTGGTATATTGTATTATCAAAGTTTTTAGCCTATTAAAAATAACTTCAGGCTGTGATGAATTGTGTCTTACATTCTAAGAGAACCTCAGAAAGACACACTTGCTTCTGACTTTTGACTTCTTACTTCCATGAAACCGTATTATACCAATTTTATAAATGTTTGCTACAAATAGGTAGGGTACTTCTTAGGAGTCAACCCACCCCTCGCCCCTCCCCCTCCCAGGAGGGGAAGTCAGGAGTCAGGAGTCGTATGGGAATAGATTTAATACCAGTTTTTAGGTCATAAATTCTCTTTTTTGTCAAAGAGACATTTCCTGCAAAATTTTTTTATTGCACTTATTATTCGTAACATTCTTTTTTCAAAATGGTATTATACCAATTCCCAAAAGTAGTGCTATACTTGGCTGAAACTTAAGTTATTAAGTAATTAACACAGGTTTAATAACTTATTTCCTAATTATTAGCAAGTTAATGCTAATTATTCTGATTTTTGTCTCTCCCCCACTCCCCCACTCCCTTACTCCCCTACTTAAGAAAGTGTAGAAAAGTTTTTGAGAAATTGTATTTAGAGGGTTTACCTTTTACTTTCTTTGCTTAATCGGGTAGTATATTGTTCACATAAATAATTTGTCATTGTTTCCCCGACAAATTTATGACCTTCAATATTCCAATGACCTCCACAAGGAATCGCATTATCAAAACCATGTAAACATTTACCCGTTTTTTTCACTTCATTCCAAATTGGTCCTGCTAAAGTATAAACTGGTATATTTTCCTCTTTACCAAACTTTTCTAACCGGATATCTGGATAAAATAAATTTGGTACATTCAAAGATTTTCTAAATTCATCATGCTTTTGAATATCCGGTAAAACTTGATGAGAATCACTCACTGTTATTACCATAAAATCTTTCCCTTTTTCGTAGATTTCATCCCTCATTAATTTAATCAAACCTTCAGTCACTTTCCAGGTATCTTCCCAATCAGAATTTGGTTGTGGTTCTTTGTAGAAAGCTAGATTAATTTCACTATAATCTTTTTCATACTGACGGCGTTTTCCATTAATATCTACTTTTCTAATTAGTTGTAAAATTCGAGAACTTTGCACTAACCAAAGAGGCAAGAAATCTACTAGGGAAAAATCATAACGATCTCTCTGCCAAGACTTCAAATCGCGGAATGACATATCTGCCAAAAGTTGACCATCTTGATACATAAAATAAGGTCGTAAATGGTCATGTTCTAAAGTCTGAGAATTATTACGGAGGTCATTACCAGCATAAAAAGCTAATATTACTAAATCTGGTGCATAATCCCAAACATGATGCCTTAAAGTCATCAATTCTTGAGCTGTTCCATAACCCTGTACGCCAAAATTCATTACCTCAACTTTCCGGTCTTTTAAGACAGGACATTGCTGTAACTTTTGCTCCATAATTGCACCATAAGTATCCTCCAATTTGACATGAATTGCTTCCGTAAAAGAATCACCTAATAACGCAATTCTCAATCCATTTTCCGGTTTAGTTTTACTCCTTTCATAATCGCGAAACCCTCCACTATTCATCTTTATTTCAGAAGGTATACCTTCTCCCGTCCAAAATGATTTGCCCTTAGGGTTTCCTGCCCAACCTCGGTAAGGATCTTGGAAAGTGTAGATAGAATTCTCATCTAATTCCCCATCTATTCTTGGCGGTGGGGGATGCTCAATTCCTGCTATTCTCAGACCTATTTCACCTGCTGCAACAGCAAATATTAATGCGCCGAGTGTTACTCCTAAATTGATGGCTAAATTTTTCAGTTTTTTCATTCTATAAAAGTTAATTGAGCAAGAAATTATTTTTAATATTGAGAATAAGTTCAGTTAAAAAACAAGTTATATATAGTAGCCGAAAATTGAAACAATTCTGGGAATTTTCTTATTTTTGAAGATACAGCGTAGAAATGACAGTTTGTTGCCCAACTTTTTTTACTCATATTTTACCGAATAATTAAAGTTTAAAGCCTCTCCTTTCAAGGAGAAACAAGTGGTCGAGGGATAGCGAGATATCCAATCGACCAAGAGAAGAAAAAGTTTTCCTTTTATTCAATCCTCTTCCTTTTAGGGAGAGGTAATTATCAATTATCCATTATCAATTATTAATTATTGAAAGGTAGATATGAAAAAGTAGCACAAGCATCTTGCCTGTCACAAAAGTTTTTGCACCTGGACTTCTGCTATCTTTTTTTCACCTTTTCTACACTCTACCTTCCTTCAACCAAACATTAATATTAATATCTAATCTCATACCATTTTTGAGCGTTAATAAAACGACTCAAATGCTTAACATTTGCGGTAGCAACTACGAGGTTTTGACCAGGATTTTCGGTTTGCATTAGTTGACATTGAGCTGCAATAATTAGGGCTTGCTGAAAAAGTCTTTTTGCTAGGGTAGGAGACAGGAGACAGGAGTCAAGAGTCAGGAATTAGGGGAATTATAGAGGAGATAGTAGGAAGAATCATCCCTTGATTTTTTTGCCCAATTCTTGGTCAAAATCTTAATTTTTTGAACCATTACTATCTAAAAACTAGCACCTTTTGATACTTAAAAATACTAAAACCTTTATCGGCAAATACTTTTATATTTATTCAGCAAACCCTAATTACATCAACATCAATATTTTTAGGATTAGCTGTAGGCATCCCTTGAAAACGAGAAATTGCCCACAACTGGGCAGCTTGTTGCATCACTGATTTTGTAATAGGTAAAAAATCAATTAAATTATCTAAATTATTTAGATTATTAATACTTTGATTTGATGTTCCTCTGATTGAGTTTAAAATTAAACTTCTTCTGACTTCATAATCACATAAATCTGAACTAATAACATAAACACCTTTTGACAATAAGGAGTATAGCCATTCTTGACATTGTTGAACTTCTAATTTTTCGTTGGGAGATGATAGTAAACCTAAAACACTACTATCAATAAAAACTATCATTTTTCGCTATATAATTTATATCCTGAAGGTCTAAAGCTGTCAATAATTTGTTTGAATTTTTCTAAGTTTTTTTTTCTGGTTTGTATTTCGGTTTCTGTGACTTTTTCTTCTATTTGTTTTTTTAACCATTCCATTGCTGGTTGATTAAGACGTAATTGTTCTTCTATTGTCCGACCTTGATATTTTAAATAGGGAGCAAAATAATTAGGATTTTCTTTGTAATTAGACATAATTTTCTTCTGATTTTTTCAGTTCAAATTCTAATAATTAGTTATTTTAGGTCATTGCGACTGGAATGGAGTAGAAGGAAGCAATCTTGGAAATCCCTGAGATTGCTTCCTATCGTCGCAATGACCACTTTTCAGTCGGATTATATTTACACAATATATATAGATGATAATATAAACATAAAAAAATGTAGGGACTTTTTATGGTACATCCCTACAAGTTCTCAATCAAAGCTTTAAAGTCAAGACTTAAGCATTTTTCCGATAAAAACACTATATATACCATAGTGCTATAGTTTTTATCTACTATATATAGTGCCTTTGCGTAAGTCCTGAAAGCTTTAAATTTTGTCTCTCCTCCCCTAAACTCCCCTAAACTAAACCATCCGTACCTGGAGGAAGTGCCCAGAAACCAACAAACTCGTCTCGATAGTTGAGGGTATCAAGCACTAACTGCCGATTGTTTGGATCGGAAGTATAAAAGTGAGTAATATTTAAAGGATTTGCTTGTTCCGCATCCAAATTGGTTAGTCGGTAAACGGGTATTGCGTTGGCAGGTGCATCTGCTGGTCTAGCCTCTGTTGTACCTACTGGTCTATAGGCATTAAATGCTACGCCTGTATTTATGAATTGTGGGAGGGAATTTTCTATTCCACTTTCAAATGATAAGAAAATACTGTCTGTGGCAGTATTAAGGTAGCGAAAGACTGGATCGCCGTCATTGACTGGAACATCAAATTCATTACCTTCGGCACGGAAACTTGTAGGTTGACCTGTTAATTCGTCTATTTCAGCTTGATTAGCTGTAAAAATATGTGATAGTGAGGAAAAGTTCCAGAAGCGCAATACATCTTGAGAGCCACCACTAGAACCGCCACCTCCAGGATTAGGATTACCTCCTCCAGGATTACCACTAATTTGCTGGACAGCTAATGTATACTCTGTAGAGGCTCGTCCTCCATCAGAAATACTCGCGCTGGTATTATCAGCCGTTACTCTGACCAAATAATCTCCTGTAGGAAGAGTTTGAGTGATTAATCCATTATTTGTTGCTTCTGCTTGTGCTGAATCTATCAGATTTAAACCTCTGTCGTATAGTTCTAGTTCAGCATTGTCCTGGATAGGATCTAGTGTGAGTCTAACTTGACTATTGCCTGATACTTCAAACTCATACCAATCATCCGTATCACTACGGCCAACAAAACCATCAATTAGTGGGTTATTGGAGACGTTACCGATAGAAACCGCAGTGTTAGATATATCATTACGGCTATCTTCTGAGCTAATTTCTAACAAATAGCTCCCAAAGCCACTATTGGTCCCATCATCTCTTACTACAACTGTATACTCTATGTTTGCTTCTACCGGATCGTAAGTAAGTTGTTCAACTACTCCTATACCACCAGATTCCCTAAAACCACCAGAAGGGAGTGGTAAGTCTGGTGCGTCTCCTTCCAATCTTACTTGCGCGTCAAGACTACCAAATGGAAATACTGTCATCTGTAAAGGTTGATCGGATTCAACTTCTGATGATGGTATTACTGTTTCTTCTGTTCCACCATTGATTAAAATGTCACCAAGTCGTCTAAAACCACTCATTGTTTTTACCTCTTAATTTTCAAAGTCAAAACATAAATTAAAGCTTGTGCCGCTATTGTGAGGAAATTAGGTTATGGAGCAGGATATAGGGAAATTATGCAAAAACACTACAAATAGTAGATAAAAACTATAGCACTATGGCATATATAGTGTTTTTGCCAGAAAAATGCGTAAGTCCTGATATAGCAATTCTCAACTTAAAACCTCATTAGCATACCGTACTTCATTATTGAATATTAGAACAGCTATAGAAAATTTTTAACTAACTCCCTCTCTCCCTCACTACCCTACTCCCTGTACGGACGTTGCATGCAACGTCCCTACCTACTGCCTTCCATATCCGTATATCCGTGCCATAATCGGTGTGAGCCACTCCCCCACTGCCTTCCGCATCCGTATATCCGTGCCATAATCGGTGTGAGCCACTCCCCCACTGTCTGACAATTCCGTACATCCGTGCCATAATCCCTGTGAGCACTCCCCAAACTCCCCTAAACTAAACCATCCGTACCTGGAGGAAGTGCCCAGAAACCAACAAACTCATCTCGATAGTTGAGGGTATCAAGCACTAACTGCCGATTGTTTGGATCGGAAGTATAAAAGTGAGTGATATTCAAAGGATTTGCTTGTTCCGCATCCAAATTGGCCAGTCGGTAAACAGGTATGGCATTGACTGGTGCATCTGCTGGCCTAACATTTGTTGTACCGACTGGTTTATAAGCATTGAATGCCACACCTGTATTGATGAATTGTGGGAGAGAGTCTTCTATTCCAACCTCAAATGACAAAAAATCACTACCTGTAGCAGTATTCAGATAACGAAAGACTGGATCGCCGTTATTGACTGGAACATCAAACTCGTTACCTTCGCTCCGGTAAAGAGCAGGTTCACCTGTTAACTCATCTATTTCTACTGGATCGGATGTAAAAATATGTGATTCTGATGTAAAGTCCCAGAAGCGCAATACATCTTGAGAACTACCCCCAGGATTACCTCCTCCAGGATTACCGTTAATTTGTTGGACAGCTAATGTATATTCTGTAGATGCTTGTTCTCCATCCGGAATACTCACACTATTATTCGCAGGTGTTACTCTTGCCAAATAATTTCCTGTAGGAAGATTTTGAGTTATTAATCCGTTATTTATTATTTCTGCTTGTACTGAGTCTATCAAATTTAAAGTTTCATCATATAGCTCTAACTGAGCATTGTCCTGGATAGCATCTAATGTGATTCTAACTTGACTATTGCTCGGTACTCGAAAGTTAAACCAATCATCTGTATCGCTACTACCAACAAAGCCATTAACTAATGGATTATCAAACACATTACCAATAGAAACTGCAGTATTAGGAAAGTCATTACTACTATCTTCTGAACTAACTTCTAATAAATAAAACCCAGTAGTCCCATTGACGCTTCTCACTTCAGTTGTATAGTTTATATTTGATATAACCGGATCGTAAACAACTTGTTCAGCTTCTCCTAAACCACCAAAATCACTAAAAATTGGTAAGTCTGGTGTATTTCCATCCAATATTAATTCAGCATCTAAATTAATACTTCCACCTTGACTAGAACTAATAGGAAATACTGTAACTTGTAAAGGTTGATTGAATTCAATTTCTGATGATTGTATTACTATTTCTTCTGTTCCACCGGGAGCTAAAAGATCACTGACTATTCTAAAACCACTCATTGTTTTTACTTGCTTAAAAGATTGTTCTTCATTAAGATTAGAACCCCTATATAAAATTGATAACTAACTTAACTGATTTAACTAATTTCACTAACTTCAATAACTGTTTAAAACTACTATAGAAGCCATTTGATACCTTTGCCCCCGTAAAAATTTTTGAGTTACGAGTCGGGAGTGGAATAGAGGCAATACACCGAAAAGATTGAAAAAGTCTCCCTTACTCCCCTACTTCTAAGATTAGAATCAGATTTTTCCCATCATTAAATCTATCCCTCCTACGAGCTACAACATTTTCATTCTCTGAAGCTTCTGAAAAAATCGGCGGCTCAAAGGATTTTCACCTCCACCCTCACAATTTTTGTGATATCATAAATGTTATTGGGCGTCGTTCGCCTATACGCATGACTTTTTATTCAACTAAATTCCCTGACTGAGATATAATCAAATATTTAGGCATTTTTTACAGGGGAAATTAGAAATATTGTCATTTTGTGGAGCTTGTAAAAATACTTGTTTTTCCCATCATTAAATCTATCCCTCCTAGAGCTACAACATTTTCATTCTCTGAAGCTCCTGAAAAAACGGCGGCTCAAAGGATTTTCGGTTCCACTCTCACAATTTTTGTGATATCATAAATGTTATTGGGTGTCGTTCGCCCATACGCATGACTTTTTATTCAACTAAATTTCCTGGCTGAGACAGAATCAAATATTCAGGCATTTTGTGAAGCTTATGGAAATGCTTGTTTTTCTGATCATAAAATCTTTCCTTCCATCCCTACTCAGTAGAAAACCACCAACATCTTCATTCTGTGAAGCTCCTAAAAAATCGGCGGCTCAAAGGATTTTCGGTTCCACCCTCACAATTTTTGTGATATCATAAATGTTATTAGGGGTCGTTCGCCTACATACATGACTTTTTATTCAACACAAAACAGTATATTTGTCTGAGCGATAGAACTCAGTTCCGCTTTCCTATGGAATACTAGGCAAACACATTGGCGGAGCCTAGGGACAGCTATATCGCGAATCTTGTAGAAAGGAAAGTTAATCAGGACTTACGCAAAGGCACTATGTATAGATTATAATAACTATTGGACAATAGTAGTGAGCGCTATATATAGCGTATCTGCGTAAGTCCTATCAATGTAATAATTAACTTGAGCTGAACATCTTTAAAATTCTGACTGATAACTGATAACTGATAACTGATAACTGATAACTGATAACTGATAACTGAAAAGACTCCTAACTCCTATATTTCTCGCACAAATAACTTCCCATTATTTCCCCTACCAATTTATGACCTTCTAAATTCCAATGACCTCCACAGGGAAGTGCATTATCAAAACCATGCAAACACTTACCTGTTTTTTTAGCCTCATCCAAAATAGGCCCAGCTAAATTATAAACTGGTATATTTTCCTCTTTTCCAAAATTTTTCAGTCTAATATCTGGGTAAAATAAATTTGAAACATTTAAAATTTTTTTCAAGTTATCGCGCTCTTGAACATCAGGAAGTACTTGAAAAGAATGACTAACTGTTATCAGCATAAAATCTGCCTTTTTTTCATATACTTCATCGCGCATTAACTTAATCAAACCCTCAGTTACATTCCAAGCTTCTTCCCAATCAGAATTAGGTTTTGGTTCCTTAAAAAAATCTATATTAATTGCATTGTAATCCCGATTATACTGACGGCGTTTAAAATCAATATCCACCTTTCTAATTAACTGTATAATTCGAGAATTTTTTATTAACCAATATGGCAAGAAATCTACAATAGAAAAAGCATAACGATTTCTCTGCCAAAACTTCAAATTTCGGAATGACATATCTGCCACAAGTTGCCCATCTTGGTAAACAAAATAAGGGCGTAAATGGTCATGTTCTAGAGGACGATAATTGTTACTAATATCGTTACCTGGATAAAAAGCTAAAATGACTAAATCTGGTTGATAATCCCAAACATGATGTCTTAAAGTCATTAATTGTTGTGCTGTTCCATAACCATTTACCCCAAAATTCATTACTTCTACTTTTTGTTTTTTCAACACAGGGCATTGTTGTAATTTTGCTTCCATAATTGCACTGTATGTGTCTTCTAACTTGACATTAAGTGCTTCGGTAAAAGAATCTCCTAATAAGGCAATTCTTAATCCATTTTCTGGTTTATTTTTACTCCTTTCATAATCGCGAAACCCTCCACTATTCATTATTATTTCAGAAGGGATACCTTCTTCCTGCCAAAATCCTTTACCATTAGGTTTTCCTCCCCAACCTCTGTACACATCTTTGAAAGAATGGAGAGGATTTTGATCTCCATCTATTTTTATCGTTGGATGCTCAATTCCTACTATTCTTAATCCTATTTCACTTACTATCAGAGTAAATATTAATGTACCTAATGTTAATCCTAAATTGATGGCTAAGTTATTTAGTTTTTTCATTAGACCTCTCCAAAAATCCAAAATAAAATCAATCACTTCCTTCTATAGTAATCCTATTTAAGTTGTAGTATTTTGGTGGTAGTTAGGAGGATCGAGTCAAAATTTGCTCATGTTTTCAGCTCAAACTAACTATTATAAAAATTTTCACAACCAATATGGGGATTGCTATATTGCCTACTCCCTAATCCCTACTCCCTCTTTTTAAGAAATACCCTTAATTAACTTTTAACTGTCTACAGAGGTTATTAGTAATAATTTCTCCTGCGAACTGATGTCCTTTTATGTTCCAGTGCCCAGTACATAATGATGTATTTTCAAAACCATGTAAACAGACTCGATTTTCCACAGCATAATCTCGAAAAGGTGCTGCTAAATCTAACACAGGAAAACCCAAGCGATCGCCTAGATTTTCTATTCTTTGATTAGGATACAACATATCGTTAATATAGTGTTGTTTCATAAAAGTTTTTTGCAGATATAGTTGGTCGTAATGTACCTGTTTTGGGTCTCCTATCAATACTAAAAAAAAATCTTTTTCCCTTTGCCTAACTTCTACTGCCATTAATGTAATTAATTCTTCTGTGATTTGCCATGCTTGCTGCCAATTATTATTGATGGGTGGCTGAAAATTATAGGGTACTAAATTCGTGAAATCTGTGTTTAATTTTTTTTTCTTCAGATTCAAATCTACTTTTTTCACTACTTGTAAAATTCTGGAATTATTTACCAACCAACCAGGCATTTTATCTATGAATGAAGCAGCATAACGATTACTTAGAGCTGGAATTAAATCCCGGAAAGACATATCAAAAACCAACTCTCCATTTTCATATACAAAGAATGGTCGATATTGACCATACTCCAGTTTTTTTGAGTTATTAATAATGTCATTTCCTATAAAAAAAAGCTAACAACACAATATCTGGATTATAATCCCAAACCTGATGACGTAAAGTCAACAATTCTTGCACGGTGCTATAACCATGGACGCCAAAATTAATCACCTCAACTTTTCTGTTAGCAATAGAGTCACATTTTGTCAATTTCCCTTCAATTATCGACCAAAAAGTTTTCTCTATCGGCATCTGAACTGCTTCAGCAAAAGAGTCTCCTAATATAGCAATTCTTAATGTATTTTCTGGCTTAATTTTACTATATTCGTAGTCTCTTAAGCCATCACTATTAATTTCGATATAAGCCTCTCCCTCCTCTCGCCACCAAGCAGTAAAACCTGGTTGTAATGCCCAACCACGATAGTGATCGTAAGTATGAAATATGGTAGGTTTGTGGGATGCGTCCTCGTTGACTTTTTTCAATCCTTCTATTTTTGCTACCCTTAATCCTATTTCTCCGCCCAAAATACCAGTTATTAAGGCTGCAAATATTAATCCGATATTTATGGTTAAATTATTCAGTTTGTTCATTTTTGAAAGCAGAATGTTACGAATAATAAGTGTGATTAAAAGACTTTACCGAATAATTAACTAATTAATAATTAAATAATTCTGGTTTAAAGCCTCCCCTTTTAAAGGGAAAAAAGCGGTCGTTTGCGGAGCATTCCGTAGGATGGGATGGCGCTTGCTAGCGCACAACTACGTTAACGCGTAGTGTCCCGGAGGGAACGGTCTCCTCGCCATATCCAATCGACCAAGAGAAGAAATAATATTTCCTTATATTCAATTCCGTAACGGTTTTAACCAGAGGTAATTATCAATTATCCATTAATGAAAAGATAGGTATTAGATAGGACAGTATAATTTTTTCACCTAAAACCTAGCATCTACTACCTAAAACCTTTTTCAAAATCCCTGACATAAATTTTCAGCAATAATTTCTCCTGCCAATTTATGTCCTGTAGCATTCCAATGTCCTTGACACATTGCTGTATTTTTAAACCCATGAAAACAAACAGGATTTTCTGCAACATAATCATCAAAAGGTTCAACTAAATCAATCACAGAAAAATTATAATTTTCTCCTAAATTTTGCAGTCTTTTTGTCGGATATGACCAGTCTTGAATATTCATAATTTTCATATATCCTTCTCGCCATCCTTTGCTAGGATGAACTTGCATAGAAGTCATCACTGTAGCTACTTTAAATTCTGCACCTTTTTCTTGTACTTCTTTTGCCATAGTTCCGATTAGTTCATCAGTAATTTTCCAAGCTTCTTGCCAAGCAGAATTTGGCGGTTCTCTAAAATTATTTGCTTGTAAATTTTCAAAATGTCTTGCAGAATTTCTCTTCTTCTGGTCTGCTTCTACTTTTTTGATAATCTGTAAAATTCTGACATTATTTACTAGCCAAGTTGGTAATTTATCGACTGTAGTAATCATGTAGCGGTTTGCTTGACTAATCGTTAACTGTCTAAAAGATAAATCTAATTCTAACTTTCCATTTTTATAAACAAAAAAAGGTCGATAATGATTATTTTCTAACTGTCGATAATTATCAGTAACATCATTGCCCATAAAAAAAGCTAAAAGCACAATATCCGGCTGAAAATCCCAGACTTTTTCTCGGAGAGTTAATAATTGTTGGGCTGTACCATAACCATCCACTCCAAAATTAATTACCTCTACTTTTTGACCTTCTAAATTAGTACATTTTCCCAATTCCTTCTCCATTACTGCCACAAAAGTTTGCTGATAAGAAACCTGTACTGCTGAAGTAAAAGAATCTCCAAGCACGGCAATTCTGAGAGTATTTTCTGGTTTTGCTTTAGTAATTTCCGGTCCTCTAAGACCATGACTATTAAACTCTAAATAAGCCTTTCCTTCGCTCGTCCACCAACCAGAAACATTACCTCTATATTCCCAACCTTTAACCGGATGAGGAATAGTATGAAACGTAGGATAAAATTCTGCATGGGTACTTTCCGGCATTTTTTTTAAACCCTCCAAACCAGCAATTCTTGCTCCTACTTCAGCGATCGCTATTCCCGCAAATAAACTGGCGAAAATCATACCTAAATTTACCGCCAAAGTTTTTAGTTTAATCATCCTCTCAGCTATAATTTTTTTGTATTTTAATCGTGTAGATTGGGTTGAAAAAAATTAGCGGAGTTTATCCGCAGGATAAACCCAACTTTTCAATTATCAGTTATCAGTACCTCTAGGTAAAACCTTCTGCTGGAAATTAAAATATAGAATATTCTCCTTTTTTTATCCCCTCAAAAGCAGAAACTATTTACCCAAAATTTTCCGTAACTTCAGTTATCAGTACCTCTAGGTAAAACCTTCTGCTGGAAATGGAAATTATAGAATATTCTCTTTTTTTATCCCC
>NZ_JAAHHG010000217.1 GCF_010692555.1 Okeania sp. SIO3B5 | reverse complement strand
ACATATTAAGAAAAGCAGTCCCAAACGCTTTTAGCAATGGGATAGAGGGTGTTGTAGTTCACCCGGTTAAGATAACACTTAATTAAAACTAAGTCAAGGAATATTTTTCTATAGATTTAGTAACTATATCAAGTTGGATGCTTTCCTAGGTCATACTGCGCAAACAGTGTTTGGTACTGATAACTGATAACTGATAACTGATAACTGATAACTGATAACTGATAACTGAATCGGAGGAAGTCCAAAATTTATACCCGACCTTTAGCCAGATTAATTGAACAATTACAACGGTTGCCTGGAGTTGGCCCCAAAACGGCACAACGTCTGGCACTACATATTATTAAGCGCCCGGAAGCAGAAATTCAAGCTTTAGCTCAAGCATTGGTTGATGCGAGGAAAAAAGTAGGTCTATGTGAGAAATGTTTCCATTTATCTGCTGAACCTATTTGTGAAATTTGTCGTAACCCTCAGCGAGACAAGGAAGTTATTTGTGTAGTCTCTGACTCCCGCGACCTTATTGCTTTGGAGAAAACACGAGAATATAAAGGTGAATACCATGTCCTGGGAGGAGTCATTTCACCGATGGATGGTATTGGTCCCGAACAGTTGACTATTCAAGCTTTGGTGCGGCGAGTTAGTCAGGGAAATATTCAGGAAGTAATTATTGCTATTAGTCCGAGTGTAGAGGGAGAGACTACTACTTTATATGTCGGTCAATTGTTGAGACCTTTTACAAAAGTGACACGCATTGCTTTTGGTTTGCCCATGGGAGGAGATTTAGAATATGCCGATCAGGTGACATTGGCGCGAGCGTTGGAGGGAAGGCGGGAATTAGAAAGTTAAAAGTAAGAAGTCAAAAGTAAGAAGTAAGAAGTAAGAAGTCAAAAGTAAGAAGTAAGAAGTAAGAAGTAAGAAGTAAGAAGTAAGAAGTAAGAAGTAAGAAGAAAATTAAGGTTTTAGCCTTTTTAGGTCTTGAAAAAGTACCTTGTTTTTAGCTCCAATCGCTCAAAAAGTTAGCATTTTGGGCATTTCGAGGAGAAGAAAATCAAGCAAAGATTCTTCCTCCTACCTCTTCTATAATTCCTATTCCTCCTGAATTGCAGGATTGCTGTTTGCGGAGCATGACCTAGGAAATTCTGGATTCTCCCCTGACAAAAAGACTTTTGAGCGCAAACCCTAAGTATTCATGATATTACTTTTGACTTTTGACTTTTAACTTTTGACTTATAATTTTATGCTACGTTTTATCGTGCGGAATGTAGGTCCTTCCTTATTCTTTAACCTTAGCCTCCAAATTTTCCAAGCGACTTTTCAATTCCTGATTTTCTTTTTTCATTCGATCAAATTCCTGGCGTAACTGCTTGAGAGCTTTATCAGAACCAATATTTTTCTGCACTTTCTGTACCGCTTCCTCAGCTCGACGACGTACCCTACCATCAGCAGTGCAATCGACTATACTCTGCAAAATTGAAATCGCTGTAGCAGTTTCCATTTGTGACAATGCAGCTACTACAGACATCTGAGTCAAGAAAAATGTTTCCCGTGATAATTCCGTTAGTCGTTGCAAAATACGCTCCAAATTAACAGGAGACTGAGCAGTAGAAATTGTTCCTAGAGAACGAATAGCACTCAAACGTAACGTCTGCGGTACACCAAGAACAGTATATTTCAGAATCTGATTCAAAGCAGTTTCAGAAGTCTTCATCTTACTCAAAGCTGAGATAGCACCAGAACGCACTACCTCATTCCAACCCCGTTTTTCTGCCAATACCCACTTCAACAATTTAATTACCTTTTCCTCAGTAGGCTTTCGATCAGAGTTAGCATTGGCAGCAGCAATATCTCCAATTCCAGACACAGCAGCAGCTTCTACATAATAGCTAGCATCGCCATTTTTCACTATAGATTTTAGTTGCTGATAACTTTTATTAGTTTTTATTTGTGTTAGTGCTTCCACCACAGCACGACGCACCCGAGCATCTTCG
The DNA here is from genome assembly GCF_010692555.1 of Okeania sp. SIO3B5. GTDB lineage: Bacteria > Cyanobacteriota > Cyanobacteriia > Cyanobacteriales > Microcoleaceae > Okeania. Next base: position 13,606 of record NZ_JAAHHG010000217.1, on the reverse strand, counting down.
TCTTTTAAACCTGTAACCAAACTCTCAAAAACCTGGTCTAGTTGAATTTTTGCCAGTTGCTTCACCACCTCAAGGCGCACGCCCCAAAAAGATTCCTCTATCAAAGCTTTTGATAATACTTTTACAACTTCTAACCCACCCTTTTTCGCCAACGCCTCGGCAGCATAGATACGAGATATGGGGTCGGAATCGAATTGTAATTGTGCTTTTAGCTCCGCCATTGGATATACTAATTTCACTGTTTTGAGATAATTATTACCAACATCAAAACTGATAAATTTAGGTTTTTCTGCCAAAGGAAAATAAAAAGTTTGTTCCTGCTCGTGTACTCGAACAGTGAAGGTTATCAATTCTGGTTTTTCTTCTTTGAGATAACCAAAAGCAATAGGGATTTTTAGGTCAAATAATTCTTTACTTGAATTCCCATTTTGATCGTTTTTAACTATAGTTTGTTTGACTGTTACTTTAGCTAATTTACTATCACCATCCCAAGCATAATTAACCTGATAATCAGGATGACCACCCCGAAAAACATATTGGTCAAATAAGAATAGTAAATTCTTTCCTGTTGCCTGTTCAATTGCTCTTAATAAATCGATAGTTTCCACCGTTTTATGAGCATTATTTTTCACAAAAGTATGAATAGCTTTTGTAAATAATTCATCTCCTAATTCGGTTTTAATCATATGATAAACACAAGCAGCTTTTTCATAAAGATGACGGTCATAAAGCTCTATTGCTTCCCGATAAACATTAGTAACAATCGGACGACGATAGCGAGATTTATCCTCAGCAATATAACTTCGAGCTTCTTTCAATAGATAATAAGCAGCATCATCTTTACCATATTCATGCTTTGTCCATAATACTTCTGAGTAGGTAGCCATTCCTTCTTTAATCCAGGCATGAGACCAATGTTTAATGACAATTAAATCGCCAAACCATTGATGAGCAAGTTCGTGAGCCACTAAACTTTCAGCATTACGGTTATCTAAGGCTGCTCTTTCATCTAGTAAACATCTATCTGTGAGTAAAGTTGTAGAGGTATTTTCCATTCCTCCAAAAATAAACTCATTAACGCAAACTTGAGCATATTTAGGATAGGGATATTTATAGCCAAATTCTTGACTAAAAAATTCTATCATTTGAGGAGTTTTGCCCATAGTTCGTAGAGCATCATCTTGACGTTTTTTTTCTACATAATAAGTAACAGGAATACCATTCCATTCATCTTGAATTTCAACAAATTTACCCACTGCTAAGGTCATTAAATATGTAGGATGAACTTGTTTTTGCATCCAATGATAAGTTTTGCTGTCTTCATTTTCTTCAGTTTTGATAAGTTCACCATTGGAGATAGCGATAAATTTATGGGGTACTTTGACACGAATTTCTGATGTCGATAGTTGTCCGGGATAGTCAAAACAGGGAAACCAGTAACGAGAGTCTTCATCTTCACCTTGAGTCCAGACTTGGGTGGGTTTGTTTGGATAATGTTTGTCGGGAGTGATGAAATAGATACCTCGTTGAGGGTTGTTGGCAGCGTAGGCGATCGCCACTTTTATTTGTTTACCTGCTTCAGTAGCTGGTTGCAGATAAATCTGTAATTCATTGCCGTCGTAGTCAAAAGTTTGTTCAGTGTCGTTAACTTTAATAGATTTAATTTCTAAGTCAACTGCATCAAGAGTTAATTTATCAATCCCACTCCGTACAGGGTTTAAACTAATGATACAATTGCCATGAAAACTGTGGTTAGGAATGTCGAGTTCTAGATCAAGGAAAATATGTTCTACTTGGCCTGGACGATCAGGATTATAATGGGGTTTAGCACCTGGTAACTCAAAAGATTTGGAATTATTTTCAGAATCAAAGTAGATATTGGACATTCGATGTGATTTATTGAAATATATATGTATTGGACAAAAATCTAGTATATCTTTTAGTCGTTTGAGCCGTAACCGTTCTTAGAAACCTACGATAATCTATAGAAATCTATAATTATCTGTTCTATTCTTGCTTCTACCTGGCAACGTCGGCGTTATCCAGTCCACAAGCTGTCACGGACAAACTGCCCGCCATAGCTAGATTTAACGCTGCATTCAAATCTCGTTCGCAATTAAAACCGCAATGTTCGCAATTAAAAACGCGCTCTGATAACAATAAAGACTCTTTAACAGTTCCACACCTACTACAAGTCTTAGAACTGGGAAACCATCTATTAACGATAATTAACTCAGCACCATATAACTCACACTTGTATTCTAGCTGTCTACGAAACTCATAAAAACCCATATCAGCAACGGCCTTAGCTAGCTTGTGATTTGACATCATTCCTGATACATTAAGGTCTTCACCCACCCCTCTAGCTCCCCTCCCGGGAGGGGATGGGGGTGGGTTGTGATTTTTAGCCAAATAGGTTGTTAGTTTATGCAATGTATCTTTCCTGATATTAGCTATTCTATTATGCAACGCCGCTATTTTTAGCTGCGCTTTTTTCCAGTTATTGGAGAACTTAGTTTTATGTCTGTTTAGGTATTGTAATCGTGATAGTTTGGATTCTAACTTTTTGCATATGTTTAGCACCATCGAATACTTCCCCTGTTGACAATGTTGCTAAAGTTTTTACTCCTAAATCAACACCAACTACATCTACAGACTTTTCAGTAATTTGAGGTACGGCTTCTCAGAGCGAAACTAACAAACCATTTATCTGCTGTTTTGCTAATAGTTACAGACTTAGGAGTAATATTGCCTGGCAGTATTTCATAGGTTTTAATCCATCCAATTCGAGGTAGTTTGATATGATTAAAACCTACTGTGATTGAACCGTCTAGAGTAAAACTATTATCCCTGGCTTTTTTCTTGAATTTAGGTTGAGCTGACACTTTGTTAAAGCAACGTTTCCAAGCTAGAGATAAATATCTCAAAGCATAGCTCGGAGCGCACTTAGATACTTCATAATACCAGCAGTTTTTTGGTTTAACCATTGCTACCAAAAGCTTATGTAAGTCAATGGCAGTAGGAAACTTAAGTTTGCTGTCTGGATTATGGTGGTTATGATTCAATATATTTCGGGTTAACCATAACCCCCAATTCCAAGCGTGACGGGCTACACCTGCGTGTTTAGCCAGTAATGTTTTTTGCTGTTTATTTGGGTGCAGTTCAGTTTGGAATCCTAGTAACATAAAACAGATCATCCCAGATTTTTATAGATCATACCAGATTTTAGCCAACAGTTACAAATCCTAGACAGCAATATTTAGATAATTGTAAATAGTATTATAAGATTATCCTATATTTTTATCCTTAATTGATAGTAATTTAATATTTTTCAAAATTTGTATTTAGTAATACATACAACAGGGAACAAGTGTTTCACAAGAGTATCTTTTACAGGACTTACGCACGGAAACTAAATCCAGTGAATATGAATGGCATTCACCCCTACATATAGAGCTTTCAAGGTGAATTTGCGTAAGTCCTTTTTTAAATTTCTTCCCTACTCCCTACTCCCTAAAGTTTTTATTGTGGGTGTTTAAACAGATATATCTTTACTTTATGCTTAAAACTTGAAATTACATCAACTCCTGATAGAAATCAAATAACTGCCTAGCCAAAGCTTGATTTGTATACTGATACATTGCTTTTTCATAACCCTTTTTCCCTAATTCCTCAGCTAATTCTTTTTGCTCCATCAACTGCATTAAACAATTTCTCAATTCCTCAGAATTTCCCTCTGGAAATACCAAACCAGTATCTCCAATTACATGAGGAATTTCTCCAGAATCAGAACCTATTACAGGTACTTGACAAGCCATTGCCTCAATTAAAACATGACCAAATTGTTCTTTCCAACCCACAGAAGTTAAAGTTTTAAACTTATAAGTAGTTTCTGATGGCAAGACTAAAGTATTCATCAAATTAATATATTTTTGTACATGATCGTGGGGCACACTTTCTACTAAAATTAGCCTATCTTTAATTCCTAATTCTGCTGCTTTTTCTAATAAAGTCGATTGTAACTCACCCCTTCCTAATAATAACCATTTCCAAGGTTTTTCTTGTAAACCTGCCAAAGCATCAGTTAATGTGAGTAATCCCTTTTCTTCAACAAAACGACCCACAAAACCCACGACAAAATCATCATATTTAATTCCCAAACTATCTTTTAATTCTGCCTGTGGTTCTGGTTTAAACAAACTTTCATCTACTCCCAATTGAGGCATTACTTTAATTGGCCCTTTGTAGCCTCGTTCTCTTAAAATATCTTCTCCATCCTTATTTCCCGCAACAATTCCATCAGTATTTTTGAGATTATAAGATTCTAGTAAAGAAATGGGAAACTTGAGAGTATAAGGTAAATTCCACCAAGTAAAAAATAGATTTTTAGCTTTGAGTCCTAAAAGCCTATTAAAAGTAATAAATTGAGCATAAGTTAAAGCTTTAGAACCCTGTTCTACTTGAATAATCTCGGGTTTAAATTTTCGTAGTAAACTAATTAAGTCAGGACCAAAAGTTAGTAAAGCTTGATTATTTTCACTGTAATTAGAAATCGGTACTACTTGAAAAGAACCCTCATCAATAAATTGAGTTTCAACGATTTGACTTTGTACACCTTTAGGATTCCAACGTTTAGGAACAACAACTGTAACTTCAATACCCGGTTCAAGTTGAGCTAAAGCACGTAACTTTTCCCGGTTTAAGTCAACAATATAAGTGTGGCTAGCTACTAATATTTTCATGGTTATTATTGGGTAATTTACTATTTATGAAACACTATGTTCTACGTTTTTCAGAAAAATTTGAAATTATATCATGTTCCCCCTCCGGGGGAGCTGCGCTAACGGATAATCAGTTATAAAAAACCTTCTGCCTTCTAACCTTGCTCTTTCCCTTCTGCCTTCTGCCCTCTGCCTTCTGCCTTCGGTCTGCAGATATTATAAGTATTCAACCGAACATGATATTATATAGCGCTACGCGCTAGGGAACAGGGAACAAGGAACAGGGAATAGCAAACTGTAAAAGGGTGTTAGAATTGAAACTTGTTAATTATTAATTATTAATTATTAATTATTAATTATTAATTATTAATGCCTAGTTTTATCTAACCAAGCTACTAAATCAGATATATTTTTGAACTCTAACATTATCTTAATTAATTCTTCTAATTCCCTATTTGATAATTGATTAAAACGTTCTTTTATATTGGCATCAATTGTGCCTAGTAAACGCTCTATTAAACTTAGGATTAATTCCTTTCTCCCTTCTTCACGACCTTCTATTTTACCTTCTTCACGACCTTCTATTTTACCTTCTTCACGGCCTTCTTCTTTACTAAAAGCAATTGCCCCTTTTCGGTCAATAATAAATTGCTCTTGCTTTTCCAATTGTTGCAATTCATCTATAGTTAAATTAGCCTCATTAGCAATAGTAAAAGCTTGACTAATCTCAGGAACTAATTCCATTGATTCCGGTACGACCTCCAAACTATTAGTATGTTTCATAAAGTAGAGCCATTTATCTGTAATATTTTCTAAATTTGCCAATTTTTTCTTAAATTTAGGTAACTCCACAAAAAATAGTTCTATATCGCTGTCTGGATAAACAAAAGAATTATCCCATTCTTTAAATGCAAAGCGTGTAATAATTTTTTCACTCTCCTTAAACATCGTAAAATCAGCAATAGTTAAAGAAATTACTGGTTTTAAACCTGTATAAATTTTACCTCGCTGGAGTTGATTAACATAAACTTTTGCAGCATAGTAAATAACCTGTTTATTAAAACCTTCGATATTTAAAACCTGCATTTCAATAATGACTGTAGAGCCATTATCAAGTTTAGCTCTCACATCTAAATATGAATCTTTGAGAATGGCTACTGACCCAGGTTCATAGGTATCAATAAATTCTAAGTCACGGATAGTATTTTGACCTTCATAAAGTAGTGCATTGAGAAAACTAATCAGAATATTTTTGCTCTGTGCAGAACTAAAGATTTTTTTGAAGGCATAATCTGTTTTAGGATCGATAAATTTCATAATAAATAGCGTGTTATATCATGTCCGGTTGAATAATTAGACTTTGGTGGAAGGAAGGCCGCTATGTATCCCCCCTAACCCCCCTTTGAAAGCTATCCCTTACCCATAACTCCTGAAACCCTTGTGCGGACGGGGAGACACGGAGAGGGGGAGACACGGAGAAAAAATCATAGTATCTAAGTAAAAATATTTAAAATTTCACAGATCAATGTGCTTTTTCATACATTTTTCTCCCAAAAAAGCCGAACTAAGACTCACCCATAATTTGTCAGTTTTGTCAAGTTTTATGTTAAGAAATATGTGGGTAAAGCATAGCTTTGAAAGGGGGGGAGAGGCAGAAGGTTTTCTCAAGAGTGTCACCTTAATTTTATACACGCTCCGATGCTACCGGACATGATTAGGACTTACGCAGATACGCTATATATAGTATTCATAACTATTGGACAATAGTTACTGGACTCTATACACAGTGTCTTTGCGTAAGTCCTGATGATATTAATTCTTGATTTTTTTACTTCAACCTATGGACTGATGTTGCACACAACTTCTCTACTTATTTCTAATTTTTAACTTTCTTTAAAGACATCTCCAAAAATTAACAGTAAAATCAATTATTATCCATAAATTATCAATTATTCCTCCCTGTTCCCTATTCCCTGTTCCCTGTTCCCTATTCCCTATTCCCTATTCCCTATTCCCTTGTATAAATTTGCCCGTCATCCCAAATAGATTTAATCCTTGTTTGAACAGCACTCAAAAAACCAAGAGTATAGAAACCTCCACGGGTAATTATTTTTATAGGAGAACCACCTTTATAACAAGGGGGGTTGCCCAACACATGACAATCAAATAATTTGGCAAAGAAACGCAGACATTGATTAAGAGTCAGATTTTTTAATCCCATGAAAAAGTGATTGTGATAAAAAGTAACCTGATATTTAAGCGATCGCGTTGAAATATCATGGCAGCCTCCACTTTCTTCGCCCAAGTGAACTAGAGAAGCTTCTGGATCAAACCAAATCTGATAACCAGTTTGTCGTAACCTCAAACAAAAATCCGACTCTTCCCGTACTGCACTACCTCGAAACCGCTCATCAAAACTAAGACCATACTTAGTAAAAATATCTCGGCGATAAGACATATTACAACCTCTTGCTGATATCACTCGTTGAGGTTTAACTGTATGTACCAGGTCGATATGATACCAAGCAATACCGGGGTCTGATGCTTCAGGGGGCAAATCTTCTATTTCCAACTCTCCACCAGAATCTCCTAATTTCATGCGATCGAATACTCGTCCCGCCACTGCACCTATCTCTGGGCGATCAGCATAATTGCGAGCATGAGCCGCTAAAAATCCTTCTTCCAAACGTACATCATCATCAATAAAAAGAATTATTTCGCCACTGCAATGTCTGACCGCATAATTTCTTGCCCCTGGTAAACTCGCCCAAGTCAGACGGAACAATTTAATTTTCCCAGCATTAGCTTGCTTTTCTAAATAAGTTTGAGTTTCTGGTTTATGAGTAGCAGTCTGGTCAACTACCAAAACTTCAAAATTAGGATAATCTTGTTGAATAACATCAGCGATCGTATCTACCAGAGCTTCTTCCCGGTTATAAGTAGGAATGACAACAGAAATAGGAATAGTTAATTGTTGATTTTCTTCGGTTAGAGATTGTGTGTTCATTTTTCTCCTTCTTATTTACTATTTTCCATTTCTTCTTCAGCTTTAATTCTTGCTTGCTCCTGTTTGTCAATTGCTGGCAACCTGAAAACTACCCCAGCAAAATACCAGTAATAAACCGCAACTGGGTCTACATCAAGAGGATAGTAATAAGTGTTATAGCTAATAATCAAAACAAAAACCCAATAGCTAGCTCCATAACTTCGTATACTCTTATCTTTAACAGAGCGATAAGCTTTGAAACCAGTAGCAGTAATAACTGTTACTAAGAGTAACATTGCAATTGTGCCTATTGGCCCTATTTCATAAATTAACTTAGGATAATAAGTTTCAATTAACCTAGTTTTACCAAAAGCTCGAGCTGAATTAGTAGCACGCCCTAACCCAGAACCAAAAAATCCATCTTGTCCATGGCTAGACTCCTCAAATTGTTGACTAATAAAAGCAGTTGGTGGTGAGGCGTTCCAGCGACCGACAAAACTATCTATCCGCTCTTGAACAACTGCAGGATTGGATACTATTACTCCTCCCAGGAGAACACCGAGTCCAATACCAATGGGTAGAAACTTTTTGAGGTTAGCGATCTGACCTGTAAGTACCAGAAGAATTACAGTTACTGTAGGAACTAGAGCTAGAGCAATTCTTTGACCGCTAATAGCTGCATTAACAAAGACCACTGCCATTCCAAATAAACCTCCTATCCGCCAGAGAGGAGAGGGGTCACTAAAAGCAACTGCAAAGGTAAAGGCAGCATTAGAAATCAAGAACCATCCCCATTGCCAAGGTGCAACAAAAGTACCAGGTAAACGAATTGTACCTTGGTCGGGGCTAAATAGTAGAGCGCCTCCTACCAAGCATTTAGCTTCAAGGCTTGCCCTAAATAATTCATCTCCGGTTTTACCACGAGTACCATTACACTTACCAGAGGAAAGGTATTGGTACTGCACTATACCAAGTAAACAACAGGTAATAGCTAAAATTACTGTAAGACGGGCAGCAAGTAATAATTCTTTTTTGGTTTTGAGCTTATAATAAGCACCTGTAATTAAAGGTAGATAACCAATCAGTGCTTTGAGTCCCAATATTCCCATCAAAATAGGCTTATCCCCTGGTCTCGGTGGGTTAAGCTGTTGAGAACCATTAACTAATAGTAGAGTTATCAGACAAAAACCCAATAAAATGTATAAGGGATTTTTCACTGCCTTGGGAATGATGAATGGATTTCCTGTCTGCTTGCACCACATACCAATGCCAATAATTGCTGGAATGAAGAAGCCATCTTTTGCTAATTGAAATATGGGACTTCCTCCACCGACCCAGTAAGTCACGGTACCAGCAAAGGGCATATAAATCATAAATCCCCAAAGTCCTAACATTGGATACTTGAAGGAAAGACCTAAAACTGCCACACCACCACCACCAGCAAGGGCTATTTTTGGTTCCGCTACGAAATATAACGTTATACCAATAACAAGACCAAGACCACCATAAGTAACAAGAGCGCCAATAGCTTGCTGAATTTGTTTAGCTCTTTGGCGCTTTCTGGCAGCTAATTCCTTTTTGCTAATCGGAGGAGCAGCAGGTTTGCCTTTCTTTTTTGATTTTTTTTTAGACTTTTGTGTCGGCATTGTTTAGTCAGCTTTAGGCCAGATGTTGCTGGACTGCTAAAACTAAGTTCTCTGTCCAGTAACTTGCGAGTTCAGTATTAATTGCCTCTACCATAACTCTAATTAGTGGCTCTGTGCCAGAGGCTCGGACTAAAACCCGCCCTACATCTGCTAAAGCTGTTTCTGCTTCGTCAATAGCTCTGACTAATGGTTCGCATTTTTGCCAGTTGGCTCGGCGATCGCGGTCTTCAACCCGGACATTTCGGAGCAGTTGAGGATATGTCTGAAAGCTTTGGTCTACTAATTCTACTAGGGAGACTCCAGAATTTTTGACTAGGGTTGCTAAATGTAAAGCTGTCATTAGACCATCTCCTGAAATACCATAGTGGGGGCAAAGAATATGTCCTGATTGCTCCCCACCTAACATAGAACCTGTCCGTTGCATTTCTGCATGAACATATTGGTCTCCGACTTTTGTCCTTAATATTTGTCCGCCCTGTTTGTGCCAAGCACGTTCAAATCCTAAATTCGCCATTACTGTAGTTACTATCAAGTTGTTTGGTAGTAACCCAGCTTGACTTAAGCTTTGGCCCCAGAAGTAGAGAATGTAATCTCCATCAATAGAACGACCTTGAGAATCTACTGCTAATACTCGGTCAGCATCTCCATCAAAGGCAAATCCCATATCGGCATTATGCTCTATAACTGCTTGTTGGAGGGAATGAAGATGGGTCGAACCGCAGTTGACATTGATGCGATCGCCGTTTGGTTGGTCATGTAAAGAAATGACTTCTGCCCCCATTGCCTGAAAAACTTCTGGGGCAGTATAAACTGCTGCTCCCCAGGCCAAGTCTAGAACTATTTTCATTCCCTGGAAATGTCCTGGTATTAAAGGAGAATGTAGAGATGCTTGGTACTCCTTGACTAATTCTGGTCTATGGTAATGCTGTCCCCAGTTACTATGGATAGCTGGAAAATCTGCCATTCCTCTAATTCCAGATTCTATCTGTTTCTGTAATTCCGAAGAGAGTTTTGTACCATCGGAGCCAAAAAATTTTATTCCATTATCTTCGGGTGGGTTATGACTAGCAGAAATCATTACTCCACCTATTGCTTCTGAAACACTTGTGAGATAGGCAACGCAAGGAGTGGGGCATAAACCTAAATGCCAAACTTCTAATCCTGCTGCTGTTAAACCTGCTGATAGAGCCATGGCTAACATATTGCCGGAGTTTCTGGTATCTTGGCCCATAATTACAGGGCCAGGATTTTGAGAATATTGGCGTAACACTTGTCCTGCCCAAAAACCTATTTGTAGAGCCAGGGGGGCGGTGAGTAGTTCTCCTGCTTTACCCCGGATGCCATCTGTACCAAATAAGGGAGTTGTGGGCAGTGAGGTGTTGTTCCAAGCCAATGTAGTTTTAGCTGCTGTGGATGATAAGTTAAAAGTTTTTTGTCCATAAGTTGGTTTGAATGATGGTGTTGCTACCATAATTTTCACTCCTCGTCAAGATTTAGTTATTCTCACTCTCAACAAAGAGAATAGCATCTCCGGATTAAATACATAATTTTGGGCGTTGCATAAATGCGCTTGGGATTTTAATAGTTTTGTGGAAGTGGGAGTGGAATGGGCATTTTACCTGTTCCTAATATAGGGCTTGCTGAATAAATCTTAAAGCACTACTAAATAAAAGTTTTAGCCTTTTTATAATCGAATTGCAGTGTGCCTTTTTCAATTCACTTACCCTCAAAAAGTAATAGACATCTCCAGAAAAGAGGGAACAGGGAACAGGGAACAGGGAACAGAGAAGAATAAATGATAATTTCTGGATAAGAATTGATTTGATTTTTAATTTTTGAAGATGTCTAATAATTTGGGGGTGAGGAGGGCAGAAAAATCACTCTAACAATTATTCCTCCTACTTCCTCTGTTTTCCCACCCTCCCCACACTTCCGTGGCGATGGTTGAGACCGTATGTTATGTGGTCGAGTTTGGCAGGGGATAATACTAAATCTGGGTTAACTTCTTGGTTATATCATGTCCGGTAGCATCGGAGCGTGTATAAAATCAAGGTGACACTCTTGAGAAAACCTTCTGCCTCCTGCCTCCAGCTCCCGCTGCCTTCCTTCCAGCAAAGTCTAATTATTCAACCGGACATGATATTAATGGAAGAGATGAAACTTTTCCTTAATGCCCAGAGTTCACTAAAGGATATTCAGTGGATGTGGCATAGGTCGTTGATGGATACAGGGGGGTAGTGTTTTTGGCAAAGTTTCTAAATAATCATAAACTCCTTGTTAGAATCGTCTTAATTACATAATGGTAAAATTGATCGAAATTCAACTTCTAGCCTAAAGTGATTGTTCTAGGAAATGAAAAAATGAAAAAACTAATCAATTTCTGTCTGATGCTCCTTTTATTCATAGTTGTGAGTATTTTCCCAACAGCAGAAGCATCAGCAAACCCGGCTGAATTAAAAGTTGGGCTATATCCATACGTTCCCAGGATAGAGCAATTCGAAACAGCTATTAAAACTGCATGGGAAAAAGTGGAACCAGACATTTCCTTGAAGTTCCTTTCTGCTAAACAATGGGATGGAGGTTACTACATAAAAGAACCTCTAAAGACAGGAGCAGATGTTTATGTATTTGATGCCATATTTTTTGATCACTTTAAAGATAAAGGCTGGCTCCTAGCAATGAGTGCAAGTGAAATTAGTGATGATAGTATAGATGACTTTGTTGATTACGCAATAGAAGGAGTTAAGGATGGTAACAGCTATTACGCAATTCCCCAGCTTGGCTGTGCAAACATTCTGTTTTATCGAAAAACTGATACAAAGCTTGCCAATGCAACAAACTTAAAGAAAATTAATCAGGCATTGGGGCAATGCACATACACTAGCGACATTCCTCCCGATAAGCGAGGGCTGATGCTTGATATGTCTGGCGGCACGACAAATGCTACTCTTTACCTGGACACTGTTCATAGCATTAATGGAAAATATCCCTTCCCACTGCCCCAGGATGAATCACAACTTAACTTCGACGCGGTAAATAATATGCGAGACTTGCTGGGGATGGCGAGTTACGAAAATGCAACTGATTCACAGCCTCCTGAGAAGTCTTCTTACCAGCGTGCAAAGTGGTTTAGCGACGGTTATGGAAGCGCACTCATTGGCTATACAGAAGCAATGTCAGCAATGAGTCAAGAAACAAGGAACAATATTGACTTCAAGGTAATGCCCTTATCAGAGAAAGATGAAAATTATCCTGCTGTTTTCTATGCCGATGTGATTGCTGTCAATCCTAATACTAAGCATCCCAACGAAGCGGTAAAGCTAGCTAAAATCATGGCATCTAAGGAAACAATGGTGGCGAGTATTGGAAAAGATGATAACTATGATTATCCTCAGTATCTGATGGCCAACCGTGATAGCGTATTTGAGAAACTAAAAGATCAAGATCCGCTCTATAATAAGATGCAGAATTTGATTGATGAGAACGATCCGATTATGTTCAAGCTGAACGAAAACTCTCGTGACTGGCTGAGTTCGATGAAGGACACAATTAAGTTTGAGGCTAGAGAGGGCTATTCTTGTGGCTGCGATCGAAATGCAGTTGAACAAATTTCCTATAATGATGATGCTCCTGGTATTTGTAAGAAAACATGTGCTGATTATGGTGGCTGGAACGGCCAGTGGACTAATGATACACCAGCAGCCCCAAAAGACACATCTGTCTGTGGTTGCAATGCCTGTTGCTTATTGCTTAATTAATAATAGGACTGGAATTTCTCTTCCTCTCCTAACTTTACTCTAGATACTCCACTTCTAACCCATACTTACCAACGCCGATCGCTTTCCTAAATAAAAAAGGAGCGATCGCTCCAATCATTTAAACCTTACAGCGGTTTTCATTTGGGTAGACCACAGTAGGGAGGTTCCCATGGTTAGTCCCTACAAGGTTTTGTTTGTGAAGATGTGGTTCATCAATTTGAAAAGCGCTGTAATCATATAATTCAGAATTATCTCCCTAGTAGCTAAACCAGTTTTTTCCCAACTAAACTCTTGAGCTACTAGCCAAACTGAAGTTCGAGAGGCGCGATCGCTCCCCCCATCTTGAGCAATAATATTCGTCGCATCAGTTATACCAATTCCCAAAAGTAATGCTATACTTGGGCAATACTTCAGCTATTAAGTAATTAACACTAGCCAAATAACTTTTTTGCTAATTTTAGCTATGTTAATGTTAATTATTATAATGTTTACTTC
>NZ_JAAHHG010000216.1 GCF_010692555.1 Okeania sp. SIO3B5 | reverse complement strand
TGTTTGTATTAAAAATAAAGATTATCCTGCTTCTTTGGAATTACATAAAATTTATGTGGCTTTAACTGATGAAGAGGCAGCAAAAGATGGTGATTTAAGAATAGTTGATGAAAGTGGAGAAGATTATCTTTATCCTGCCGATTATTTCGTGATAATTGAATTACCAAAAGTTGTTCAAGATGCTGTTTTAGCTCTTGTTTAATTAAGTTATTATTAGAAGGTGAATAATTATGGATGAACACAATCAATAGGCGATAGTGTGTATGAAGATGTCACTTTTGGAGAAACTCCATAGGTTGGGTTGAGGTTATGAAACCCAAGTATTTCTAGTTGCATAATTATAAGGATAAAGGCCAATGGATAAAAATATCACTCAAGAAAAAGTTAACAAAGTAATAAAAAAGCTCTCTGACAATAAGTATGAGCGTGAAAACCAAATGACAATTGATTCTTTTATAGAAATTTTAAAAGACGAAGGACTGTTGGAAGAACTTGCTAGAACTTCTCTTGATGAGCTTGATAAAGATGGAGGTAAGAATATTCAAGGATCAAAACAGAGAAAGAGCTTAAATGTTCTCTTAAAAATAGGAATTGTCACCACACATTTATGTTTTGCTTTTTTGGGCTATCAAATTGCAGCGTTCCTTGCTTTTAATTTTCCAAATACTGCTGCTAGTTTGCCACAAGGTTTAGCTATTAACGTTAATCCACAAATAGTAACGGATATAAAAGTACAAACAAGTGAATTAGAAAAGGAATTAGAGGATAAAAAGGAAGAAAGCCAAGAAAAAGATGAGAATATTAATAAATTGCAGGAAGAGTTAACAGCTTTAGAAAATCAATTAAAGGTTGAACGAGAAAACATCAGCAAAAAAGATGAGGATATCAATAAATTACAGCAAGAAATAACAAGATTGCAGCAAGAATTAACAGCTTTAAAAAATCAACCTAAAGAGGTTCCAAGTATTCCAGAAGAGACTACCCAAGTAAATTCCTCTCAAGCACGCGCAAATCTCAAGCCTGATAAAGAACGTTATACAGATTTAGAAAACATTTTAGTTAATTTTTCTTTTGAAAATATAGATTATGCTAAGAGTTATAGAATTCAGTTAGTACCTTCTAACACGCCCGTAAGTTATCGTGACAGCCCTAGAAAAACAGTAGGTCAAAATGATAATAGTACTCAATTTACACCTAGAACTTCTGGAAATTATGAAATCCGTGCCTATATAAATACAGGAACACAATGGAAGTTAATAGAAAGAAAAGCTATTGAAGTTACTAAAGTTCCTGAATTCAAAGTAGAGTAAAGCTATTTTATGGATAAAAAAAATTGATTCTTTCCTCCTGTATTTGCCACAAATAATGTAACAAAAAAAGAGTGTATTTGGTAATTCAAACATAATTAAAAAGGGAAATAATTGGTAATTATTATGAGTAAAATTAGCTTTCGTGAAATGTTCTCTGAAACCAAGAGAATAAATCGTATGTTTCCAAAAGGTGAAATATGGAAAATTCATCTTCGTTTGCCTTTTTTTGTGCGTATATGTTACACTCTATGTTACGCA
Source organism: Okeania sp. SIO3B5 (assembly GCF_010692555.1). Classification (GTDB taxonomy): domain Bacteria; phylum Cyanobacteriota; class Cyanobacteriia; order Cyanobacteriales; family Microcoleaceae; genus Okeania. The sequence goes on along the minus strand of NZ_JAAHHG010000216.1, from coordinate 14,060 downwards.
GCATATACTAATAAAATAGATAAAATAGAACCTATTAATAGTACTAAATGGCAAATTGTTGATCAGCTTATAAAAGATAACCTAGACCAAATTGATGATAATTTTTTAAAATTGTTAAAAAGTGGGGCAATAGAGCTTTTTCTGAAAGTCCTAGCACGCTCTCCAAACCAAGCGGAAGTTATAGCAGCGTGTATAGTTGATTTCGGTGGGGTTCTTTGCCTAAGTTCTCACGGCGATAAAGCTAGAAATGTGGAAATTGCTATTGCAGTTTACCGAGCTGCCACGACAGTATTCACACGCGAAGCATATCCTGAGTATTGGGCAAATATCCAAAATGATTTAGGTAACACTTATTGTCATAGGATTCATGGAGAAAAAGCGCAAAATTTGGAAAGTGCAATTAAGTATTATAAAAATGCCTTAGAAGTAAGTATCGGTAAAAATAGGGAAGATTTGGCAATAATTCAACGTCTCTTCAATGAACAAATCCAATCATACTTGAGCTACTGTCAACATGGAACTGCATTACTAGAAAAAGCCATGACAACCATGCAAGGTAGGGTAGACATTGAACAAGCACAGAGCAATGGCGCTTTCCAAAATACTATAGCAATTATCGGTGTAGGTTTAACATCAGCAGCAGTTGGTGCCACAGTTGCTCCATACATAATTGCAGCAGAACCCCAAAAACCTATCTTACCACCATTTTCTTCCAAGCATCCCCATCCCTTTACCCAAGCGCTATTTTTGATTATAGTTTTCTATATTACAGGAATAGTATTCACTCTTATCATTCATAAAATTATCGCTAGAAGACGCATTACAAAGCTTTAAAATTACATCATAACTTATAGAGCAGCGAGCAATCAGCTATGATCTAATTTCCTGAGACCTAGCTGTTGTAGCTTTTGTTATTGGGTTGCCAGATACGCTTTTAATGTTACGGAGCAAAACCCAACCTATAGTATTAAGCAAAAACTCTTATTGCTACATCCGCAATAAAATTGTCAAAGAGAAACTAACTAAAAACTCTTATTTCTTGAACTACTATTTTTGCAGAAATTAAGAGAGAATAACTGAGATTAGCAAATAAAAAACAAGTTTCATAGGAAGCATTTGGTAATTATTATGAGTAAAATTAGCTTTGGTGAAATGTTCTCTGAAACCAAGAGAATAAATGGTATGTTTCCAAAAGGTGAAATATGGAAAATTCATCTTCGTTTGCCTTTTTTTGTGCGTATATGTTACACTCTATGTTACGCAGCATATACTAATAAAATAGATAAAATAGAACCTATTAATAGTACTAAATGGCAAATTGTTGATCAGCTTATAAAAGATAACCTAGACCAAATTGATGATAATTTTTTAAAATTATTAAAAAGTGGGGCAATAGAGCTTTTTCTGAAAGTCCTAGCACGCTCTCCAAACCAGGCGGAAGTTATAGCATTGTGTGTGGCTGATTTCGGCGGGGTTCTTTGCCAAAGTTCTCATGGCGATAAAGCTAGAAATGTGGAAATTGCTATTGCAGCTTACCTAGCTGCCACGACAGTATTGACACGCGAAGCATATCCTAAGTTGTGGAAATTTATCCAAAATAATTTAGGTACTGCCTATCTTTACCGAATTTATGGAGAAAAGGCAGAAAACTTAGAAAGTGCAATTAACTGTTATAAAAATGCCTTAGAAGTATGTGAAGCAAATACGGAAGATTGGGCACAGATAAACATGAGTTTGGGGGGAGCCTACGTTCTGAGACTTCGGGGTAACAAGACAGAAAATGGGCAGCAGGGGATTAATTGTTTATCCAATGCTTTATCAATAATCACACGGGAAAACTTTCCTGTGGAATGGAGCAGAGCTACAGCTAATCTCGGTATTGTTCATCTTGAATTATATCGCATAGAAAATAATGAGAAGAATTGGGAAAAAGCAATTCATTATTTATCTCTTGTATTAAAAGAATGTAGTGCTAATAGCGAAAGATGGGGAGAAGTGCAAATCCTTATAGGTTTTGCATATCTTGTGAATCAAACAGAAGCAAACGCATTAGAATCTATTGCACATTTTGAAAATGCGTCAACAGTTTTTCAGCATGAAAATTATCCTGATAAATGGGCTGTTACGCAAATCAATCTAGGTACTGCTTCTCTTTACTTATATCAGATAAATTCAGAAAAAGAATTGCTATTAAGAGCTAGGCAGTATTTTAATAATGGAGCGAAAATTTTTAAGGGCGAAGCTTTACCAGAACAGTATGCCCTACTTAATACTGGTCTTGGTGCAACATATCAGAAAGAACAACAATTTGAGCAAGCCTTCAATTACTTTCAAAATGCTATTAAAATCCTAACATCTATTCGTGGAGAAATAGTTTATGGCTCCAATCTGCAAGAAGACAAGCAAAAACTAGCTGAAGACTGGAATGCTCTCTATCAAAGCATGGTAGAAGTTTGCTTAAAACTAGATCAAAACATTGCAGCAATAGAATACGTCGAACGCAGCAAAACCCGTAATTTAGTAGAACTGATTCTCACAGACAAAAAAACTATTTCTTCCCCAGAAGTTATTAGCAAACTAGATGAACTTCGAGATGAAATTGCTAGTGGCCAAAAGCAACTCCAAACTGGCGCGTCAATGACACCAAGGGCATTAGTACAAAAACTAGAAAAACTTCGGCAGGAACGTAATGATTTACAAAATCAATACTTATCTGTTGGTTGGGATTTTCAATTTGAGCAATTTCGGTCGAGTCTGGGCGATCGCACTGCTGTTGTTGAGTTTTATATTGCCACCGAGCAGCTACTTGTTTTCATTATTACCAAGCAAACCCAACAACCAATCGTTTTATCACCAGATTTTATAGACCTGAAAAAATTAGAAAACTGGACTAACAGTTACCTGAAAACCTACAATGAAGAAAAATTTGATTGGTGCATGGAGCTAACTGATAACTTAAGTCAACTGGCAAGCATTTTGTGTCTGGATCAAATTATAGAAAAAATTCCTACAGAATGTGACCAGTTAATTCTAGTTCCCCACCGTTTTTTGCATTTACTTCCCCTTCACTCCTTGCCTATTGCTGGAGACTCCAGCCTTTTTGAGAGATTTCCCAAAGGCGTTAGTTATTCCCCTAGTTGCCAGCTTCTGCAACTAACCCAAACTCGACAACGCCCTGAATTTACTAACCTATTTGCTGTTCAAAATCCAACAGAAGACCTTGGCTATGCTGATGTTGAAGTTGAAGCTATCCAAAATTATTTTAATATTAATAATGTTCTTAAACAAAAAGCAGCAACAAAGGAAGCTATCGATCAAATATCCCTTGATATTTTCCACTGCGCCCATTTTAGTTGCCACGGTAAGTTTAACCTTACCCAACCTCGTAAATCTACTCTTGTCTTAGCCAATGCACGTTTGAATTCTGTTGTTCAAGAAAAAGATGAAACTGACTTCGAGAAGTGCATGACTTTGGATGACATTTTTACCTTGAATTTAGAAAAATGTCGTCTTGTTACTTTATCTGCTTGTGAAACTGGGTTAATTGATTTTCGCAATACCAGCGACGAATATATTGGTTTACCCAGTGGGTTTCTTTACGCAGGTGCTGCCAATGTTGTCAGTAGTTTGTGGACAGCGGAAGATGTATCAACAGCAGTTTTAATGATTCGGTTTTATCAAAATCTTCAGTCTGGATCGACTGTTACCATTGCTCTTAACCAAGCACAACTGTGGCTGCGGGATGCTACTACAGCAGAATTGCAAGAGTGGGCAAGTGAATTAAAATTAGAAGGAGTTCAAAGCTATCTCAAAGAAGAAAAGTTTGAACCTAATGAACAGCCTTACCAAGAACCTTATTACTGGGCAGCTTTCTGCGCTATTGGAAAGCATTACTATGAGACTTGATAACCAAAAATCCTTATTTAAAGAAAATGACTACTGAACCTCTGATTCAATTTCTTTCTCGCCTTCTCAAAACTAAACCAGAACAGTTTTCTGCTGATAACCTTGAAGACTTGAAGCAAACCATAGACTCTTGCGAAAATAGTCCACCAGAAAAAGCAGAAGAGATTCTCAGAGATTGGTGCAACAAACAACCAGGTATCAAGAAGGCTCTTAGATTTTGGGAAAGCAGTAATAGAGAGGTAAAAAAAGTCCGGCCTTCCCAGGCAAATGAATCTATGCGCCTTGCTAACAATTTCCCAGAGTTAAGACAAGAGGTTGAGGAAAAACAATCTGAAATAACTAACTCAACGAAATCTGATTCAGCAAAACCTGACCAAAATCAGAACAATGACTAGAAAAGTCTATGCTCCCAATGTCCATTTGTTTGCCTTTCATTTAAAAGAAAGCGATCGCCACAACCAACTCTGGGACAAATACAATACCATTCTGTCTCAAAAATTTGGCCTTACCAAACCCCTAGAAATTGAAGAGCAAATAGGATATAGGGTTGACTTGCTCAAAGACAAAACAGAAGATGATGTGGCTCTCCACTTTGAGAGTAAAGTCTTCCTAGATGAGACTCTTCTCCCAATTACCGGACTTGCCACTCCCATCCGCATTCACGATACCTACACCCTTGCTCTCAACATTCGTCGTCCCGAATTGGACGAAAATGGGAAAAAAACAAACCCCCTAAACCCAAACTTTCTGGAACTCCTTAACCCTTCAGGGTGCTTAATGCCCACTGAAATAGGGAGTTCCCTTGGTCAAACCTTACTCCTAACAGTTTGGTACACAGAAGAAAAACAGTGGTTGCCGTGGAAATCTTTACAAAATCGCCAAAAACTTAGGGAACTAGCAGACAATTGTTTGAGAGAATTTATTCCCAATGAATATTCTTGCCCTGACTTTTACCGAGAAGGTCAACTATTTGGCAGTCCTATTTTTGAATACGGCGTTCCCACTCAAGGAAAAGACTACTGCCATGTACTGGTTTGGATATTCTGTGAAACTGACACCGACAAGAAATTTATCAACCATTATTCATCTTTCGTTAATCTATTTTGTTATAAAAACAAAGCCGTCACAGCTTACAAACTCAGTCGTAAAGTTCATGATGTGCTTCGCGAGGAGTATCTAGCTATTGAACCCTATATTCAGGAAATTTTTCAGGGAATGCCAGTTGATAAAAACCTAACTCAAAAGGAATTAAATCAATTCAAAACATACTTAAAAGACATTCCCCAAAAATATTTATCATATAATCAATTAACTCGTGACTTAGACAACTATCGTCTAACCATTGACATCAACGCCCAAAACTATAAACGAGAAATCAACGATATTCAAAGTCAGCTTCCAGGGGAAAATCTAAGTTTCCTTTCTCAATTTTTTGACGAAGACTGTCGCTTGTTCAGGGAACAACTCCAATCGGACTTAGGCTACTTTCAGCATGGAGCAACATTACTAGAAAAGGCAATGACTGCTATTCAGGGAAGAGTAAACATAGAACAAGCTCAGAGCGATCGCTCTTTCCAAAATACTATAGCAATTATGGGTGTAGGTTTAACATCAACAGGAATTGGTGCTAGTGTTGCTCGATATATAGTTGCAGCAGATCCCGGAAAACCTATCTTACCACCGTTTTCCTCTAACCATCTCCATCCCTTGACTCAAGCACTATTTTTAAGTTTAGTTTTTGGTATTACAGGAGCAGCATTCACCGTTATGATTCAGATTCTGAAAAGGAGAATTGGCTGAATGAAGAAGTATTAACTGTACTTTGTAGTATCTGAATGATTGGCAGGACTTAAGCACTGACAATAGATATAGGGTTTTGGTGTGTTACGCTAGCGCTTTTTCCTACGGAATGCTCTGCAAACATGTCGGCTCTTAGCCGTTTAGCGGAGCTTTGCGCTAGCAAAACACACCCTAAAAATAGCTAAATATTAAGTTGTTTATTTATGGCTTTAACTTCTTTTATATAACACCATTTATCAAAAATAAATAGCCTACCAATTAACTTATGAAAAATGATTAAATATAGGTAAAAAACATCAAAGTAATACCAATTTCAAAAAATATTGTTACAATGAAATAAGTACAAAATAATTAAGCGCTCGCGCTCAAAGTTGTTGTACTCATTAAACCTTCTCCAAAACCATGATTGCTAACCAAAACACAAATTATATTCCTCCTGAAGAATATCTCACAGAAGAAGAACTCAGTCCCGTCAAACACGAATATATTGATGGACAAGTATACGCAATGGCAGGTGCTAGTGATGCCCATGTCACTATTTCTCTCAACCTAGCTTCAGCATTAAGAAATTATCTGCGAGGCAGTGGTTGTCGAGTCTATATGTCGGACATGAAAGCTCATATAGAAACCACTAATACATTCTACTATCCGGACGTTATGGTAACTTGCGACACCAGAGATAAAGCCTTGCCAAATCATAAAAAATATCCTTGTTTAATAGTAGAAGTTTTATCCGAAAGTACGGAAGCTTTTGACAGAGGTGATAAATTTGCCAACTATCAGCAATTACCAACCTTGCAAGAATACGTTTTAATTAACCAAAAACGCCAACGTGTAGAATGCTTTCGTCGTAATGCTGAAGGTCTTTGGGTATTGCACGCTTACACTCAAGGCAGTGAAATTCACCTGGCAAGCATTGACTTTCGGACTAGCATTGATAATTTGTATGAAGATGTCACTTGAAGGTAGGATTCATTAGCTGAAGCTAATACAGAAGATGTAGGGTGTGTTTAAGCGAAGCGTAACGCACCAAAAAATTTATTGTGATTTATGACAACGGGAGCAGGATGCTCCCACTGACCAATTTATTGAGAACTAGATTAAGATGAAATTAAAAGATTTAGAATCCCAACTTTTGGCATTAACTCCAGCAGAAAAATTTCAAGCTATTCAACTTTTAACTCAAAGTTTAGCTAGTAATTGGTCTGGTATTGAAAAAACTCCCGGTGTTTGTGGTGGTGATGCCTGTATTGCTAGTACTCGCATTCCTGTGTGGGTATTAGTTAATGCTCGTCGTTTGGGTGTTTTGTGAGTCGGAATTGCTGCAAGACTATCCCAGTCTTCGGGTTACTGATATTGCTAATGCTTGGGTTTATGCTGAAGCTAATACAGAAGAAATCGAATGCGCTATCAAAGAAAATGAGGAAGCTAGAGCTAGACAATGATTTTGGCAAGGATGTACGGATTTATTGTTGCCTTCTTCTGTGTATCTATCTAAAAAATTCTTGTCTGCTCTGAATACAAAAACTGGGGGTAGTGGACTTATATCATGTCCGGTTGAATACTTATAATTAAGATATAGGGGAGTGGGGGAGTGGGGGAGTAGGGGAGTAGGGGAGTAGGGAAAATAGAAAGATTTATTGTTGAAGCACTCATGATAAGTTTTTTCATCACTAATTATCCGGACATGATATTACACAACTTAAATGGTGCAATAGGCGTAGGTTGGGTTGAGGAACCGTTAGCGGAGCTTATCCGTTAGGATAAACCCAACAAAAGCTTGCTAATGTTGGGTTTCGCTGCCGTTCAACCCAACCTACATTTTTAGGTGTGTCATCTACTACAAATTTTGCTTTTTTCAAATTGGTATGATCTGAAAAGCACCGATCATAAAACTTGTTATATCATGTCCGGATAATTAGTGATAAAAAAACTTTCTCCTTCAACTCCAGTTCTTCTTCTTTCTTCCCTCTTTTCTCCTGACTCCTGAGTTCTGACTCCTGACTCCTCCGTAGTTATTTATTTATCACTGTTCAACCGGACATGATATTATGATAAAAATTCCTAAACATATATCAAAAAATATTAAACAAAAATGGCAGCACACCAAACCCAAGTAAAACTGATTCTGAGCTTTGTACTATTGTGCCTAACTGCGCGATCGCTCCCTATGTTTGCCCCCATTCGCCCTCAAGACATAGCTCAAAACCAACAAACCCTAGAATTTATCGACCGCAACGGTTTGCCACTCGGAACCATCCTCACCCGCGACCAAGAAAATACTGTAGTCGTCCCCCTAGATAAAATCTCACCTCTATTTATCAACGCCATCATCGCAGCAGAAGACAAAAGATATTATCAACATGGCGCTCTAGACATCAAAGCAATAGGGCGATCGCTCCTCGAAGCTATCCAAGCAAAACAAATAGTCAGTGGAGCTTCCACTATCACCATGCAACTTGCCCGAATGTTGGAACCCACACCACGCACCTTCGGCAATAAAGTTCGGGAAATTTGGCTATCTTGGCGCATCACAGCAGGTATGAACAAAAATCAAATCCTGCAAGCATATATCAACCGCTTACCCATGGGAGGAAACATCTATGGCGTAGAAGCAGCATCCCGTGCTTATTTTGGCATCTCAGCTACAGATCTCAACCTCGCCCAAGCTACTATTCTAGCTGCCTTACCAAATGACCCCACTGATCTCAACCCTTACTATAATTGGAGTCTCCTCAAAAAACGCCAAATTTACATTCTGAAGCGCATGGTTGAAGACAATTATATTACCAGTGCTGAAGCTGAAAAAGTACTTGCGGAAAAAATCACTCTACAACCAAAAAATCAAGGTATTATTGCTGCGCCACACTTTCTATTTTGGTTATCTCAAAATCAATCTACTGCCATAAATAAAAATTTATCTACAACAACTACTCCTACAGTTATTCGTACTACTATTGACCGACCTTTACAACAATTTGTTACTACCCAAGTCCAACAAGTAATTCAAAATCTTACCCCTTATAATGTGCATCATGCTGCTGCAATTGTAATTAATAATCAGACTGGAGAAGTATTAGCTTATGTAGGTTCTCCAGATTATTTTAATACTCAAAAAATGGGTAGTAATGATGGAGTACAAGCACTACGTCAACCTGGTTCAACTTTGAAGCCTTTTTTATATCAATTAGCATTAGAAAATCAAGTAATTAATCCCAATACTATTTTGCCAGACGTACCGACATATTATGCAATTCCTGGAGCCAAACTTTATAGCCCTACTAACTATAATCAAGATAGATTTTTAGGACCTGTTATTGTCAGAGTTGCTTTAGCAAATTCTCTGAACATTCCGGCAGTACGAGTATTAGAAAAAGTGGGAGTAGAGGAATTTTTAAACCGTCTACATCAATTAGGTTTTAAACATTTACAAGCCTCACCAGAACATTATGGTTTAGGCTTAAGTTTAGGCAGTGGAGAAGTCAGTTTATGGGAGTTGGCAAAAGCTTATTTAATTATGGCAAGACAAGGAGAAATTATTCCTGTTGTTACAAGGGAAAGGTGGGAGGCAGAAGGAAGAAGGCAGAAAGAATCCCCCCTACCTCCCTTTGAAAGGGGGGAAAGGCAGAATTATTTGGAAAAAATAACTTTTTTTCAAGATAGAATGAGAGAAGATTATTTACAGACAAAAAACAAAAATCTACCTCTACTACCTAAAGCAAAATCTGAATGGATGTTAATTGCAAATATGTTAAGCGATACTCATGCAAGAGCAGCAGAATTTGGAGTTAATTCAGCTTTAAATTTGCCATTTCCAGCAGCAGTAAAAACTGGTACTTCCTCAGATTTTCGTGATACTTGGACAGTAGGTTTTACTAATGATTATACTGTGGCAGTTTGGGTGGGTAATTTTAGTGGAGAATCTATGGTGCAAATATCAGGAGTAATGGGTGCTGCGCCTTTATGGAATAGGATTATGTTACATTTGCACGAAAAGAAGGAACCGACAGCTTTTCCACCACCAAAAAATATGGTTCAACGCCCAGTTTGTACAATTTCTGGGTTGCGTCCGAAATCGGATTGTCCGTCGGTAATAACGGAGTATTTTTATCCAGAAAAATTGGCAGAATATGAGCATTTATCCGATAATTATTCGGTAGGAAATTTGTCTGATGAATATAATGAATGGTTGGCAAAACAGAGTAAATCTAGTTTGGTTTCTGGTGAGTTAAAAATTTTGTTTCCTCAAGAAGATGATTATTTTTTAATGGATGATGTCGGAGGAGAGAAAAAATTAGAATTTAAGTTGGCAAATTCACGGGAAAATTCTGTGGAATGGTGGTTGAATGGAGAGAAATTAGCTGTTAATTCTGATAATTCTTTATTTTGGAAATTATCTCCCGGTAAATGGACTTTAGAAGTGCGTTCAGCAGATATTATAGACAGAGTGAATTTTGAAGTTAAATTGCCGAATAAGTCTCCTTATAATGGGTTTTCTATTCGTGCATCTTTTGAAGAAGAGAGTAGGGAATAATGAATAATTAATAATGAATAATTAATAATTAATAATTAATAATTGATAATTATATCATGTTCGGATGATTATTTATAAAAAACCTCTTCACTTCAAACTTTGCTCTCTTACTGAAGAAAACTTTGACAGTAACTTTTTATTCAAACTCAGTTTCAAAGGTTGCTTTTACCTTTCCCAAAATTAATAGTTGATAGCTAATAACTGATGGCTGTTTGCGCAGCATTCCGGAGGAAATGTTTACGAGAGTAGGGAGAATAGGTAGAGTTATTTGGGCTGAAAAAGAGATATTTTTTGACCTTTAATTAAACAAAAATCATATACAGCAGATTCCATTTTAGTAAACCCGTCGCGGGCAAGATGCCCGCACTTGTATTCATTTAATTGTTAATCTCTGTACTTCATAATTTATTGTTATATCAAGTTGCACTTATTAACCACAATATAAAAAGATGAAAAAGATGGCATACTCCTTAAGAGTCATCTTAAGATGACTTAAATTATTAGCCAAGGATTGAAATCCTTGGCGAGTCATGTCATCTTGGCGAGTTATGTCATCTTGGCGAGTCATGTCATCCGCCAAGAAATAAATTTCTTGGCTCACAGCAGAAGTCATCTAAAGATGACTAAAAATAGTTAATTAATTATTCTTATGTTTACTTCTCCTCTACTCCCCAGAACTAATTCTTTGTCGTCGCCTGAATATTTACAACCCTATATTTTTTTAGATCCTGTGCTTCTCACACTCCTCACACTCCCCACACTCCCCCGCTCAAGAATCAACAACTCTCAGAAAAAATCACCATAAACTTAACTGAGTAGGTGACTGATTAAGTAAATTCCAAGGCAGGGATGGAATAGGAATTTTTGCTGTTTCTAATAACTGTTGAAAATGACGTGCTGTAGCAGGCGATCGCTCTTCTTCAGGACAATGAATAAAAAAGTAAATTGTTATATCTTGGCGCAACCATTGCTCAATTTGAGTTACCCATTCTGTAAAGAAAATTTGATTTACCGACAACTGAGGATGAGAAATAAATCTCACAATGGTAAATGGAGCAGTCACCTTAAACTGTAAAGGTAAATTAGGTTTACGGTTTGGGGACCGCAACTGGGGGTTATCTTTACCAGTGTAGACAGGACGCGAGTCTAGCAAGACTTTCCCTACACCCAGTTGTTTGAGAAGACTATTTAACTTTTGAGCTTGAGACTCTTCAAACCAGTCAGGATGGCGAACTTCCAAAGCTAAAGGCATCCGGTTTCGTGGCCAAGCTTGCAAAAATTCTGCGAGGTCATCAAATGAAGAGGGGCCGTAACTCGGTGGTAACTGAGCAAAAAATACACCAAGGCGATCGCTCAAAGGTTGCATCTGTTTGAGAAAGTCTAAAGCATTTGGGATAAAAGGTTTTAATAATCCATTATGAGTTATATTGCGCGGTAGTTTTAGACAAAATTGAAATCCAGGAGGCGTTTGTATTGCCCATTTCGTCACAGTCTCTGGTTTAGGAGTAGCATAAAATGTAGTATTACCTTCAACAGTAGTGAAACGGCGGCTGTAGAGATAGAGAAACTCAGAAGGAGGACTTTTGGCAGGATAAAACTCTCCCACCCAAGGTTTATATGCCCAAACAGCGCAGCCAAGAAAGAATTTTTTTCTAGTCATTTGAAGAAGGTTTTAGGTAAGCATTTCCTACGGAATGCTGCGCAAACAGCTATCAGCTATCAGCCATCAGCTATCAGCCAGCCTCCTACGGAGGAACTGCGTTAACAGCTATTGTTTTTAGTTTGAGATAAAAGCTTTACTAATTTAGAGGATATCTGAAAAGTTTTTTGATACTGAATTTTGCCCCCCGAGCAAGCTAACTTTGGAGGGAACAAGAGTCAATTTGCTTGCTCTAGTCCCCCAAAATTGGGGGATGCGCGGGGGCTTGGATGTAGCAAATGGGACTTCTCAGACAACCTCTTATCAGAATTAGGCATTGCTGGTTTATAGGGAAAAGGAGAGCTAATTATTAATTATTAATTATTAATTATTAATTATTAATTATTAATTATATCCCCGAGCTGCCATATCACATTCATAAATATAGTCAATCCTTTCAATTTTGGTAGTATGATTTCCATCAGGATATAAAGTAACTAATCGTAATCCAGGTGGTTGTTTATCTAGAAAAAAATTAGGATTTTCTGGTTCAAATTGAATACAAGTAGAAGGAGTTGATAAATAATGAATACCATTTATTTCTTTGGCAAATTCTTGATGAATATGACCAGACAAAACAATTTTTACCTGTGGATAACGATTAATTATATTTAAGAAATTTTCTGGGTTATGCAGAAGAATTTTATCCATCCACTCGGAATTAATTTTTACAGGAGGATGATGCAAAGCAATTAAAACTGGCTTATTTCCAGTCATTTTAATATTATATTCTAACCACTCTAAACTTTCTGGAGAAATTTCACCATAAACAAGTCCAGGCACATTAGTATTTAGTAAAAAAAAGTTCCATCCACCCATTTCAAAAGATTTTGTCGCAGAAATAGGAGCAGAATTTAATACCCGTTCCATTGCTGGTAAATTATCGTGGTTTCCTGCTATCCAGTAAGTAGGAATGCCCAGAGGACTCAGTAGAGATGCTAAACGTTGATATGATTCAGAAGTTTCATCTTGAGAAAGGTCTCCGGTAAGTATTAGTACATCTGGTTGGGTTTGTAACTGTTTGAGTTTTTCCAAGACTTTCACAAAGGAGCTTTCCGTGGGAATTCCATACATTGTTCCGTTCTTAGAAACCTACGATAATCTATAGAAATCTATGATTATCTGTTCTATTCCTGCTTCCCACTCGGTAACGTCGGCGTTATCCAGTCCACAGACTGTCACGGACGAATTGCCCGCCATAGCTAAATTTAACGCTGCATTCAAATAATGTTCCTAGTTAACCATAGTCCCCAATTATAGGCATGGCGAGCTACAAAGCGCGTGTTTGGCCAGCAATGTTTTTTGCTGGTTATTCGGATGTAGTTCAGTATGATATCCAAGTAGCATAAACAGATAATCCCAGATTTTGATAGATAATACCAGATTTTAGCCAACAGTTACAAGCCCTGAATAGGATCTGCAAATAGATGGGTATCGGTGATTTGAGCAACAAGTAAAGGAGTTTGGGAAATCATTGTTACTGAGGAAATTTTTGTGATGAGTAATATAAAGGAAGAAGGAAGAACCAAGAACCAAGAGGGAAAAATTTTACGTTGTCTAAGTTTGAAGCTTTTTATCAAAATAATTGGAGCGCGCAACCCCACTTTTTAAGGCGAAATATTTTTGGAACCTTGTTCAAATCCCTGTTACAAAAATAACTTCTGACTTTTGACTTGTGACTTCTAACTTCGTTAACTGCCCTAACCTTTCCTTCAACTTCTATAAGAGCGTTAAACCTTTAAAGTAACTTAAAATATTAGTCCACAGTGCAATTCAAAACATCAGTTTAAGTGATATAGATCACATATATCCGTACACTTGCCATATATTTGTGGATGGTGTATGATAATAAAAGTATGGTAATGGCGGCATGGCCAAGCGGTAAGGCAAGGGTCTGCAAAATCCTTATTCCCCAGTTCGAATCTGGGTGCCGCCTTTTCATAGAGTTCTTCATTTCTTGCCTCTGGCTTCAGCCGGAGGTACTGATAATTGATATAGGACTACAAGAATTGGTTAGGACATTTTTCAATCCTAAAATCCTTTTACAGTTCCCTGTTCCCTGTTCCCTGTTCCCTGTTCCCTGTTCCCTGTTCCCTATTACCTAGGGAGTAGCGCTATAAC
>NZ_JAAHHG010000215.1 GCF_010692555.1 Okeania sp. SIO3B5 | reverse complement strand
ATACTTCGTAATATACAAAAACTTCTTTCTTCCTTGTCTACTTTCCCTCCTTGTCCTCCAAGTCTCACCTCCACTAGCATCTTATGTAAAAAACCTACCCTTGTGAGGCCCCTCCCCCTCCCAGGAGGGGAGTAGGGGAGTAGGGAAGTAGGGGAGAATTTTTTTGCCCAACTATGCGCTAAAAATGCTAACTTTTTGAGCATGAAGAGCTGAAAACCATGTACTTTTTCAATACCTAAAAAATCTAAAACCTTTATCTGGTAATTATTTGAGATTTAATCAGCAAACCCTAAATAGACATCTCCTCCAAAAGAGGGAATAGGGAATAGGGAAGTTATATCATGTCCGGATAATTAGTGATAAAGAAACTTTCTCTTTTTTCTCCTGTTCTTCCTCCTTCCTTCTTCTTTTTTCCCTCCTGACTCCTGAGTCCTCCATTGTTATTTATTTTATAACTGTTCAACCGGACATAATATTACTTATGCAAAAAGTCTATTGATATGATTAATTTTAATTATGGAATAGTGTAAACTAAATAAATACCAGGTCATCTATCAAATGTTATCTAAACATTATTAAACATTAAAATTTGCTCAATAAAACATGATTATTAAATTTGTTTATTCATCAAAGGGAAGGGTGTAAACGTTATGCTGACAAGTGTAGAGCGTCTTTTATTTATTAGAGCTGTGCCAATTTTTAGAGAATTAAGAGATGATTTCTTAGTACGTTTAGCTTCTGTTATGGATGAGCTATCTTTTCCTAATAGTCATAGTATTTTTACTGAAGGGCAAGAGGGAAGGTCTCTTTATATCGTGGTATCTGGTAAAGTTAAAGTTCATTTGGCAGACCGGGAGTTAGCAAGGTTAGAACAAGGAGCTTGTTTTGGTGAAATGTCTTTGTTTGATGCTGAACCTCGTTCTGCTTCTGTAACTACTTTAGAAATTTGTGAGTGTTTGATGTTAACTCAAATGCAACTTTATGATGCAATTGATGAAACACCGGATATTGCTATTAATATTATTCGTTTGTTGTCTCGTCGTATTCGTGAACTTAATCAAAAACTTAATGCCAGAGAAAATAATATGGCTAATACTAAGGTAGCCGAGTTTCGTTAGTTCACCAAAATATTCAGTAAATTGGTTTTGTCTAAGCAAAACCAACATAGTTTTTAGCATACTATTTATTCTGCGCGTAGCGCTAGGGAATAGGGAATAGGGAATTGGGAATTGGAAATAGGGAATAGGGAATTGGGAATTGGAAATAGGGAATAGGGAATTGGGAATAGGGAATTGGGAATTGGGAATAGGAAATAGGGAATTGGGAATAGGGAATTGGGAATTGGGAATTGGGAATAGGAAATAGGGAATTGGGAATAGGAAATAGGGAATTGGGAATAGAATTATAAAGATGCCCTAACCAATTCTTGTAGTGCTATAGTATACAAGCTAGACAGGGAATGTCATTTCAGTTATCAGTTATCAGTTATCAGTACCTCTAGTTGTTTGCGAAGCATGACCTAGGAAAGCATTGGGATTGAAATAAGGAATATTCTCTTTTTTATCCCCTTAAAAGGGGAGGCTTTAGAACACAATTTTTCGGTAAATATCGAAAATAATGACTAGAATAGACGAAAAATAAATGGATAACGATAAGGTTTATTAGGATTATTCATTACATTGAGAATGGCAATAATTGGCATAACAAAACTAATAATTGCTAACAAAACTAATAAAGGAATGCCAATAAGCAACGGGATTAATATACTAAATATAATAGCGTAAATATAAATGTTAATATGAAAATTCCAAGATTCTTTAGCATTAGTTTTGACAACTGAATCATTAGTGAAGAGTAAAATAGCTATTGGTATCCCTATAGATACAATAGTTGTACTCAAGAAAATTGCTCCATGACATAATACTGATAGAATTTTTCTTTTGTCAGCATCCATTAAATATTTCTCCTGATTCAAATTAGATATAGCAGGGAACAGGGAACAGTGGGAAAAATATTTGCTCTCATAAGGATCATTATTAGCATAAGCCCGCGCCCTACCGATATTTGTTTTTTCAAGCCAAAAAAGAATAGGCATAGGCCAGTAATTTAGTGGTTATGAAATTGACTTACAGCAGTTTTCTAGTTGATGAGGTACAAAGTTTTATGGCTCTAGGGAATAGGGAATAGGGAATAGGGAACACTTAACTGGGAACAGGAAATATAAGAATAGTCCTACAAGTGTACCTCACTATCCTCAAAAGTGCTGTAAGTCTAATTAGGGCTTGCTGATTAAATATCAAAGCATTTACAGGTAAAGGTTTTAACCTTTTTTAGAACCGAAAAAAGTGCGCCTGTTTCAGCTCTTCACGCTCATGCATGGAGCGTATTTTAGGTGCATAGTTGTGCAGAACAATCTTGGGACAATTCTTAACTACTACCTCCTCGCTCCCGATCCATTTCTCCTGTCTCCTGTCTCCTGTCTCCTGTCTCCTACCCTCACCCATAAGACTTTTGAGCGCAAACCCTAATTATAACTCTGTTATAGCAGGGAATAGGGAATAGGGAATAGGGAACAGTTGGAAAAATACTTTCTAGTCTAAGATTTGTCATTAGTCTATATCCTAAGCAATTCTTTATTTAGCTATATCTAGGACTTGCTGATTAAATCTAAAAGCATTGACAGATAAAGGTTGAGCGCATTTTTTGGTCTAAAAAAGTGCCAGCTTTTCAGCTCAAAAAGCTCATGCATGCTAGTATTTTGGGACGATTAGACATCTCCTCCAAATGAGGGAGTAGGGAGTAGGGAGTAGGGAGTAGTGGGAAAGAATTGATAATTTCTTTACGATAGTTGATTTTATTTTTTATTATTGGAGATGTCTATTATGGCAGAAAAATCATTCTTACAATTCTTACTCCTACCTCTTCTAAATTCCCGTTTCTCCTGTCTTCCCCTCCCCTCCTGGGAGGGGCTAGGGGTGGGTTGTCTCCTACCCCTACTAAAAGACTTTTGAGCGCAAACCCTATTTATTTTGTTTTCTGGCGGATAGGAATTTCAATTAAAAATTCTGTTCCTTGTTTTGGTGTAGAAATACAATTGAGTTTACCCTGATGCTTTTCAACAATAATTTGATAACTAACGGATAATCCTAAACCAGTACCACTGCCTACAGGTTTTGTAGTAAAGAATGGGTCAAATATTTTCTGACTAACTATTTCTGTCATACCCATACCATTATCAGAAATTATAATTGCTATTTGTCCAGAAGATACAACTTTTGTCGCAATATTAATAGTTGGTAAATTTTCCTGAGTGTCTAAATTAGTATTTAATTTTTTACTTCTTTTATTTCGCTTTTCTGCTAAGGCATCAATAGCATTGGAAATAATATTCATAAATACTTGATTTATCTGACTAACATAACATTCTATGTTTGGTAAGGAGTCATAATTTTTAATGATTTGAATAGCTTGTTCCTCTGGTTTTTCTCTCAGTTTATTTCCTAAAATAAGGAGAGTGCTTTCAATTCCTTCGTGAATATCTACAATTTTGACTTCAGATTCATCTAAGCGAGAAAAATTACGCAAAGACAAAATTATGGCATAAATACGGTCAGATCCTACTTTCATAGAATTCAAAATTTTTGGTAAATCTTCAATCAAAAAATCGAGTTCTACAGCTTCTATTTGTTCTTGAATAACTGTAGGTGGGTGAGAATAATTTTTCTGATAGAGATGAATTAAACTTAGTAGGTCTTGAGTATACTGACTAGCATAATTAATGTTAGCAGAAATAAAGTTAATCGGATTATTAATTTCATGGGCAATACCAGCGACTATTTGTCCTAAAGAAGACATTTTTTCAGTTTGAATAAGTTGTGCCTGAGCTTGTTGCAATTTTTGTAAAGTTTTGGATAATTCGTGAGCTTGTTCTCTAGCTTGAAGGGCAACTTCTCGACTATGATTATATAGTTCGGCTTGATCGATAGCTATTGCTAATTGGTTTGTGACTCCTTTTAAAAGTTCTACCTCACTATCATGCCATTGACGAATAGAGGTATGATTTCCACAAACTAAAACTCCTATCTGACCTGACTGAGTTTTAATTGGTATGGACAATAAAGAAATTAGACCTAGACGAAGTATAAAATCCCGCATTTTTGTGTCAGAGACAAGACTTATATTATCAACCCTAATAATTTCTAATTGCCAAAATTTGAATGCCCAAGAACCTACTTTTTCTGTTGTATATCTACCAAGTAAACTAGGAAGTTCTTCTACTTTTGATTCATTGACAATTTCCCAATAATCATTTTGATTATTGTTAGTTTTATCTACATTGAAACTATTAGCAAAACGATGCCAAATAAAATGACAACGTTCTACTTTGAATAGAGTGCGAACTTGATAGACTGTAGTGTTTAATATAGTATCAAGATCGAGAGAGTTACGAATTTGATTTGCTAAACGATTAAGTAGTTCTTCATGGCGAGCAATTTGTCGAAATTTAGACTCTGATTCCAGCAGTTTTTGTTGAGCTTGCTTACTGTCTGTAACATCTAAACCTAAAGAGATTATACCAAACACTTCATTGGCATCATCTTTTATTTTAACTTTCATTATTTCTAAATAATGCTGTTTTTTATCAACAAAAGTAAATGTTTCTTCACTATGATATTTTGTATCATTTTTCCAGTAAATAGTATCATAATTATGAATAGTTTCAGCTTCTTTTTTTGTTAAAAATTGATTGTAATTTTCGACATTGAAAAACTTGGATTCAGCAATACCGAGATTTTCACATAATGTTTGATTGACAAACTGCATTTTGCCATTGATGTTAGTCATCCAAATCCAAATTGGTGCATTATCAAGAATTGCTCTTAAAGTCTTTTGTTGCTCATTTAATTTTTCTTGTGCTTTAATACGTTCGGTAATATCTTCAGAAGTGCCAAGAATACCGATTATTTCACCTCCTTGATTCTGAAGGGGAACTTTATTTGTCTCTACCCATATTTGTTGACCTTGCAAAGTTTGTTGAGTTTCAATTCTTTGGTATAAAGGAGTATTATAATCTATGACTTGTTGGTCTGTTTTACGATAATGTTCAGCTTCTTCTTGAGTCCAAAATAAATCATAATCTGTCTTGCCAACTATTTCTAATGGTGATTTAAGACCAGCTTTCTTGGCAAAAGTATAATTACAACCTTGATAGATTAAATCTTGATTCTTCCAAAAAATTGATTGTGGAATAGTATTAATAATTAATTGCAGTTTTTGTTGAGATAGTTGTAATTCTTCCTGGACTTTTATTCTACTCTTAATTTCTAACTTTAATTTATTGTTAATTGCCTCTAGTTCTGCAAGAATAGAAAGTTCTAATAACTTGGGTATTAATGGTGCTAATGTAACTGCTGTTAATACTGATATTACTGCAGTTATTGCTTTAATTAAACCTGATAGCCAATAGACGGGATACCAGAGAGTCCAAATTGCTATGAAGTGAGTCATTCCACAGGCAATAATAAATGCACTAAACAAGAAAAATATTTCTGGATAAGGTACATTCTGTCGCTTCTGAATGAAATAAATTAAAGAAATAGGGATGGAAAAATAAGCTAAGAAAATGAACAAATCTGATAATAAATGAAGCCATACTAATCCTGACTGCCAAAGATAACAATGTCCGTGAGGAATATAGTTTCCTGTACTCCAAATATTTGATAAAAACTCCATATAACTTGCCTCTGTTTATAAATCATTTAATTATTTAGTTTTAAATTGTTTAATATTCCCTTGATTCTATTTATTTGTTTTTTATTTTAAGGTGATCTATATAGTAGTTTTAGCATGGATTATATGATTATTATAAATATATCAATATTATAGTCTAGATAAATAGAAAATACAGCAGACTCCGTACTAATGAGGTAAAACTGACGATCTGGAATATTTTTTGTCTATTCCCATTCCCTGTTCCCTAAAACAATAAACGTAAGTACCTCATAACAACGGGAAGTGCTGTATATAATATAATTAACTTTACGCATATTTTAGGAGTTAAACTAAAGAATGTCCATTGAAATTGAAACCGAATTGCAAACAGCCGTAGATAAACGGCGTAATTTTGCGATTATTTCCCATCCTGATGCGGGTAAAACTACTCTCACAGAAAAACTTTTATTGTACGGAGGTGCTATTCACGAAGCTGGTGCAGTAAAGGCTAAAAGAGCGCAACGTCATGCTACTTCTGACTGGATGGAAATGGAACAACAACGGGGTATTTCTATTACCTCAACTGTTTTACAATTTGAATATCAAAACTGTCAAATTAACCTCTTAGATACTCCTGGACACCAAGATTTTAGTGAAGATACATATAGAACTTTAGCTGCAGCAGATAACGCTGTAATGTTAGAAGATTCTGCTAAGGGTTTAGAACCTCAAACTCGCAAATTATTTGAAGTATGTAAAATGCGAAAACTACCCATTTTTACATTTTTTAATAAGATGGATAGACCAGGAAGAGAACCTTTAGAACTTTTGGATGAAATAGAAAAGGAATTAGGTTTAAAAACATATCCTGTCAATTGGCCTATAGGTATGGGCGATCGCTTTAAGGGAGTTTTTGATAGGAGAAAGAAACAAATTCATCTGTTTGAACGTAGCGTTCATGGTAGTAAAGCTGCAAGAAATACAGTAGTAAGTTTGGGCGATCCTCGCATCGAAGAATTACTGGAGCAAGACCTTTATTATCAACTTAAAGAAGATATAGAATTGCTGGAAGAATTAGGTTCTGATTTAGATTTAGAAGAGATACATAAAGGTGAAATGACACCTGTATTTTTTGGCAGTGCTATGACTAATTTTGGGGTGCAATTATTCTTAGATGCTTTTTTAGAATATGCTCTAAAACCGGGTATTCATAAAAGTACAGTAGGTGAAGTTTCTCCTACTTATCCAAATTTCACTGGATTTGTGTTTAAATTGCAGGCTAATATGGACCCGAAACACCGAGATAGGGTGGCTTTTATTCGGGTTTGCACGGGAAGATTTGAAAAAGATATGACTGTTAGTCATGCTAGAACAGGTAAAACAGTTCGATTATCTCGCCCGCAAAAGTTATTTGCTCAAGATAGAGATTCTATTGAAATTGCTTATCCCGGAGATATAATTGGTTTAAATAATCCAGGGGTATTTGCTATAGGAGATACTATTTATAATGGCAAAAAATTAGAGTATGAAGGTATCCCTTGTTTTTCACCAGAAATATTTGCTTATTTAAGAAATCCTAATCCTTCTAAATTTAAGCAATTTCGCAAAGGAGTTAATGAGTTACGAGAGGAGGGTGCTGTACAAATTATGTACTCTACAGATGAGGCAAAAAGAGACCCTATTTTAGCTGCTGTTGGGCAACTTCAATTGGAGGTTGTTCAGTTCCGAATGCAAAATGAATATGGAGTTGAAACTAATTTGGAAATGTTGCCTTTTACTGTGGCGCGTTGGGTTAATTCTGGTTGGGATGTACTGCGACAAGTTGGTAGGTTATTTAATACTGTGGCTGTAAAAGATAGCTGGGGACGACCTGTTTTATTGTTCAAAAATGAGTGGAATTGTCAACAGGTAGAATCTGAACATCCAGAGTTAAATTTGAATACTACAGCACCAGTTGTTTCTGGTCAGGAACCGGAGTCTTTATAAGCAGAAGAAAGAAGGAGGAAGAAGGAAGGAAGAAGGAAGGAAGAAGGAAGGAAGAAGGAAAGAAGAAGGCAGAAGGCAGAAGGCAGAAGAGCTTCAATATTAAAAGGAAATTTTCAACTCTATTTTTGATAGATAGCTACCTATTTTCAATTTTGTTAAAATAATTCAAGGAAGGAGGGAAAAAGTAATCAGAAATAAGGAATTGAATGTCGCAATAATCATTTCATCTCCTGAAGCACTAAAAAGTGAGTTTGAAGCAAAACTAATTTCTGCTCTGTGTTGCGTATGTGGCAATAGTCATTTCATTTTCTGAAGCACTAAAAAGTGAGTCTGAGGTCAAACTAATTTCTGCTCTGTGTTGCGTATGTGGCAATAGTCATTTCATTTTCTGAAGCACTAAAAAGTGAGTCTGAGGTCAAACTAATTTCTGCTCTCTGTTGCCTATGTCGCAATAGTCATTTCATTTTCTGAAGCACTAAAAAGTGAGTCTGAGGTCAAACTAATTTCTGCTCTCTGTTGCGTATGTGGCAATAGTCATTTCATTTTCTGAAGCACTCAAAAGTGAGTTTGAAGTAAAACTAATTTCTGCTCTCTGTTGCGTATGTGGCAATAGTCATTTCATTTTCTGAAGCACTCAAAAGTGAGTTTGAAGTAAAACTAATTTCTGCTCTCTGTTGCGTATGTGGCAATAGTCATTTCATTTTCTGAAGCACTCAAAAGTGAGTTTGAAGTAAAACTAATTTCTGCTCTCTGTTGCGTATGTGGCAATAGTCATTTCATTTTCTGAAGCACTAAAAAGTGAGTTTGAAGCAAAACTAATTTCTGCTCTCTGTTGCCTATGTGGCAATAGTCATTTCATTTTCTGAAGCACTAAAAAGTGAGTTTGAAGTAAAACTAATTTCTGCTCTCTGTTGCCTATGTGGCAATAGTCATTTCATTTTCTGAAGCACTAAAAAGTGAGTCTGAAGCAAAACTAATTTCTGCTCTGTGTTGCCTATGTCGCAATAGTCATTTCATTTTCTGAAGCACTAAAAAGTGAGTCTGAAGCAAAACTAATTTCTGCTCTCTGTTGCGTATGTGGCAATAGTCATTTCATTTTCTGAAGCACTAAAAAGTGAGTCTGAGGTCAAACTAATTTCTGCTCTCTGTTGCCTATGTCGCAATCAATAGCGTTAACAATGGAGAAATGTGTAATTTCTGATTATACAAGTTTAATTTTATTGTAGGCGATCGCCTATGAAAATAAACTAGAATAAATAAAAAAATCTGACTAATTTACCAAACAATGATTAGTAAAATAGCATTAGCTGTCGCTATATTACCCATTCTCATACTGAATAATTCAATGATTGCCATTGCCTTTACTGCTTCTATAACACCTAATATATTGGTTCAAAAAAAGACACCAGAAAATCTAGCTGCTAAAGCATTATATTACGCAGAAAATGCTTCGACCTTCGGCAACCATCCTGAATATCAAAAAGAATTGAACAAGGCTAAAAAATTAATTTTATCACTACCAAATTCTGAAGCAAAACAAAACTTAATCCGTGCATTAGCTATTCATATTGTTGTTGATTACTTATTTGATTGTGCCAGTAGCGACCTAGACTTTCAAAATCAAAAAGAGTGTACTTTAAACGGACTATTAAAAATCACCGAGATTTCACATTTTGCTAATCAAACAGTTAAGCAAGCAAAAGAAGGAATTCCAGTTAGTATTGATTTCATAACAATAAAGCCAAGATTAATAGAAGATGCCATCAAATGGCGTAAATCTGTATTGCCTAGAATTTAGAATTCTGTATCTCAATGAATAGTGAAAAATTCTATATAGCAAGATGAAATGATTCGTGAAAAAAAGAGTCTAGGGGTTTGGTTTTCAAATCCCATTTTCTCTTAGTTTTGCAGACCAAACCCTGAATAAAAAATACTGAAATATATTTAGAATTTTTATATAGTAATTCCTAAAAAGTGTGAGGTATAAAATTCTAGATTTTAGGAAAAACTTAAGTAGGAATAGGCAATATAATAGAAATAAAAATAGGTGTACTTCCAAGTCGTGAGAGAGGTTATATAGAACCTCTGAAGGTATCTCTAAAAACTTAGACAATACAGAATTACGAACATTTACATTCTCAAAAGCTCCTAAAAAAATCAGCGGGTCAAAAGATTGTCACTACCATTTTCACAAAAATTGTGATATTCTAAGAGTTAAATGGGGTTGTTCGCCTATACGCATGATTTTTTATTCAACTAAGTTTGCTTATACATTCACAAAGTTGTCTCAGGAGCAATACCAGAAATATTTTCATCTTGGAAAGCTTTTGACTTTCAGGAGCTTTACCTACATTTATAGTCACTAGAAAACCATCAATTTTTTTCATATTGCTGATAGCTGAATGCTTAGTCAACTTAAGGTTTTTTATATTCAATGTTCCATCTAAATCATCCGTGAATCCATGTCAAAAATCCGTGTTTTGCCTTCCTTAGTTTCCCGAATTACTACTCCTTATTCTCTCAAACAAAATGTTTCATCTAATCATCCGTGAATCCGTGCCAAAAATCCGTGTTTTGCCTTTCTTATTTCCCAAATTACTACTCCCTAAAACAAACAAAACCACAACAAAATGATAAAAATAATCCATCTTTCAGACATTCATATAGGTAGTGGTTTTTCCCACGGACGCATCAACCCAGAAACAGGTTTAAACACTCGCCTAGAAGACTTTATTTCCAGTCTAAAACGTTGTATAGATAGAGCAATTTCTAAACCAGTCGATTTAGTATTATTCGGTGGAGATGCTTTCCCAGATGCTACTCCCGCGCCATACATAAAACAAGCTTTTTCTCGTGAATTACGTCGTTTAGTAGATGCTCAAATTCCCACAGTATTATTAGTAGGAAATCACGACCAACATTCCCAGGGCCAAGGAGGGGCAAGTTTAGGTATTTATAGTACTTTAGGAGTACCCGGAGTTGTAGTAGGCGATCGCATAGAAACTCACAATATTCAAACTAAAAGTGGTGCTATTCAGATTATTACTTTGCCTTGGTTAACTGCTTCTAGTTTGATGACCAAATCTGAGACTGAAAGTTTATCTATGGGTAAAGTTAATGAGTTATTAATTGAAAAATTGAAGTTAGTATTAGAATCAGAAATTCGCCAATTAAACCCAGAAATTCCGACGGTACTTTTAGCTCATTTAATGGCAGATAGGGCAAGTTTAGGTGCAGAACGTTTTTTAGCTGTAGGTAAGGGTTTTAATATTCCTGTTTCTTTGTTAAATCGTGATTGTTTTGATTATGTAGCTTTAGGTCATGTTCATAAACATCAAAATTTGAATAAGTCTAATAACCCACCAATTATTTATCCGGGAAGTATTGAAAGAGTAGATTTTAGTGAAGAGAAAGAAGAGAAAGGTTTTGTTTTGCTTGAACTAGAAAAAGGTGCAGTTAAATGGGAATTTTGTTCTTTGCCTGTGCGAAATTTTTATACTATTAAAGTTAATGTTTCCGAAGCAGAAAATCCACAAGTTGAATTGTTAAAAGCTATTAGTAAAACTCAGATAAAAGATGCTGTGGTGCGGTTAATTTATCAGTTACGTTCCGAGCAGTTAGATTTGATTGAAAATGGAGTATTACATCAAGCTTTAAGTGAGGCACATACTTATACTATTCAACCAGAATTAGTCAGTCAATTAGCAAGACCCCGTTTACCAGAATTGGCAAAAGGTAATAGTATCGATCCGTTAAAAGCATTAAAAACTTATTTAGAAAGCAGGGAAGATATTCAAGATATTCAGGAAGAAATGTTAGAAGCTGCTGCTAAATTACTATCAGATGGAGTAGATTTATCGGCAGAAAATTCAGAGAGTCAGTTAAGTTTATTTAGCAAATAGCTCTATAATTAATAATTAATAATTAATAATTAATAATTAATAATTAATAATTAGGGCTTGCTGATTAAATCTAAAAGCATTGAAATATAAAGATTTTAGCCTTTTTGGGGTCGAAAAAAGTACCTGATTTTCAGCTCTTCACGCTCAAAAAGTTAGTATTTTAGGCGCATAGTTGGGCAAAAAAATTCAGGGACAAAACTTAGCTCCTAACTTCCTCGCTCATTCCCTTTTCTCCTGTCTCCTGTCTCCCCCTCCTGGGAGGGGTTAGGGGTGGGTTGTCTCCTACCCCAGCAAAAAGACTTTCCATACGCAAACCCTAATTAATAATTGTTGAAATAGCTTCTAAAGCTGAAGGTTAATTGCGATATAGCAGTCAAAGCAAAGAGTGAGGATGCATCAAAAGCTTAAACACAATATTTTTTCCTTCTTATTTCTTCCTTCTTCCTTCTGCTATACAACTGAAAATTGGAGTTAGAAAAAATCATCAAATAATCTTCTAACTAAACAATTCTCAGTTATTCAAATAATTAGGGCTTGCTGATTAAATCTAAAAGTATTTACAAATAAAGGTTTTAGCCTTTTTAACTATCAAAAAGTGCGAGGTTTTAGGTGGTAATGGTTCAATTAGGAGCGGATTTTGGTCAAGAGTTGGGCAGAAAAATTAAGGGACGATTCTTCCTACTATCTCCTCGCTCATTCCCTGTTCTTCCTGTCTCCTGTCTCCTGTCTCCTGTCTCCTAGCCCTACTAAAAGACTTTTGAGCGCAAACCCTAATTATTCATTACTAATTGCTGATAGCTGACTGCTGATAGCTGAATGCTTAAATTAACCAAATCGATATCCAAAACCTCTAACTGTAACAACATACTCTGGTTTACTAGGATTTAACTCTAATTTTTCTCGTAACCAACGAATATGAACATCAACAGTTTTACTATCCCCAATAAAATCTGGCCCCCAAACTTGTTCTAACAATTGTTCACGAGACCAAACTCTGCGTGGATAACTCATAAATAGCTCAAGTAAGCGAAATTGCTTGGGGGAAATTTTCACTTCTTCACCTCTAACAGTTACTCGACACTCTTCTGGATAAAGAGCTATATCCTTATACTGAAGCATAATTGGTTGAGGCAGTTTACCTAGACGTTGGCGACGCATCAGAGACCGACAACGAGCCATAAATTCCCGCATCCCAAAAGGTTTAGTCAAATAATCATCTGCTCCAGCTTCTAAATAAAAAGCACAATTATTCGCACTGCCTCTTGCCCCTAAAATCATAATTGGTATTGAATTGCCTTGATGCCTTAACATCCTGCATATGTCTAGACCATTAATTGAGTCAAGAATTAGAAGATTGAAAGAAGGTTCACTTTCAATGGATGAATAATTCTGAACTGTGGGAATTACACTACGTCCGTCTGGAGCAATAACTACTTCGCAACTTTGTTCTTCTAGAGCTAAGGCTAACATATCCCGAAATAGCTCTTCAGATTCTAATAGCAAAACTTTGCTAGTTATTCTCACGCCAGACTTTAAAAGACTTTCGCTTAGATCGGGGGAAAACATAAATATCGCTTTTGATGTATTTGACAGTAAATCATTAATATTGCCTGAGGTGAAAATTTAGGCGATCGCTAATTTTGTAGCTAATTAACTTAATTAATGTTCAACCATCCAACAGCTAAAAGCACTGGATTTTTTATCCATTGATACAACGCATTCTGACTTTGAAATATTGCTGTTGCTATACTAATAGTAGAAATAGCGGGGCCTGCTCTGTAGTCAGGCCATTGGTTGTTTCTCGGGAAAAGTATCAAGTTAGTAAGCATTGCCCACTTCCATATTGCATTGTTGTGCTGGATACAAAACTTGGATGTCCTTATATTATGTCTAATAAGTTAAACAAAAGTTAACTTAAGGTTATCAAAAGGTTAAATTATTTTTTAATGACAGGCTCTAGCTATCATCAGCCGAAAAATTGGTACATATACAGCACTTACGCACGCATATCAAATTATACACAATCTGCAGGGGCGTTAACGATAGTTATGGGCAAGCTTTCGGCCGTTTGCTGACTTATAGCTCCGATAGGAGGGGTAAAACATCCCCTTTTTGTTCCGGAACAGTTTTTCACC
The DNA here is from genome assembly GCF_010692555.1 of Okeania sp. SIO3B5. Taxonomy (GTDB): domain Bacteria; phylum Cyanobacteriota; class Cyanobacteriia; order Cyanobacteriales; family Microcoleaceae; genus Okeania. The sequence continues at coordinate 1,940 of NZ_JAAHHG010000215.1, read as the reverse complement.
ATTGAAATGTCAAGATTGAGAAATTTAGGAGTCAAACATCCCCATTTCTGTTCCGGAACAGTTTTTCACCATTGAAATGTCAAGATTGAGAAATTTAGGAGTCAAACATCCCCCTTTTTGTTCCGGAACAGTTTTTCATCATTGAAATGTCAAGATTGAGAAATTTAGGAGTCAAACATCCCTTTTGTGTTCCGGAACAGTTTTTCACCATTGAAATGTCAAGATTGAGAAATTTAGGAGTCAAACATCCCCCTTTTTGTTCCGGAACAGTTTTTCACCATTGAAATGTCAAGATTGAGAAATTTAGGAGTCAAACATCCCTTTTGTGTTCCGGAACAGTTTTTCATCATTGAAATGTCAAGATTGAGAAATTTAGGAGTCAAACATCCCTTTTGTGTTCCGGAACAGTTTTTCACCATTGAAATGTCAAGATTGAGAAATTTAGGAGTCAAACATCCCTTTTGTGTTCCGGAACAGTTTTTCACCATTGAAATGTCAAGATTGAGAAATTTAGGAGTCAAACATCCCCTTTTTGTTCCGGAACAGTTTTTAACCATTGAAATGTCAAGATTGAGAAATTTAGGGTATATTTAGCATTCAGCATTTCAGCACTTCAGCAGTCAGCTTTGCAAACGCGCAAAGCATTCCGCCATTGAAAGGGAATGAGCTAGAAGTCGGGGACAAACAACCCAAGCTTTTCCGTTCCGGAATGCTCTTCTTGCCAAATACTATTATCGGCTACACTACCTTTTTAGGCTGATAGTTGAAGTGCTAATAGCTTATAGCTAGTTAAAAGGTTAATCCCTATTTAAAGTTAGATTAATTTTCCTACTTATATTTAATATCAAAAGTATAAATAATTAAAAAATGTTACTACAATTAAGTACTTGGTCTGAAGTCGAAACTTATCTGAGTCAATCTCAAGGTATTATTCTGCCAATAGGTTCTACCGAGCAGCATGGACCTACAGGATTAATTGGCACAGATGCTATTTGTGCAGAAGTTATATCTAAGGGTGTGGGAGAAACAGCAGAGGCATTAGTCGGACCGACGATTAATGTAGGTATGGCATTACATCATACTGGTTTCCCAGGTACCATCAGTCTGCGGCCTAGTACGATGATTCAAGTAATTCGTGACTATATAGTTTGTTTAACTAGGTCTGGGTTTACCAAATTTTTCTTGATCAATGGCCATGGAGGAAATATTGCGACTCTGAAGGCTGCCTTCTCAGAAACTTATGCTCATTTGGCCGATCTAAATATTGCCAATGGGGAGTTGGTCAAGTGCAAGGTAGGAAACTGGTTTATGTGTAGCTCAGTTTATAAATTAGCTAAAGAATTATATGGCGATGAGGAAGGTTCTCACGCTACACCTAGTGAAGTAGCTTTAACTCAGTATGTTTACCCAGAAGCTATTAAAGTAGCACCACTTTCAGAGGATGTAGCTAGTGGTTATCCAATATATGGTGCCGCTAATTTTCGTTACCGATATCCAGATGGTCGGATGGGTTCAAACCCTGCATTAGCTACGCCTGAACATGGTAAGCAATTTTATGAGTTGGCAGTAAAGGAACTGAGTAATTCTTACTTGCAATTTATTAATAGTGATTAGAAGGAAGAAGAAAGAAGGAAGAAGGAAGAAGGAAAAAGGAAGAACAGTTTTTCAGCATTAGCGGTCGATCTTCGTAGCTTCCCGTAGGGTGCGATGGCTCCGAAACCTGCGCCATATCCATTAGACCAAGAGAAGAAAAAAAATCCTTTGATTCAATCCTCATTATTTATCAGAACAGGTAATATCATGTCCGGTTGAATAATTAGGGTTTGCTGATTAAATATCAAAGCATTGACTGATATTGGTTTTAGCCTTTTTAGGGTCTAAAAAAGTACACCTGTTTCAGTCTAAAACACTCAAAAAGTTAGTATTTTAGGTGCATAGTT
>NZ_JAAHHG010000214.1:5569-15689 GCF_010692555.1 Okeania sp. SIO3B5 | reverse complement strand
AAGGGAGTAGGGGAGTAGGGGAGTATTTTTTTTGCCGAACTATGCGCCCAAAATCCTAACTTTTTGAGCATAAAGAGCTGAAAACCACATACTTTTTCAAGATCTAAAAAGGCTAAAACCTTTATATCATGTCCGGTTGAATAATTAGACAATGGTTGTCCGAAGGCAGGAGGCAGGAGGCAGGAGGCAGAAGGTTTTCTCCCATTTTTACCTTAATTTTATACACAAACGGTGCTACCGAACATGATATTATATGTAAAAGCTTTGATATTTATTCAGCAAGCCCTAAATAATATTACCTACTGACTACTGACTACTGAATATTGATAGGACTTACGCAAAGGCACTATATATAGGGTGTCGCTCAGTTACGCTACCGCTAACACACCCTACTAATAGCGTTAATGCGTAAGTCCTGATTGATTTAAGTCAAAATTAATCTAAGTCTCACAAGTTACTCATGCCGTTAGTTTTTCATAGATATAGCAGTGGAAGTAAAGGTTAGGATATATCAAAAGCTTAAAACCTAGACAAAGCCAGATTTTTCCTTCTTCCTCCCCCCTTTCAAAGGGGAGTAAGGGGGGATGCCTTCTTTCTTCTGCTATATGGAATGAAATTACTATAATTGGCAGAATAATTTATGAGATATCAACTTAAGAAGTTATTATTTTTCTTACCGCTACTTATATTTTTAGCTAGCTGTGGTGGATTAAATAGTCCGACAAATTTAGGGGAAAAAAATCAAGATACACAGGAGTATACTGCTACTTCAGCTCAACCATTTAATTATCAAGATTACAACTCAATTTTAAAGGAATATGTCAACGCAGAAGGGTTAGTTGATTACGAAAGATTAAAGGAAAATCGGCAAAAACTTGATGAATTTAATGCTGCTATTGGAGCTGTAACGCCAAGCACTTATGATTCTTGGACAGACGCAGAAAAAATCGCTTTTTTAATTAATGCTTATAACTCTTTTACTTTAGAATCTATTATTGATAATTACCCCACTAAAAGCATTAGAAATATTATTGGTGTTTGGAAGATTCGTAAGTTCGATATAGTTGGGGAAAAGTTGACATTAGACCATATCGAACATCAGATTTTAAGGAAAGAATTTAATGAACCAGGAATTCATGTTGCCTTAGTTTGCGCTGCAATAAGTTGCCCTCCTCTGAGACAAGAAGCTTTTACTGGTAATCAATTAGAACAACAACTAGATGACCAAGCTAAGAAATTTCTAGGCAATAATCAAGGCTTCAAAATAGATAGTCAAAATAATGCTGTTTATTTCTCTTCAATTTTTAAATGGTTCGGTGAAGATTATGAAAAAACCTATGGTCAAGAACCAACTATTGATGGCTTGAATGAAACAGAAACGTCAATCGTAAATTATGCTCATCAATATGTAAGTCCTGATGCTCAAAAAATTTTAAAACAGGGTGGTTATCAAGTTAAATATTCTGACTATGATTGGTCTTTAAATGTTCAATTGTAGCACAGGCATCTTGCCTGTCAGAGTTGTATCCCACTGATGTAGTACAGGTCTCTTAAGTACCTAAACAGAATTATTTACACAAACAATTTCTGGAGAATTAATAGCAGTAAAAATCTTGGTTTTCTCAAATATAAGGAACAGGCAAGATGCCTGTGCTACAAAACTATTCAAATCATCACGCATTTACAAAGAACCAATTTTTCTGTAATGAGTATTTTTCCACAGAAGGAGAATTAATAGTAGTAAAAATCTTGGTTTTCTCAAATATAAGGAACAGGCAAGATGCCTGTGCTACAAAACTATTCAAATCATCACGCATTTACAAAGAACCAATTTTTCTGTAATGAGTATTTTTCCACAGAAGGAGAATTAATAGTAGTAAAAATCTTGGTTTTCTCAAATATAAGGAACAGGCAAGATGCCTGTGCTACAAAACTATTCAAATTATCCCGCATTTACAAAGAACCAATTTTTCTGTAATGAGTATTTTTCCACAGAAGAAGCTTAAATTATGTGTCATTATTCACAAAAAAAATTAAAACAAATGCTTTTAGAAAAAATATTCGTAATTATTCCTGTTTTGAATGAAGAATCTACCATTACAAATGTAATTAAATCATTACAATTTTACGGATTAAAAAATATCATGGTAGTTGATAATGGTAGTACTGATAAAAGTATAGAAGAAGCGAAAAAAGCAGGCGCAAAAGTTATCAAAGAACCCATCCCTGGTTATGGTAGAGCTTGTTGGCGTGGCATTGAAAATACACCTGGAGAATGTGATTGGATTTTATTTTGTGATGGAGATGGTAGTGATGATTTAAAGCAACTACCAAAATTTTTAACTGCTACTAATAAATACGATTTAATATTAGGCGATCGCCGTGCGACAAAAGCAGGTAGGTCTGTTATGACTCCCGTACAAAATTTTGGTAATAAGTTAGCTACTTTTTTAATTGGTTTAGGGTGGGGATATTGGTATCAAGATTTAGGACCTTTGCGTTTAATTCGGAAGTCTAGTTTAGAGAGAATTAGAATGCAAGACCGAGGTTTTGGTTGGACGGTAGAAATGCAAGCTAGAGCTGTAGAATGCGATTTAAAAATAACTGAAATTCCTGTTGGTTATCGTTGTCGTCAGGGTGGACGTTCAAAAATATCAGGTACTATAAAAGGTAGTTTTCAGGCTGGAACAATTATTTTGACAACTCTTGGTAAATTGTATTTAAAATTCCTGTGGAAAAATCTAGAATTGCAGAATAATACTAACAAATTCTTGAGTAGGGGAGTGGGGGAGTGAGGGAGCGCTTACAAGGGTTAAGTTTTTAAGATTTGACACGGAGACGCGGTGACACGGGGACGCGGTGATTGGATAATTGAATAATTAATTCAATCTAATTCATTAGAGAAAACCTCCGCGTCCACCTATCTGGGCGTTTTCCTCTTTGAAAAGTCGATACTGATAACTGAAATGACTCTATTTTGTGTAAGTTCCATTAGGAAAAATCTGTCTTTATTACTAAGTTCATTTTTGATATTAGTAGGTACAATTTTTATTGTTCCCTACGGTAGTTTTCAGGAAACTGGTATTATCATAAAATTTTGGATTGGTATCAGTATAATTAGTTTAGGTTTTATAATTTCTTGGGCAATACCTTCAATTAATTATGCTTGGTTTTGGAGTATAACTATTCTGGCTAGACTAATATTAATTCCCATGGAACCGGGGGATGATATTTGGCGTTATTTGTGGGAAGGTTACATTCAAAATTTGGGTTTTAGTCCCTATGATTTAGCGCCAAATGCTTTAGAATTAATTCCCTATAGAACAGAGTGGTGGTCATTAATGAATCATCCTGATACTTCTGCTATTTACCCACCTTTGATTCAATTAGGGTTTCGATTTTTAGCACTAATTAGTCCTTCAGTATTTGTTTTTAAGTTTGCTTTTATTTTGGCAGATTTAGGTATTTGTTGGTTATTAACTAGAAAATTTAGCCTGCAAAAAACTTTGATTTATGCTTGGAATCCTTTGATTCTTTATTCCTTTGCTGGAGGTGGTCATTATGATAGTTGGTTTCTCTTACCATTAGTGGGAGCATGGTTAGTTTTTGTTGAAGAAGGAAGAGGGAAGAAGGAAGAGGGAAGAAGGAAGGACCGAAGTTGGAAAAAGTGGATGGGGACTCAAACTCCTGTTGAAGAAGGAAGAGGGAAGGAGGAAGAAGGAAGAAGGAAAGACCGAAGTTGGAAAAAGTGGATGGGGACTCAAACCTCAAACAATTGTAAAAACTGTGTAGACGGCGGGGTATTAAACTCAAAAGAAAAAGATAATTATCGTTGGTATTGGAGTGCTTTTTTAATTGGTATAAGTGTGGCAATAAAATGGGTTTCTTTACCAATTTTATCTTTTGTTGTTTGGCAGAAAATATTCGGTTTTAGGGAACAAGATATTGGGAGGAATAATACTAATTTTATTAGCAATTTTTTCTATACAAAAATTCGACAAGTTCCACAGGCAGGTTTTTTATTATTAATTGGTTTATTACCAATGTGCGTTGCAGCTCTTAATTTTTGTGAACCTGGAAAATGTTCGCTCATTCCTACCAGTTCAAATTTTGTTGTTAATGGCCGTAGTGCTGAATTAATTCCTTATTTAGTGAGCTTTGTTTCGGAACAATCTACAAAATTTAACTGGATTTATGGAATTCCTCTTTGCTTAGGAGTAGGAGTTTTAATCTGGAATTGTCGTAGATTTGTTAATTTTGCTGAATGGTATTTTTTCTTGTTATTAATTTTATCTCCTATAGTTCATGGTTGGTATTTTACTTGGTTAATTCCTTTTGCTGTAGCAACTAGAAATTTAGGGATAAGATGGGTGAGTTTATCAGGATTTATTTATTTTGTTTTGCCATACAGACAAGCTTTAGGAGATTATAGTTGGTTTTTAACTCCAATGGAAAGATACTGGTTATGGTTGCCTCTAATAGTAGGATTTATTTGGAGTAATTGGAAAGGGAATAGGGAATAGGTAACAGGCAACAGGCAACAGGCAACAGGCAACAGGCAACAGGCAACAGGCAACAGGCAACAGTTTAGGCTATCTGCTACAGCCAAATTTTTTGATACTCAGAAGAAAAATATTAGCATTTTTAGACTAATTGAGCCAAAAATATTGCACTTTCTCAGCGATATTTAACCCTGGAAGTCCTTACAGGTATTGATTACAATTTTATTCAGCAAGTCCTAAATAATTCTAGTTTAAAGCCTCCCCTTTTAAGGGGAAAAAAAGTGGTCGAAAGATGGATGGTTTTCCTAACCATATCCAATCGACCAAGAAAAGAAATAATATTTCCTTATATTCAATTCCGTAACAGTTTTAACCAGAGGTAATTATCAATTATCAATTATCAATTATCCATTAATGAATTATTCCTTCTGATTAAATATCTTCAGATGCTTCCGATTTATTAACAAATCCGCCAATAAAACTAGAAACAAAAGATAATACAATTGCACCCAAAACTGCAGGCCAAAAACCATCAACTTCTAAACCAGGAGTAAAGTATCCTGCTAATGATAGAGAAATTCCATTTACTACTAATAGAAACAACCCTAAAGTTAAAATTGTTAGAGGCAAAGTTAAAATTGTTAAAAGTGGTTTCACAAACGCATTTACTAACCCCAAAACAATTGCTGCAACTGCTGCTGCTGGAATACTATCAACTCTCACACCAGGTACAACAAAAGCTGTAATTAAAAGTGATAAAGTTGCCATTAACCAAGTTAGGAAAAAACTAACCATAGCTATTTTTTTAACCTCCTCTTAATCGCAATTAAATTATTTCGTCTAATTATAAATTAGATAGATATTTATCAATTTTAACCATTGACTTTGATCAAAATAGCAAGTTTCAGGATAGTCAGGCACAGTTTTAAGACTAATCCATAATTTTGATTCACTTCTTATTCCGTTCTACTAAACTTACCCAAACTTACCCATACATGGTTGCATAAGCTTTGGAGCTAGCTTCCTGCTTCTCTGAAGACCACTGACCGCAGTCTGTAACTTATCTTCTCCACAGGCTTAAATTCGCTTGAAACTCAAGCTACTGATACACATAGTTTTTCAGATTGATAGCAGCATTCAAATCTCTATCAGTTTCAAAACCACATTGACTACACTCATAAGTTCTCAAGTGTAATGGCATTTTCTGTTGATGCCCACAGTTTGAACATATTTGAGAACTTGGATAATATCTATCAGCTATTACTAATTCACTGCCGTACCACTCACATTTGTATGTAAGCTGACGTTTAAATTCATAAAACCCACAGTCTGCTATGGCACTTGCCAATTTATGATTTTTGAGCATTCCACTTACGTTTAAATCTTCAATTACTATGGTGCTGTGGTTTTTAGCTAACCATGAAGTGAGTTTATGTAGTGTATCTGCTCTAATATCAGCTACTTTCTTGTGGAGTTTTGCTAGTTTTTTTACTGCTTTGCGTCTGTTTTTGGAACCAATAACTTTTTTACTGACTGCTCGTTGATGACGAACTAATCGTTTTTTGGCTTGTCTATAGGCTTTGACGTTAGCAAATTTGCTGCCATCAGAACAGGTTGCTAATGTATTTATGCCTATATCTACACCTATAGTTTCTCGGGCTTTTTCTGTTGGATAAGATTCAAATTTGTACTTGAAACTGATGTACCAACTATCTGCTCGTTTGGATATGGTGACGTTTTTTACTGGTACTGGAGGTAAAATTTCGTATGTTTTTACTACTCCTATTCTAGGTAGTTGTATGTAGTTTCCTTGGAAAATCTTAATACTTCCTTCTAAGTAAAAGCTGTCTTTTCTACCTTTTTTCTTAAAGACTGGAAATCCACGTTCAGGAATAGTTAGAAAGTTTTTAAATGCCCTCTCTAAGTCTCTTAATGCTTGTTGTGGGGCACATTTAGACACCTCATAGTACCATGGATGAATTGATTTGACTTCAGCTACTAAACGTTTATGCAAGGTAATTGCGCTTGGGCGTTTTTTAGTTTCTTCGTACTCTTTTATGCAAGTTGCTAATCCCCAGTTATAAGCAGTCAGGAGCTACTCCTGCGTGTTTGGCAAGTATTGTTTTTTGTTGGTTGTTAAGTTTTAGCTTAGTTTTAAAAGATTTCATGATTATTGTTTTTGTTGGCACTAAGCGCGCAGTTCTGCTGTTTCATATATACTTAATAAGTTAGACATAAATCTAGTATACCACAGTAAATGTCTAATTGTTTTGAACTTTGTCCAATTATTTTAATACTGTTGATAGCCCTAAAAGTATAAAACGGTAGTGGTGCATTGTAATTGTATAGACAGTGGGAGCATCTTGCTCCCGTTCTCAGTCAAGGATGGGGCGGGTTGATCTAAATTTAATATTGTAATGGTATAGACAGTGGGAGCATCTTGCTCCCGTTTTCAGTCAAGGATGGGGCGGGTTGATCTAAATTTAATTTTGTCAGAACTTAGGCAAAGGCACTATTTATATAGTCTAAGTACTATTGGACAATAGTTTTGAACGCTATATATAGCGTATCTGCGTAAGTACTAATTGTAATGGTATAGACAGTGGGAGCATCTTGCTCCCGTTCTCAGTCGGGGATGGGGCGGTTTGATCTAAATTTTATGTTGAGCAATTAATTTAACGTAGAACCCGCCCCTACCCGATGCCACATTTTAAACCAAAACTGCTGTATATCAAATTAAACAGCCATAAGCAACACATAAACAATTCAAATTATTGCTCAAAAAAAAATATTAATATATGTATCAAATTTAATATAAAATTAACTCTTAATTAAATAAAGTAGCTGTTTATTTATCAAAATCAGGACTTAGGCAAAGGCACTATCTATAGAGTCAAATAACTATTGTCCAATAGTATTGAGCGCTGTATATAGCGTATCTGCGTAAGTCCTAAAAATCTCGCAAAAATAAAAATAATGCTATCAAATGACTTTCTAGAAACAGTTTGGTTAATACCTTGCTATGCCATCATCGGCGCAGTTTTAGCCATACCCTGGTCTCCTGGAATTATTAAACGCACCGGGCCAAGGCCAGCAGGTTATATTAATCTGATTATGACCTTAATTGCTTTCTTACATGGCTTAATCGCTCTGTCAGTAGCTTGGAATCAACCAACTCAAGAATTATCAATACCTTGGCTAGATGTGGCCGGGCTAAATATCAGTATTTCTGTAGAAATATCTACCCTCACTATTGGGGCGACTATATTAATTACTGGTCTCAATCTTCTGAGCCAAATTTACGCGATCGCCTATATGGAAATGGATTGGGGATGGGCACGTTTCTATTCTTTACTGGCATTGTTTGAAGCTGGAATGTGTGCCTTAGTTTTGTGCAACTCTCTATTCTGGAGTTACATAATTCTAGAAATTCTCACTCTCGGTACATATCTATTAGTGGGGTTGTGGTTTAGTCAACCATTAGTAGTTACCGGAGCAAGAGACGCTTTCCTGACAAAACGGGTGGGAGACTTATTTTTGCTGATGGGAGTAGTTGCTCTATTACCTCTAGCAGGAACTTGGAATTATACGGAGTTAGCTGGGTGGGCAAAAACTGCAAACATCGCTCCTACAACTGCTACCCTATTAAGTCTTACTTTAATTGCCGGACCTCTGGGTAAATGCGCTCAGTTTCCCCTACATCTGTGGTTAGATGAAGCAATGGAAGGGCCAGTGCCAAGTACTATTTTACGGAATTCGGTGGTGGTAGCGGTTGGAGCGTGGGTGTTGATTAAAGTGCAACCTGTTTTAGCTTTATCTCCTGTTGCTTCCACAGTAATGATTGGAGTGGGAGTGTTTACAGCGGTTTGTGCTTCTTTAATTGCTATTGCCCAAATTGATATTAAGCGATCGCTTTCTTATTCGGTCAGCACTTACATGGGTTTGGTATTTATCGCTGTGGGAACTGGTCAAGATGAAACTGCTTTGATGCTTTTATTTACTTACGCTTGTGCGATGGCGTTGTTGGTAATGAGTACGGGTGGGGTAATTTTAAACTGCGTCAGTCAAGACTTAACTCAATATGGCGGTTTATGGTCTCGTCGCCCCATTACGGGAATTTCTTATTTAGTTGGTGCTGCTGCTTTAGTGGGTTTGCCTCCTTTGGGTAGTTTCTGGGCACTGTTGCAAATGACAGATTATTTGTGGAGTAGTCAATCTTGGTTAGTAGGTGTGTTGTTATTGGTGAATGGGTTCACTGCTTTTAGTATTATTCGGGAGTTTGGTTTAATTTTTTGCGGTAAACCGAAGCAAATGACTGAGCGATCGCCTGAAGGTTTATGGGCATTGGTTTTGCCGATGACTATTTTGGCTGGTTTGACGTTGCATATTCCGCTGTTGTTGTCGCAATGGGAATTACTGCCGGATATAGCGACTATTAATAAAACTGTTGCTGGTTTATTATTGTTATCCAGCGTGCTTGGTTTTGGTATTGGTGGATTGATTTATCTAAATGATAACTGGGAGAAACCAATTAAGTTTCCTGTACCAGCAATACAAGACTTTTTTGCCTACGATTTTTACACTGCAAAACTGTATAGAATTACTATTGTTTTTGTGGTGGGTTTGGTATCAAGAATTATTTCCTGGGTTGACCGCTATTTTGTGGATGGTGTAGTTAATTTTGTGGGGTTAGCTACTGTGTTTGGCGGTCAAGGTTTGAAATATAATGTTTCTGGTCAGTCTCAGTTTTATGTATTGACAATTTTGATTGGTATGACTCTATTATTAAGTTGGTTAGTGGTCGGTTTATTTTAAAAAGCGGTCAGCATTTCAGCAGAAAGGTTATATTCTGATTAATTTTATGTATATCATAGTCAAAAATAACTGTAATATCATGTCCGGATAATTAGTGATAAAAAACCTTATCCCTTTAAATCTTTCTTTTCCTTCTGCCTTCTGCCCTCTGCCTTCTGCCTTCCTTCCTCCAAAGTGTAACTATTCAGCCGGACATGATATAATGCTTGCCTTGAATTTTTGAAATATTTAAGCCTGCCATAAAGCTGATTTAACAGCGGGTTAATTTACTTAAAAATTTCAATCATTTCGATGAATAATCTGTAGATTACACTTAAAAATTACTCGTTAGTTGTAGTAGACTAAAATTTTGAGATGTTGAATCTAATCTAATTTAGTATTCAGTTAATTTACAGAAAAAAATATCAATCAATTATTTAGATAAATCATCCATATATGACACTCAAAAATGGCGTTGCATAAATGCGGAATGCGGGTTTTAATAGTTTTGTGGAATGGGCATCTTGCCCGTTCCTGATATTTTTTCGTAGGCAGGATACCCTTGGTTTTACTAGACTAAAATTTTGAGATGTTGAATCTAGTCTGATTTAGTAGTGGGTTGATTTACGGGAAAAATTTCAATCAATGATTTTCAGAAAATTCTCTGTAGATGATACTCAAAAATCAGGAGTTTTGCCAGACTAAAATTTTGAGATGTTAAATCTAATCTGATTTAATAGATAGTGGGTTGATTGACAGAAAAAATCTCAATCAATTATTTCAGTAAATCATCTGTGGATAACACTCAAAAATAAATCTGGCGC
>NZ_JAAHHG010000214.1:5097-5559 GCF_010692555.1 Okeania sp. SIO3B5 | reverse complement strand
CAGACTAAAATTTTGAGATGTTAAATCTAATCTGATTTAATAGATAGTGGGTTGATTGACAGAAAAAATCTCAATCAATTATTTCAGTAAATCATCTGTGGATAACACTCAAAAATAAATCTGGCGCTCGACTAATATTTGGCAAATATTTAAGCAGATAATGAATCTGATTTAACAGTGACTTAATTTCCCAGAAAATCTCAATCATTTTCAGAAAATTCTCTGTAGATGACACTCAAAAATCAGGAGTTTTCTCAGACTAAAATTTTGAGATGTTAAATCTAATCTGATTTAATAGATAGTGGGTTGATTGACAGAAAAAATCTCAATCAATCATTTCAGTAAATCATCTGTGGATAACACTCAAAAATAAATCTGGCGCTCGACTAATATTTGGCAAATATTTAAGCAGATTTAACAGTCACTTAATTTCCCAGAAAATCTCAATCATTTTCAGAAAAT
>NZ_JAAHHG010000214.1:0-5087 GCF_010692555.1 Okeania sp. SIO3B5 | reverse complement strand
ATTTCAGTAAATCATCTGTGGATAACACTCAAAAATAAATCTGGCGCTCGACTAATATTTGGCAAATATTTAAGCAGATTTAACAGTCACTTAATTTCCCAGAAAATCTCAATCATTTTCAGAAAATTCTCTGTAGATGATACTCAAAAATCAGGGTTTTTCTCAGACTAAAATTTTGAGATGTTTAATTTATCCTGATAATGAAACTGGTTAATAGTCAGTTTATTCACAGAAAAAATCTATAGCTATAAACATTCAGCTATTAGCTAGAGTCAAAACTTTTAACTGTAATGTTTTGAAATTTTTTAGCTTTCCTAATCTTAATAGCGTAGTGCTATAAAATGAATAATTCTTACATCAGAATTAAAAATATATGTCGTGCCAGGCTATTATTTTGATTAGTTTTACTCTATGATTAAGCTGGTAAATAGTAAATTGTTATGAGGCCAAACTTTCAACCATCCCCATGAATAATTCCCACATCAAAATAAAAAAATTATGTCGTACTAAACTAAAATTTAATTAACAGACAAATAACAAAAAATAATGCTCAGTGTTTTAATTATCATCCCAATTTTAGGGGCAGCTTTAGTCGGATTTTTTCCTGGAAAAATTACCGATGAAAAATTACGAAAAATCACCTTAGCAATTGCCCTATCTCTAATAGCTTGGACTGTAGAAATTGCCCTAAAATTTAACCTAAATAATCCAGGTTTACAATTTCAAGAACATTTTACCTGGATTCCCCAATTAGGTTTAACCTATAATCTCGGTATAGATGGTTTATCCCTACCATTACTCGCCCTAAATTCCTTACTAACATTCATAGTAGTTTATGGTTATGGCAATAATGTCGATCGCCCGCGACTATATTACTCCTTAATTTTGTTAGTAAATGCCGGAATAGCAGGTGCTTTTCTCTCCGCAAACCTATTATTATTCGTTCTCTTTTATGAACTAGAATTAATCCCCATCTATTTATTAATAGCAATTTGGGGTAGTAAAAAACGAGGTTATGCAGCAACCAAATTTCTGATCTATACAGCAGTATCCGGAATTCTGATATTAGTAGGATTTTTAGGAATAACTTGGTTAAGCAATTCTCCCAGTTTTGATTATGACCTAATTTCAACCCAAGGACTATCACTAAAAACCAAACTTATCTTACTAACCATTCTCTTAGTAGGATTCGGCATCAAAATTCCATTAGTACCTTTACACACTTGGTTGCCAGATGCTTACGTCGAATCATCTCCCCCCGTCACAATTCTTCTAGGTGGAATATTAGCAAAATTAGGCACTTATGGACTATTGCGTTTTGGGTTAGGATTATTTCCCGAAACCTGGCAAATAGTAGCCCCCGGAGTAGCGATAATTGGTACTTTTAGCGTCTTGTATGGAGCATTAGCAGCGATCGCTCAAAAAGACATTAAACGAATGGTTGCCTACAGTTCAATTGGCCACATGGGTTATATCATTGTTGCTGCTGCTGCCAATACACCTTTGAGTTTAGTGGGAGCTATTTCTCAAATGGTTGCTCACGGTTTAATTTTAGCGATTCTATTTCACCTGGTGGGTGTGGTGGAGAGCAAAGTTGGCACTCGCGAATTATCTGTGTTGAATGGTTTGATGAGTCCGGTGCGTGGTTTACCTTTTACGAGCGCTTTATTAATTATGGGTGGAATGGCAAGTGCAGGTATTCCGGGAATGGTAGGTTTTGCTGCTGAGTTTCTGGTATTTCAAGGTAGTTTTTCGGTGTTTCCTATTGCTACTCTTTTGTGTATTATTGCCAGTGGTTTAACTGCTGTTTATTTTGTGATTTTGTTAAACCGTACTTGTTTCGGTAAATTAGATAATGATACAGCTTATTATCCTAAAGTTATTTGGTCTGAACGTACCCCTGCTTTAGTATTAGCAGTAGTCATTTTCTTTTTAGGAATTCAACCTACTTGGTTAGTGCGTTGGAGTGAAGCAACTTCCAATTTTTTAGTGACTAATTCTCTTGTAGAAATTCAAAATTCAAATATAGAAATTCAAAAGTCAAAAGTCAAAAGTCAAAATTTAGAAATTCAAAAGGCAAAAGTCAAAAGTCAAAATTTAGCTAGTTTGATAAATACAACAGATTTGAATTTCCTGGAATAGAGAAATTAGGTTTTTTCAGATAGATATAAAAACTGTGTAAGAATATTTCTCAAAACTCCTAGTAATATCAAGTTTGGATAATTATGATACCGTAGGTTGGGTTAAGCGCTAGCGCAACCCAACAAATACAATTATTGTTGTTGGGTTTCGGGGGTTCCTCAACCCAACCTACAAAGTTCAGATAATTATTGATAATACCGTAGGTTGGGTTAAGCGCTAGCACAACCCAACAAATACAACCTCGTTGTTATACCAATTCACTTTAAAGATGTCTAATAGATATAGAGTTTTGGTGTGTTACGCTACTGCGCAAACAGCAGTCGGTACTGATAACTGATAACTGAGTAAGCATTTCCTGCGGAATGCTGCGCAAACAGCTATTAGCTGTCAGCTCTCAGCAATAAGAGTTTCTCCCTAAGGACAGTGTTTAAATTAATATAGACTTTAAGGCTAAAGAAGCCAACTTTTGTAGTAAGACAATTAAATATTGCTTTGATCGTAAACTAAAAGCAATAGCTGATAGCTGATGGCTGACAGCTGAATGCTTACATAACTGATAACTGAAATGACACAAACAACAATAAAACTCCCCCCCTCCCAACATGAATTTGCCGAAATTATCCACCGCCTCGAAGCAGGTGGGGCAATGCTGCCAGATACCCCAGAAAACCTAATGCAAATTATCGGTATTTATAAAGCTTATGCAGTACCAATGGATTTCTATTGGCGCGACTTACTTTATATTGCCGAACGAGTATTTTTAAACCCCTTACCCTTCTTTAAATACTTCCTGCCAAAAGAATATTTAGAACTTCATAATCACTATGCAGGTGATGATGCAGACTTAAGAGTTTGGCGTGGAGAAGCAACAGCTCATCCAGAACTTTTAGCATTTATTGAAAAGGGAGAAAGTGGCAAAAAATCAAAATTATTACATCATTTATGGCATGACAGAATTAATATGGAATTTGCCGAAGCTTGTATGCGAGCAATGTTTTGGCATCGGGAAATGGGAGGTAAATTTGACCCTTATTTAGATACTCCTGAATATAAGGCTGCAGCAGATAAAGCAATTAAAGCTTATTTTCAAGGAAATCCTGTAATGTTAGGTCTGTATAAACTATTCCCAGAAATGTTTATCGAACAGGTCAGACAACTTTCTTATTACAGTAATCTTGGTTTATTTTGGGAAGTAATGACTGCTGTTTTTTTTGAAATGTTTGACTTATATAATGAAGGGAAATTAACCAGCGTTCCAGAAGCAATGAATTTTCTAGTAAATGGAATTTTTGCTGTAGCAAATCGCCCGATTTATCATCATGTTTATATTCGGGGTGAGTTACACGAAATTATTCCCAAATCTTGTGGTTTTACTTGGTTATTTGAAGCTGCTTTACCTTATGTAGAAGCTGTCTTTTATCGCACTGCACCTTTCCGTGGTACAAAATCTTATAATGCTCAGGCAAAACAAGTGCCAGAAAATCAAAAAGACTTTCATTATGGCATTCTTTATGCAGATGTTTTTCCAGTAGGAAATGCTGGTATTCCTCCCACATTATTAATGCAAGATATGCTGCATTTTTTACCATCATTCTTAGTTGATTATTACAAACAATATTGTCGAGGGGAAGATGATATGTTGATTCAGTTAGGAATTACTTTTCAACGTTCAATGTATTGTGTAACTTCAGCAGTTATTCAAGCACTAAGACAGGCAACATTACATCCTTTAGATGACCCAGATCTAGAACATTTAAAAGCAAATCGTGCATTTTTTGAAGAGCAACTAGATAGATTTAAGCGTCCAGAAGCTCGGTTGCGAGATATTCAGCGCCAAGATTATCGTTAACAGGCAACAGGCAACAGGCAACAGTGGGAAAAACTTTTCTCTGTCTGAGATTTATAATCAATATAAGTCAAACACCAACTTGTTCTTTGCTATAAATATAGCAATGCCATAACAGAAGGAAGAAGTTTTATGATCGAGCTTCCATTGTTCATACTTCAGAGTACTGTGTAATATCAACAGGACTTACGCACGAGGCACGAAAAAGTAGCCTTTGAGATTGCTTCCCTGTCGGTCGCAATGACTGAAATACTTTCTACTGCGTAAGTCCTAATTAAGTCCGGTGTCTCCTGTATCCTGTATCCTGTATCCTACCCCTACTAAAAGACTTTTGAACGCAAACCCTGTCTAATGATTTTTTTTGAAAATCAAGGTTGAAAGTACAATTTTTGGAGTGGTTATCACTTTTGATTGAACCTCCTACTCCTAAACAAGTTGAACGAAAAACCTTAAATTTCCTTGGCCAATAGATATCTCCAATAATAAAAAATAAAATCAATTATCGCACATAAATTATCAATTCTTCCCCTCCCAGGAGGGGGAGGGGCGAGGGGTGGGTTCCCTACTCCCTACTTCCTACTCCCTACTCCCTACTCCCTACTCCCTACTCCCTCTTTTCTGGAGATGTCTAATTATCCAGAAACGATGAACAATTTCAGCAACTTTCTCAAGAAAATTGTCTGTACTTCTTGTAGCTTTGTAGGCGGAAATAGGTTAATCTATTAACGCCTAGTCCTATAAAAGAAAAAGATGACCATGAAACCAAATTTCTTTGCACTTTTAATCGTATCCACAGTAACTACAATGGCTGCTTGCACGAACCTTCAATCTACGCCAATGGTAGAGGCTGCGTCATGCGAAAATCCTGTCACAGAAAACGATGTTCTAGCTGCACAGCAAAGCTGGGGCGAAGCCATTGTCGCCATTGGCAAGGCAGAAAACCCAGAAGCAGAAGCACAAAGTACTCTTGACAGGCTTTATGCTTATGATCTTGGTACGGTTTTGTTCAAACCAACACTGGCCAGCAATGAGCCGTTCAGAGGTACGGAGAAAGAAGCTTTGTCTTATTTTGTCGGTGGCACCATCAGCGAAGATAAAG
>NZ_JAAHHG010000213.1 GCF_010692555.1 Okeania sp. SIO3B5 | reverse complement strand
GTTCTTCTTCTTTCTTCCCTCTTTACTCCTGACTCCTGACTCCTGAGGACTGACTCCTCCGTAGTTATTTATTTATCACTGTTCAACCGGACATGATATAACTGTTCAACCGGACATGATATAATTCATAAAAAGTGGTCATTTGTTTGTTACAAATGATAGAAGTAAGAAAGAAGGAAGAGGGAAGAAGGAAGAAGGGGTAATATCATGTCCGGTAGCATCGGAGCGTGTATAAAATTAAGGTGACACTCTTGAGAAAAGCTTCTGCCTCCTGCCTCCAGCATAGCTGCCTTCCTTCCACCAAAGTCTAATTATTCAACCGGACATGATATTACTATCCCTGCAGCGTTCGAGATAACGATAAACAACCCGACCGCGATCGCCATATTCTAAGCATTCTTGAAATAGAGCAGCCGCTTTTGTAAATGCTCCCTGATAAAACAACAAAACTGCCTTTTCAAACTTCTGTTTCGTCGCTATTTTAATATCTCGTAATTCTGGCGGATCGGCAGAAAAGACTTCAAATAAAGCAACCGATTTAGTTTTACCTTTAGCTGTCACTTGTTCTATAAATCGATAGTTGTATTCCAAGGGATTATTCAAATGTACCAAAGTTTTATGGGTAATTAACAGCGACACTCCATAAGTTTTTGTGAATCTTTCTACTCTAGAAGAAAGGTTGACAGCATCGCCAATTGCTGTGCCATCCATACGCCCAAATCCTCCAACAGTGCCTAACATTAATCTTCCTGTATGTAAACCAATACCAATACGAATGGGTTTTAAATTCCTTTGTTGTCGCTCTGAATTGTACATTTTCAACTCCTCTAACATCGCGATCGCTCCTTTGACAGCATCATCGGCAGAATTAGGAAACAAAGCCATAATGGCATCGCCAATATATTTATCAATAAACCCACTATGTTTTTGAATAAGTGGCTCCATATAACCTAGATATTCGTTAATAAAAGCAAAGTTTTCTGCCGGGGTCATCTTTTCGGAGATGGTGGTAAAATCCCGAATATCTGAGAATAAAACTGTCATCTCCCGTTCTACTTGGTCTCCGAGTTTCACATTGACAATGCTCTTTTTCTCTAAAAAACTGAGAAACTGCTCTGGCACGAAACGTTTGCAGGCATCATACAATCGAGCATTTTCTAAAGATATGGCAGCTTGTGCTGCTAAGGTTCGTAACAGTGCCAAACGTTCTCGGGTAAAAGCTCCAGTAGTAAGATTATTTTCTAGATAGATAATACCTTGGAGTTGACCTCTATTGATTAAGGGGGTGCAGGCGATGGAGTGACATTGATATTTTTGAATATAAGCATCATCCGTAAGGCTGCGATCGTCCGCGTCAGTGTCAGATGCAAGGGAAGGACTACTAAGAGATTTGTCTTCACCCATAGCATCGTTGAGAACTACTGTTTTGCCAGTGCGGGCGACATAATTAACGATTTTTTTTGAAAGCTGTTTGAACTTATTTACAGGAATAGGTTGCAAGAGGCAAACTTCCTGAGAGTATTCTTTGGTAGCTTCGACGAATAAACCTTCGCCATCAGGTAAAATCAAGATTCCCCGTCGGGCACCGGCGTTTTCTACCATAATATCCATTAAAGTTGCCAGCAATTTATTTAGTACGATTTCGCTAGAAATAGCATTAGTAGACTTGATTAATGTCGCTAAATCTAACGTAGCTAAATCGAATTCTGCAGTAGTGCTATAATTGTTCGTAGTCCTGGTACTCAAGATTTTATAACCATAAGTTGTAGCAGTTGGAAATTTAAACAATTTAGCATACTTATCTTCCAGGTGTTTGATTTTTGCAGTTGCTCCCCAGCGATAATAACAGTAATGCGCATCCCTCATGTAAACCAGGGCAATTTTTTCCTGCTTCCAGTCAAGATAAAATTTAGCTGCAAGTTCGTTGGCGAGAGCTTCTTCTTGGATGTATTCGTTTTCTTCTGCTCCTGAAATTGCTTTGTTGTATAGCTCGATCGCTTCAGCTTTTTGCCCTAAAATTCGGCATTTTTCTGCTTCTACCAAATCTACCTTATGTTGGTGGTTCATGGGTGCATACTTTGCCCAATACTGTTGTAGCTGCCTTTGATTTTCTTCTACCGCTGCGAGAACTTCGGGTAGATCTTCTGAGTCTGGGGTTGCATCTGCAAGAAAAGTCAAAGAATCATATAAATACAAGGCAGGAATTGCAACGGTTCCGACAACTGCTTTTAAATATTGTTTAATTTCAACGGCATAATTTTTAGCTAACGTTATTTCTCCAAACAGGTAGCAAAGCATCAGCTTATATAAATACAAATAAGACAGGCCAGAAAAATTATTTGCTGCTTGTAGTTGTTCGAGAAATTCTGCTTCGAGAAAAACTTCCCCAGATAAAATATAAGGGTGATCGACTGCTGCCTGTAAATTTAAAATAGATTGTAAGTGAATTTGACACAAATTCGCAGCCATTAGTTGATTTAATCGTACTAATTTTTGATAGTAAGTACGAACTTGCTGCTCCAAATTCTCAAGTGGCAGGCCACACCAAAAAGCATTGAGACAAAAATTATGGGCGCTATATCCTGCTGCTTCCAAGTTACCAACTCCCATACTTCCTGCATAACTTTCTTGCAACAGTGGTAGGGTTTCTTTCGTATGAGATTTGCGGTGTAATGTGAATAACCCTACCACATTTAATACTTCTGGTTTGAAGGCTTTAGCATCCAGTTTCGAGACAAGTTTGAGTGCTAAATCACCAAATGCAACTCCGGTTTCCACATCCAACAAAATATTGCAGGCAACGATGCTGTAACAAACATAAGCAACAGCTGAAGCTGGTATATTTCCATTTTCAATAGAGAGTTTAACTGAAAAAGAAATTAATAGTGGATACAAAAGAAAATTTGAGAAGTAAGCGGCAGGAATAATACTGTTAGTAATTTGTATGGCAGAAGCTTTTGTTGCATCTACTGCTACAGGTAAGTCAACTAAGTCAGAAATATTGCTGTTTCCAATTAGTTGAGAAATTTCTGCTGTAATTTTTTGAGTATCTTTTGGTGTAGGACTTTGAGGAAGTTGAAATCCTAATTGCTGGAGATATTCTAGAGCAATTTCAATAGCTTCCTTGAGCTTAGTTTGGGTAACTTTTGATTTAATTGAAATTAGGCAAACATTAACTCTATCCAATAACGATCGCCCTTCGGTAATAACTGTATGAATAAACCGTTCCATCTCCTCAAAGTCGCCACATAGCCAAGCCAACTCAGCAGAATTATTATAGAATAATAGAGTCATTTCATATTGCCTGTGCCAAGCATTTTCTCCTAGCAACTCTAATCCTATTTTGGCATATTCCCGACTTACTTGATAACCGCTAGTTGCTTTTGCTTTGTGACAGGCAGTCAGATTCAGTTTCGCGAGTTCGTCGCGTTCTTTTTGTTCCCTGATTAAAGTAATGCCATAGTTTAATTGATTAACTAACTGAAAAATAGATTCTTCTATTGCTCCTGGGGATATTTTTTCTAGGATAACTTGTCCTATATAGTAATGGGTGATTGCTTTGCGCCATTCAGGAATCAAAGCATAAGCTGCCTGTTGAATGCGATCGTGACTGAATTGATAAGATTGAATCAACAGGTTTTCGTCTAGTTCCGATTTGGGGACAATTAAGTTGCGCTCCATCGCAATTTTTAGATATTCAAAAATTTCTTGAGGAGATTTTTGTGTAATTAATGATATTATTTCTAAGTCAAACTCTGCTCCCCAAAAAGCAGCCATAGATAAAATTTCTTGGCTAGACTGGGGTAATTTTTGCAGTTTTTCTACCATCATTTCCACTACATTATCGCTAAATCCTCTGGCTTCTATTTCTTCTATTTTCCATTGCCAAGTTCTTGATTGATGGTCAAATTGCAGTAATTTTTCAGTAGATAATGCTTGTAAAAATTCATTGATGAAAAAAGGATTTCCTCCCGTTTTTTGCCAAACTAATTCAGCTAAATAGTGAGTTCCTTGAATCTGATTGAAGGTCTCGCCGATTAAACTAACGATTTCTTTTTGGGATAAAGGTTGTAAAGTAATTTCCTGAATTTCTTTGTATTTTTCTTTAATTCTTTCGAGAGAATTTAACAACGGATGACCGACATCTACTTCATTATTTCGATAAGCTCCCACCAGCAATAAATATTCTGTTTTTTCTGCGAATAATATTTGTTCTATCAGAGTTAAACTCGCTAAATCGGCCCATTGTAAATCGTCTAGAAATATAGTTAAAGGATGGTTATTATTGCTAAATACACGAATTAAATTGCCGAAAATAAGATTGAAACGATTTTGAGACTCGTTTACTCCTAATACTGGAACTGGCGGTTGCTTGCCGATAATTAATTCGACTTCAGGAATTACATCAATAATGATTTGTCCATAACAACCCAATGCTTTTAAGAGTTTTTTTCGCCACCGTTCTAGTCGGTCTCTACTTTCTACCAATAATTGCCCGATTAATCCTCTAAAAGCTCCCAAAATGGCCGAATAAGGAATATTGTGTTGAAACTGGTCGAATTTCCCCGAAATAAAATAGCCACGACAGACAGTAATAGGTTTATAAAGTTCTTGGACTAGAGAGGATTTGCCAATGCCAGAATAACCTGTCACCATCATGAATTCTACTTTTCCTGTTTCGGCAACTCTCTCAAATGCTGCGAGCAAAGTGACAATCTCTTCTTCTCTTCCGTAGAGTTTTTGAGGAATTTGTAAGCGATCTGAAATATCCTGTTGACCTAGTATGAAGGAATTAATATTCCCTATTCCTTTTAGTTGTCGGCGACATTCTTCTAAATCTGCTTTTAACCCATCAGCACTTTGGTAACGATCCTCGGCATTTTTGGCCATTAATTTCATCACAATATCTGCAATTATTTGGGGTATTTCTATCTTGTTAAGTTTTTCTTCCCTAATAATTGCTGGTGGATTTTTGGCCAGATGACAATGTACTAATTCCAAAGTATCGGAACTTTCAAAAGGCAGTTTTCCCGACAGCATTTCATAAAATGTTATACCCAAAGAATAAAAATCTGTGCGATAATCTAACCCTCTATTCATTCTGCCTGTTTGTTCTGGGGAAATATAAGGTAGAGTACCTTCTAAAACGTTAGGATTTTTGAGAGTAGGATTTTCCCTACTTAGTTGGGTAGCAATGCCAAAGTCGATTATTTTTAGTTCTTTGGTTTCAGGATTAAAAACTATATTAGAGGGATTAATATCCTTATGAATAATATGTTGAGTATGAATTTGTCCTAAACTTTCGGTAATAGCGATCGCCAGAAATAAAAATTCTTCAACAGAAAGCTCTGGGCCTTCTTCAAGCCATTGTTTGAGGGAAATTCCGCCAAAGTCTTCCAAAGCGAGGGCATAACTTCTTTGATATTCTTCCAAGCTATATGCTTTAATAATACCTGGTGAGTCTAACTGGCAAGTCAAATGATATTCTTGTTTGTAGCGTCTAATTTGCTCAGTGCTGGGATATTCTTCGTTAAGGAATTTGAGAATGACTGATTGATTATTGTCAAGTCTTTGGGCACGATACACTTGAGAGTTTGTACCTTCATAGATTTGAATCAAATCTGTATATCCAGCAAGGACTACCATAATAATACAATGGGAAAAAATTAAGGACTTTATCCATCTTATCTCAGTATTGCTACATAATGTCCGTTTGTAGCAGTTTTCACTCATTTTGACTACAAAACTTCAAAAGGAAGGCAGAAGGCAAAAGGCAGAGGGCAGAAGGAAAAGAAAGATTCAAAGGGTAGAAGTTTTTTTATCACTAATTAGGGCTTGCTGATTAAATATAAAAGTCTTGATATATAAAGGTTTTGGCCTGTTGAGGTAGTGAAAAAGTAGCAGGTATTTGCCTAAGAAAGCTCAAAAAGTGAGTATTGGGGTAAGATAGATACAGAAAAATCTTGGGATAATTTTTTGGAGTACTTCCTCTACAACTCCTGATTTCTCCTAACTCTTCACTACTCCCTACTCCCCTGCACCGGAGGGGGAGGGGCGAGGGGTGAGTCCCTATTCCCTGCCTTAGCAAAAAGACTTTTGAGCGCAAACCCTAATTATCCGGACATAATATAAATCAACGTAATTCTGCTTAAGGTGACACTCTTGAGAAAACCTTCTGCCTCCTGCCTCCAGCTCCCGCTGCCTTCCTTCCACCAAAGTCTAATTATTCAACCGGACATGATATAAGTCCTTACATTTAAGGGCATATCTTGAACATGACCACAATTCGAGCAAGTTTTTGATGATGGAAAAAACCTATCAACTATTACTAACTCAGAACTGTACCACTGTGTTTTATCTTCTAGGATTTGCTGATTAAATATCGCGCTTATTGACTGATATCATGTCCGGTAGCATCGGAGCGTGTATAGAATTAAGGTGACAATGAGAGAAAACCTTCTGCCTCCAGCATAGCTGCCTCCTGCCTTCGGACAACCATTGTCTAATTATTCAACCGGACATGATATGATATTGGTTTGAGCAATTTTAGATCTAGAAAAAATGCGAGGTTTTAGGTGGTAATGGTTCAAAAATTCAGGATTTTGGTCAAGAGTTGGGCAGAACAATATTGGGAAAATTCTTACTCCTACCTCCTCCAAATTCCCCGTTCCTCCTGTCCCCCTCCTGGGAGGGGCGAGGGGTGGGTTGTCTCCTGTCTCCTACCTGCACCCATAAGACTTTTTTAGCAAGCCCTATTCTAGTTGACGCCTGAACTCATAAAATCACTATCTGCTAACTGATTTAGCTAGTTTATGGTTAGCTAACATTCCACTAACGTTTAAATCTTCTATGACATTTGATTAAGTCAATGCTCTCCTCCTGACTACTGATCTCATGTCCGGTTGAACAGTGATAAATAAATAACTACGGAGGAGTCAGGAGTCAGGAGTCAGGAGTCAGGAGTAAAGAGGGAAGAAAGAAGAAGAACTGGAGTTGAAGGAGAAAGTTTTTTTATAACTAATTATCCGGACATGATATGACTCCTAAAAACTTAGCCAATATATAATACAGCAGATTCCGTTGAGGATCTGGAATATTTTTTGTCTATTCCCGATTCCCTGTTCCCGATTCCCTGTTCCCTGTTCCCTGTTCCCTGTTCCCTGTTCCCGATTCCCTGTTCCCTGAAACCTAGAATTTTGTACTTTACCAGTATGGGAATTGCTATAGTCTGAAATCAAGAAATATTTTGAGCTTTGCTGAGTATTCTTTTTCTTACACTACAAATAATTTTTTTTTGTAGCTAATGCTACAAAAAAATCAAAATAAATTTTTAACAAACATAACTAGACGCTTTCAGAGATTTTTTGTTCCTGCTAAATCTAACTTAATAGGGGGGCGTATAAAAAAAAAAGCTTTAAAAAATTCTCTCTGAGCTTGTAAATACCTCTTTAAAAGAACTTTAGTATCCAGAATAAATGCATTAAATATTTACATTTATATAGAATATTTTTAACAATCAGCAATAAATATTTACCTAAATATATCAATATTTAGTAACCAATTTAACTAAACTCTAAGATAGAAAAATTATATGCTAAGGTAGAAAAATTATATGCTCTGAATACTAATATAAGCATTTCATATATCATGTATTTAAGCTAGTAAAAATTAATGTACTAAAATTTAAGTTGCTAGATAAGAACTAGCTTCACATTTACAGGTTGTGAGCCAAAAAAGCTACAAATAATTCTCAACCTGAAAGTGGAGTCAGAAATATTAGCAGTGCATCAAAATTTAACCAGGAGTAACAAAAAATAATGGAAACTAATCAAGTTCTAAATCAATCTGATTATCAGCATTACCAGATCAACCAGATGGTAGCATCTTTCATTGAAAAAAATCACGATTTACAAAACGTAACTAACCAGGGCAAGGCAATAGCAGAACGTCGCTTACTAGAAGCAATACTGCGGAAAACCCTCAAAGAACTATCTGATATCAAATTTGCTATAGATCAAGCAGCGATCGTTGCCATTACAGACCAAAGAGGTATTATTCAATATGTGAATGATAAAGTTTATGAAATATCTCAATATTCTAGAGAAGAATTAATCGGAAAAAGTCATCGTCTGCTTAACTCTAAACATCATCCCCCAAAATTCTTTAGAGATTTGTGGTCTACTATTAGCTCTGGTCATGTATGGAGAGGAGAAATTAAAAATAAGGCTAAAGATGGTAGTTATTATTGGGTTAATACAACTATCGTACCTTTTTTAAACGATCTCGGACAACCTTATCAATACTTAGCCATTAGATTTGATATCACCGAACGCAAACGAATAGAAGAAGCACTACAAAAAAGTCAAAAACGCAATCAGAGTCTCCTCCATGCTATTCCCGACTTAATGTTACGCCTCGACTCAAAAGGATCTGTTCTCGACTTCTACCCATCAAAAAATGATGAAAATACCCCCGAAGCATCAGAACTACTAGGGAAAACTATAGAAGAAATATTTCCCCAAGATATAGCTGTTTGGACTCGACAGTATTTAAAACTTACTCTCAGCACCGATAAAGTGCAAGCAGGAGAATATTCTACTTTGATTAATGATCAGCTCTATTATTATGAAGCTCGTTATGTCAAAAGTGGTAAAGATGAAGTCTTAGCAATTATTCGTGATATCACAGAACGAAAACAAGGAGAAATTGCACTACGAGAATCAGAAAAACGCGAACGAGAAAGAGCATTGCAATTAGAAAAAGCTTTAAAAGAATTGCAAAAGACTCAAGCTCAATTAGTACAAGCAGAAAAAATGTCTGGTCTAGGTCAAATGGTTGCTGGTATTGCCCATGAAATTAATAATCCAATTAGCTTTATATATGGCAATCTTCTTCATGCAAATACCTACATTAGAGACTTAGTACATCTACTGAATTTGTATCGACAAAACTATCAAGATCCAATTCCAGAAATTCAAGATTTTGCTGAAGACTGTGATGCAGATTTCTTGATTGAAGATTTGCCTAAAATGGTCGATTCAATGAATATAGGAGCTAACCGAATTAGAGAATTAGTTTTATCTTTAAGAAATTTCTCTCGTTTAGATGAATCAGAGATGAAAAAAGTAGATATTCACTCTGGTATAGATAGCACTCTATTAATTTTACAACATCGTATCAAAGCTACGGAGAAAAGACCGCAAATAACATGGATCAAAGAATATGGAAATTTACCCAAGATTGAGTGTTATGCTAGTCAATTAAATCAAGTATTTATGAATATTATTGCTAATGCCATAGATGCTTTTGAAGAACAAGAAAAACCAGGAATTATTACCATCAAAACGAAAGTCTCTCATAAATCAGAAACAGGAGTAAATCAAGATTTTGTGAAAATTTCTATTTCTGATAATGGGCATGGTATTAGCGAATCTATTCAAAATCGTATTTTTGACCCATTTTTTACCACAAAACCAGTGGGTAAGGGTACAGGTCTAGGACTATCAATTTCTCACCAAATTGTTGTCGAAAAACATCGGGGAGAACTGAAGTGTATATCTAATCAAAATGAAGGTACATTATTTGAGATATTAATTCCAGTTAAGGGCGGAAATTGAAGAAGGTGTTCAACAATTAATAATTAATAATTAATAATTAATAATTACCTCTCCTTGAAAAGGAGAGGATTTAAACCTTAATTAGGGTTTGCTGAATAAAATTTTAATCAATACCTGTAAAGGCTTCCAGGGTTAAATAGGGCTTGCTGATTAAATCTAAAAGCATTGACATATAAAGACTTTAGCTTTTTTAGGTCTGAAATACCTTGGTTTTCAGCTCTTCATGCTCAAAAAGTTAGTATTTTAGGCGCATAGTTAGGCAGAAAAATCAAGGGACAATTCTTTCTACTACCTCTTCGCTCATTCCCATTTCTCCTGTCTCCTGTCTTCCCCTCCTGGGAGGGGTTAGGGGTGGGTTGTCTCCTGTCTTCTACCCCACCAAAAAGACTTTCCATACGCAAACCCTAAATATTGCTGAAAAAGTGCAAGGTTTTTGGCTCTTTTTGTCTCAAAATGCTAATACTTTTCCCCTGACAATGCCGAAAATTTGGCCGTAGCAGACAGTCTAAACTGTTGCCTTTCGGAGCTGTTCCCTAACGATAAGTTTGAGTTCAATTCATACAACTCTGTGGCGAGAAATGTAGGTGTTTCTCAAGAGCTGATAACGCAGTTCCTCTGTAAGAGGCTAGCTGACTGCTGAATCCTGTTTGCGCAGTATTTTGCAGGAAATGCTTACGTTTATAGGTATATTTTTCTAGCAATAATTGCAAATATTTTCTAACAAATAAATGCACAAAAAAAGCCATCATTAAGTATCACAAAAAAAACTAAAAAAAGTATAAAAAACTACTTTTTTGTTATAGTAAATAGCTATTATATAAAAAGATGGAACAAAGCAAACAAAACAAAACATTTAGTCTATTAATTAAGGAGAAGAACCGATGGCAACATTAACAGCTTTAACTAAAGGTGGTACAGCTTGGACTCCTCAGTATGTCGAATCTATTGACATGAATAAATGCCTAGGTTGTGGTCGTTGCTTTAAAGTTTGTCATAGAAATGTTCTAGAACTTAGACCCCTCAACGAACATGGAGAGTTTGTAGATGATGACGATGATGATGATGAAGTATTACGGAAAGTTATGACTATTGCTAATGCAGATGACTGTATCGGATGTGAAGCTTGCGCTAACATTTGTGGCAAGAAATGCTTCACTCATGCTCCTGCAGCTGTGTGAGTTTGGAAAAATATCAACTCAGAAATATTAATATAGAAGTTTGTGGAGTATCAGCTTCAGGTGTATTAGTGAAATTATTCACCCAAAGTCTGAGCTCCCTAACTTTTTTTTATGCAATTTTGTCATAGTATGGCGCTACGCAAAAGTTATGCATTACCGAGACTCCGCCGCGTCGCTGACAGGTGCAAGTGGTCGTTTTGCGCTTCGCAGAACTTCCGCTTTTTAGGTGCGGTATACCTACATCAATAATGTTGCGGAGCAAAAACTGTAGCGTCCTGTAGGCAATGGTTTCCTCATCATATCAAATTAACTAAATATAAGGAAAACTCAGCAAGAGAGTCAAGCATCAAGTGTGTAATTCTGAGATATCCTTATCCTCCGAAAAAGAAGGAATAAGTAAGTGTCCTAAGTTGAAAAGGAAAAAAGACAGACAATCTTTTACTGTTTATGACGGTAATGGAAAAGTTACAATTAACCCTGGTAAAAAAATTAAAATACCAACATTAGGAACTTTTCGATTATGGGAATCAATTCCTTACACCACAGCAAGCCAGACTTTTTCTATTAGTAGAACAGGGGAAAAATGGTTTGTTAGTTTTGGTATTGAAGCCGAGGAGTTACCAGTTCATCCCCTATTAGATGAGCGACAATACGAAACTTTTGGTATAGATGTTGGAGTTAAACAATTTGCAAGTATAGCAAACCAAAAAAAGGGGGAAAACGAAATTTTAAGTCTCCCAGACTCTATTAAACTAGAGCAATTAAACCAGGCTAAATTTCAATGGCGCAATAGGAATAAACAACTAGGAGGTAAAGGTAAACCACCTTCAAAAAATGCCATTAAATATTACAAAAAACTCGCGAAGTACCATGGTCGTGTTACTAACGTGCGTAGGGATTTCATAGAGAAAACTACTACACTCTTAGTGGGTAAAGTTAAGCACGTCTGCTTAGAGAGTTTAAATGTGAAAGGGATGATGAAAAATGGTAAGTTGGCAGCATCTATAGCCCGCCAAGGATTTTATCAATTTAGACAACGATTGACAACCAAAATCGTAAGCTCTGGTGGGACAGTAGTGCTAGCTGATCAGTGGTTTCCGTCATCCAAAACTTGTCATAGTTGTGGTTACATTCATCAAGAATTAAAGTTAAAAGACCGCACCGGGGAATTGTCCTCACTGTGGAATGAGAATAGACCGGGACTTGAATGCGGCATTGGTGTTATCTCAGTATGGGGAAGTTAATCAAAAAAATAGGGTAGGCTGTACCCGAATTTACGCTTGTGAACTGGACGAGGGCGGCCTCCCAGGTTGAAGCAAGAAGCAAACATCACCCACCCCCATCCCCTCCTGGGAGGGGAGCTAGAGGGGTGGGTCAGGTTTTACCTAGTTTTGCCGGAATTGTATAGGTATTGTACAGCAGTCATTCTAGTGCAGGATGGCAGAAATAACTAACCAGTTACAAAATCCTAAAAGCCTTACCAATCAATACTTTTGACTTTTGACTTTTTAACTTCGACTTCCGCTGACTTTTGACTTCCGCGTAGCAGCAATAGTAATTCTAACCATCACAGAATAAACTGTTAGTTATTTGACAGGAAAAGATTTTATCAAAAAGTAATATGTTCTTATTAGCAGTAACTATATATCTGGTAAGACAAACTTATATTTTTATGTCTAATTATGGCCAAGTTAACTGTTAAGAATACAGGCTTAAGTTGAATCCGGTTTTTTATGCTTTCTATAGAAGAAATCATCATAAAAAATCGGTAAGTGGGAAACCACCGTCTTTTAAGCGGTGGATGGAAACGACGGGCGCGGATTTTAATCCGTAGTCAAAAATTGCAGTATTTGAATATTATCGCCTAAATGTGTATTATAAGCGCAAAAATTCACTATGTATCTTACCCAAAAGAACAAAATTAGAAACCTGTCAAGCCAGGAGTTTAAAGCCTTAAGACAATTGTGCAGATTATCCAAAAATATGTACAATGTGGGCCTTTACTCTGTGAGACAGTTCTATTTTGCTGAAGGCGGATATCTAAGATATGAGTCAAATTACCATTACTGCAAAGATAACGAAAATTATCAACTCCTTCAAACCGATATTGCACAGCAAACATTAAAAGTGGTAGATAGGTCTTTTAAGTCGTTTTTTAACTTAATCCAAAAAGCTAAAGAAGGTAATTATCGTTTTGAACAAATACGATTGCCTAGATACCTCAACAAAGAAGGGTATTTTCCTTTAATAATACCTCGAATTAAGGTGAGAAATGGAGATTTCAATATTCCTATGTCGCGGAAATTTAAGACTGAATATGGTGCAGTTAAAATTCCATTTCCAGAAAGATTAGTAGGTAAAAATCTCAAGGAAGTTAGAATAATTCCTAGATATGATGCTAGGTTTTTTGAGGTAGAATTTATTACTGAAGTTGAATCGCAGCAGATAGTAAAATCTGACAATGCTTTAGCAATAGACCTTGGTCTAGACAATCTAGCAACTTGTGTATCGAATACTGGGTCATCGTTTATTTTAGACGGTAGAAAGCTTAAATCAATCAATCAATGGTACAACAAGGAACATTCTAGAATACAGTCTATAAAGGATAAACAAGGCATCAAAGATTTAACCAAAAAGCAAGTCAGCATAACAGTAAATCGGAACAATAAAGTTAGAGATTACCTGAATAAAGCAGCTAGATATTTAATCAACTGGTGTAGTGAAAACAAGATATTTACTATTGTTGTTGGCGTAAATCACCGAATCAAACAAAGTATCAATTTAGGTAAAAAAACTAACCAAAAATTTGTACAAATACCACACCATAGTTTCAGGTTCAAACTAAAAGCTATGTGTGATAGGTATGGATTAACCTATATAGAACAGGAGGAGTCTTATACCTCTAAGGCTAGTTTTTTAGACGGCGATCGGATACCTGTTTACAATGCTAATAACCCGAATGAATACAGTTTTAGTGGCAAGCGAGTCAAACGCGGTTTGTACAAAACTAAGCAGAATAAATTGATAAATGCAGATTGTAACGGAGCTGCAAATATTGGAGTCAAAAGCAACCTGAATGGGTTTACCCCGGACAGACTAGAGGCATCTTTGGCTATGCCATTAAGGGTAAAATTTGACGTGGATTTATCCCGGCAAATTTGTTACCCTTAAGAATCCACGCGGATTTATCCCGTGGAGTGTCAAAACCATTCAATTACTAAGAACAAATATTTTACTCAACCTTACTTGAATTATAGCGTAGCAGACTACAATAGACAAATTTTTGTCTGAGTCTAGAGTCATAGCTTATCTTCTCAATTTAGAGGGTTTTAAAAAGCGGATTATATATAGTGCAGCTAAGTTGCATTAAATTGTCAAACTGAGGTAGCTGTTATGCCTGCTAAAGATTTTCTTAGTTCAATGCAAAAGAAAAGATTGCAAAAAGCCTTACAAGAAGGTAATTGCTCTCATTTCCGAGAACGAGTATTGATGTTACTTCTATTAAATGACGGAAAAACTTATTCAGAAATTTCTGCATTTATAGGTTGTTCTTATAGAACAGTTGCTTATTGGTGTGTACATGGAGACCCAGACCAATTAGATAGTTTGCGAGATCGACGAGAGCATGGTAACTTTCGCAAAGCTACAGAAGAATACATTCAATTGTTAATAGAAGTCAGCAAAAAATCTCCTCATCAGTTAGGTTTTGAATGTCAAAACTGGAGTGGAGAACGTTTAGCAAATTATCTTGCTGAAAAAACAGGAATCAAACTTAGTGGTACTCAAGTCAGGAGAATTCTTAAACAAAAAAAGATTCAACTTCCCAAAGGTAAATTACAAGTTAGTCATCGAGTAAATACTACAAGCAATCAACTGAAATGTTAAGCATTTCTCTCAACTATAAAAGTATAAGCAGTTAGAAAATGGGGTTAAATGCAGACAAATTTACATTAAAAATATTTGTTTAGCATTTTCCCTTATTTTTTTTATTGTAAAATAGCAATACAATAATACTTATAAATATTAACTATTGCAAGTTAAATGTATAACTATAAAAATCCTATAATTACTCAAGTATAAAAAATAAAAACAATATTAATTTGCTTACTATGAACATCTAATCTAAATAATTTATGAAATATTAACTCTTATTATTAAATGTAGAATTTAACGTAAGTGAAAATACTTAAATCAACAACAAACAAAAGATTTGATATCTTCACTCCATGTATAGATAGTTAGTTATATAGCAAACAGGACATCAATATGATTAATCTTAATCAGTTAGCACAAAACTTCTCAACAGCAATAACAGGGGCGTGTTATGACTCACAAAATTACTGAAAACTGTACCTCATGTGCCACCTGTGTACCACAAATACACTGCCCAACAGGTGCAATAACTATAGAAAATGAACAATACTCCATTAATCCTAAACTATGTAATAGCTGTGAGGGTTATTACGAACAACCTCAGTGCGTAATTCACTGTTCTATTAGCAGTCCTGTTCCTACCCAAGCCAAAAAAGGTAGATATAAAGCTGAGACAAGAACACCAACAAGCTCTGATTTATTTCCCAATGGCAAGCATAGTCCTTTTGCTTCTTCTATTGTCATCTGGGAAGCTTGCAACATTCTGACGCAGAGAGAATCATTACCTTGGACAGTTAATTCAGAAGGTAAACTGATTTATCAACGTTCTATTAAGCAAGGTCAGGGTTCCATCAGTTTCAGCCTCAAAGACATGGGGTATTCATCTAAAAATGATGATTTAATCACAGATATACCAGCAATGGATATCAGGCCCTTCCGTACCCATCGCGAGATGGTCGCCAGATGGCTAGAGGACCAGCAGAAAGCGCCAAACCCCAATGTCACATCGAACCTCGTCACCGAACAGG
>NZ_JAAHHG010000212.1:12541-15699 GCF_010692555.1 Okeania sp. SIO3B5 | reverse complement strand
ATAATTTGGGTCTAAAACCCCACCTTTTAAGGCGAAATATTTTTGGAGCCTTGCTCAAATCCCCGTTACAAAAATAACTTTTGATATTATGTCCGGATAATTAGTGATAAAAAACTTTATCCCTTCTAACTCACATTCCGCACTTCAAGAGCGTATCATTAAAAGTAGTATATAAATTTGTATTTTAGTAGGTATTTATACTATGCAAATCATCTCAATTACTTTTTTCGTTGATCAAATTCCGAGTAAAAAATTTACGCATAAATACTTGTTTGATTGATTACTCAATCACGGTAGTTATGATTTTCTTCTCAAATTCTGTCTCCTGTCTTCCCCTCCTGGGAGGGGGAGGGGCGAGGGGTGGGTTGTCTCCTGACTCCTTCTTCGGTTGCTACATTTTGTGGTGCGAAATGTGGGTTCTAATCTTTTCTTCCCTTCTGCCCTCTGCCTTCTGCCTTCTGCCTTCATTCCTCTAAAGTGTCACTATTCAACCGGACATGATATGACTTCTGACTTCGTCAAGGTTCCACTTCCGGCCATAAACGCTCTAATTGATAACGCCAAGCTGCCAAAGTTTTTTCACGATATTCTGAATTCATATCTATTTCACCCATTAAACCTTCTGCATAAAAGCGTTCTAA
This sequence comes from Okeania sp. SIO3B5, assembly GCF_010692555.1. GTDB lineage: Bacteria > Cyanobacteriota > Cyanobacteriia > Cyanobacteriales > Microcoleaceae > Okeania. The sequence continues at coordinate 15,058 of NZ_JAAHHG010000212.1, read as the reverse complement.
AGTTTGCATGGTTGCTTCTAAAGTTTGTTCTTGAAGTTTTGCTGCTTTAATTACTTCGACAATCCGATTTTCTATTACTTCATTAAAATAACTTGATATACCTTGTTCTTTTAAATCAATCAATCTTTGAATAGCTGTACTAAAATCTTCTACTATTAATGTAGAAAAATGATGCTGAAATACTCCCCATAAGACATTTTCATATAAAGCATAGCGAGTGTCTAAAGTTAAATCAAAGTTAGCTTCAAGTAATTTATCAAGAAATGGTTGAACATCTCCTTGAGGAGCAATTGGAATTAATATTCTCAGCCAATTTTTGTCTTCTGAAAGTAGAACTAAAAGTCGAAAATCATCTGTTTCTATTTGCCATGAAGTAGTAGATGGAATTGCCAAATATTCTTCAAATATTTTTTTTAATGTTTGAGTTACTTCTGATACCTTCATCAGTAATAAATTGATGTTATAACAATTTGATAAATTTTTTCTACAAATAGCTAGGGTATTTCTTAGAATTCTGTATTCTGGATTCAGGAGTCGTATGGGAATAGATTTAATACCATTTTTCAGGTCGTAAATTCTCTTTTTTGTCAAAGGGACATTTACTGTAAAATCTTTTTATTACACTTATTATTCGTAACATTCTTTTTTCAAATTGGTATTATATAACTTGATTACTTTGCTAATTATAGCTGTTTTTACAAAGGTAGACTACATTTATTAATTGATAATGAATAATGAATAATTACCTCTAGTTAAAATCGAGAGGATTGAATATTAGGAAATCTGATTTCCTCTCTTAATAGTTGTATTATTATGAAACAGAAAACCTCTATAAATTGTACTGCTAAAGCTTAATATTAACCATTTCTAACTGATTCAATGATAAACCCCCGGTAAAGTCCGGGGGTTATTTAGTAAGCTAGCGATAAGCGATCGCTACTTATGCCTTAGTTATCAATAGTTAAAACAAGCAAGCAACAGAACCTGTTTACCGTTCTTAGAAACCTACGATAATCTATAGAAATCTATGATTATCTGTTCTATTCCTGCTTCAATCTGGCAACGTCGGCGTTATCCAGTCCGCAAGCTGTCACGGTCGTTAGCGTTAGCGTTGCGGAGCAAACTGACCGCCATAGCTAAATTTAACGCTGCATTCAAGTCTCGATCACAACTGAAATTGCAGTTTTCACAATTGAATACACGCTCCGATAAAGACAGAGACTGTTTCACCTCTAATTACCCTACCTCAAAAATATGAGAATTTCTATACCCATTCCAAAACAGCTTCTTGCTTTGTATTAGTGCGACGTTCTGGCGTTTCACGAGTGAACTTCATGTGTATAGAGCGGTTTTGTTCGCCATCGACTGCCACTGCCATGATAGGATAATCAATTAAACCATCAGGGAAGGCCATCTGGAAACGGAAAGTACCATCAGAGTTAAGTTTAATAGGTCGTCCGCCAATAGTGACAGTAGCATCAGGTTCCGTTGCACCGTAAATAATAAGTTCGGCATCAGCAACTAACCAGAACTTGCGTGGGCGAACTGGTGGCATAGAAGCAGCAACACCGGACATATTCATGCCCATTCCTGAAGCCGTTAAACCTACACCAGACATATTCATGCCCATGCCTGAAGCCGTTAAACCTACACCAGACATATTCATGCCCATGCCTGAAGCCGTTAAACCTACCCCTGACATATTTATGCCCATGCCCATGCCTGAAGCAGTTAAACCTACCCCTGACATAGTTTGACCTACCCCTGAAGCAGTTAAACCAACTCCTGACATATTCATGCCCATACCCATGCCTGAAGTGGTTAAACCAATACCGGACATAGTTTGACCTACACCTGAAGCAGTTAAACCTACACCGGACATATTCATGCCCATGCCCATGCCTGAAGCCGTTAAACCTACTCCTGACATATTCATGCCCATGCCCATGCCTGAAGTGGTTAAACCAATACCGGACATAGTTTGACCTACACCTGAAGCAGTTAAACCTACACCAGACATAGTTTGACCTACACCCGAAGCAGTTAAACCTACCCCTGACATAGTTTGACCTACACCTGAAGCCGTTAAACCAACTCCTGACATAGTTTGACCTACCCCTGAAGCAGTTAAACCAACTCCTGACATATTCATGCCCATGCCCATGCCTGACATAGTTTGACCTACACCAGACATAGTTTGACCTACACCCGAAGCAGTTAAACCAACTCCTGACATATTCATGCCCATGCCCATGCCTGAACTGGTTAAACCTACTCCTGACATAGTTTGACCTACACCTGAAGCCGTTAAACCAACTCCTGACATAGTTTGACCTACACCCGAAGCAGTTAAACCAACTCCTGACATAGTTTGACCTACACCTGAAGCCGTTAAACCAACTCCTGACATAGTTTGACCTACCCCTGAAGCCGTTAAACCAACTCCTGACATATTCATGCCCATGCCCATGCCTGAACTGGTTAAACCAACTCCTGACATAGTTTGACCTACCCCTG
>NZ_JAAHHG010000212.1:0-12441 GCF_010692555.1 Okeania sp. SIO3B5 | reverse complement strand
GTTAAACCAACTCCTGACATAGTTTGACCTACCCCTGAAGCCGTTAAACCAACTCCTGACATATTCATGCCCATGCCCATGCCTGAACTGGTTAAACCAACTCCTGACATAGTTTGACCTACCCCTGAAGCCGTTAAACCAACTCCTGACATAGTTTGACCTACACCCGAAGCAGTTAAACCAACTCCTGACATAGTTTGACCTACCCCTGAAGCCGTTAAACCAACTCCTGACATATTCATGCCCATGCCCATGCCTGAACTGGTTAAACCAACTCCTGACATAGTTTGACCTACCCCTGAAGCCGTTAAACCAACTCCTGACATAGTTTGACCTACACCCGAAGCAGTTAAACCAACTCCTGACATAGTTTGACCTACCCCTGAAGCCGTTAAACCAACTCCTGACATATTCATGCCCATGCCCATGCCTGAACTGGTTAAACCAACTCCTGACATAGTTTGACCTACACCTGAAGCCGTTAAACCAACTCCTGACATAGTTTGACCTACACCTGAAGCCGTTAAACCAACTCCTGACATAGTTTGACCTACCCCTGAAGCCGTTAAACCAACTCCTGACATATTCATGCCCATGCCCATGCCTGAACTGGTTAAACCAACTCCTGACATAGTTTGACCTACACCTGAAGCCGTTAAACCAACTCCTGACATAGTTTGACCTACACCTGAAGCCGTTAAACCAACTCCTGACATAGTTTGACCTACACCCGAAGCAGTTAAACCAGCTCCTGACATAGTTTGACCTACACCTGAAGCAGTTAAACCAGCTCCTGACATAGTTTGACCTACACCTGAAGCCGTTAAACCAACTCCTGACATAGTTTGACCTACCCCTGAAGCAGTTAAACCAGCTCCTGACATAGTTTGACCTACACCTGAAGCCGTTAAACCAGCTCCTGACATAGTTTGACCTACACCTGAAGCCGTTAAACCAGCTCCTGACATAGTTTGACCTACACCTGAAGCAGTTAAACCAACTCCTGACATAGTTTGACCTACACCCGAAGCAGTTAAACCAACTCCTGACATAGTTTGACCTACACCCGAAGCAGTTAAACCAACTCCTGACATAGTTTGACCTACACCCGAAGCAGTTAAACCAACTCCTGACATAGTTTGACCTACACCCGAAGCAGTTAAACCAGCTCCTGACATAGTTTGACCTACACCCGAAGCAGTTAAACCAGCTCCTGACATAGTTTGACCTACCCCTGAAGCAGTTAAACCAGCTCCTGACATAGTTTGACCTACACCTGACATAGTTTGAGTAGCTCCAGAGATATTGCCACCAGATGACCACATCCCTACACCTGATGCCATAGTATATGAACTGACTCCTTCTTCTATCATTTGTCCTGAACCAGGAACCATTTGAATAGAGCCAAACATAGAAGCAGCAATCCTTTGATTCTCCACTTCAGCTATGCCGAACATCTCTTCATAAATATCATCGGGATTATCATGAAAAGTAATTTTGCGACTGGCAGGAAGCAGTTCCATAAAAGTTTTGCCACGTAAATCTTCATCCCAACTCACTGTAATGAATTGATCATCAATCCAATCTGAGGGATAAACTGGAGGAATATGCACTCGCTCAGAACTAGCTAAAACTAACCACCTACCATCAGCACATCGATACCCTATTTCCACAATATAGTCGCGATCGCTTACTGGAATTGGTATATACCATTCACGAGCTAATTCATCACAAGGATATTCCTGAATACTATGAGGGCTTTGGTAGTTTAATTTAATGTCAGTCACATCATAAATTCGCAGCGCTAACTGCTGTCCCCCTTGACGACGTAACTCTTCCTTCTGTTCATTAGGAATATCCCAATAGGCGTATGCCCACTCTGGGTCCCGTGGCATTAAAACTATTCGGCTTTGAGCATACCCATTGGGTAAATCTGTTAAACCTTCATCTATGGATGAAAGAAAATCATCATTGTTGTTTTCTTGCCCTAATTCAAATTTTTTTGCTTCCACCTCTTCTTGTGTTTCTAATGCTGAAGGTGGAGCAGATGAGGTATGGCTAATACCTTGAGCTTCTATAACTGATGCCAGTAGTTGTGCTTTACGCATCCTGCTGTAACGAGATATACCTAGCTCACTAGCGACTTTGCGTAGTTGTCTCAAAGTCATCTCTTCTAGGGGTGGACGTTCTTGAACCATTCTGTATGTTCTCCTATTTTTTGACAGTATTTAGTATTTCATTTCCCAAAATTTAATAGGAAACTGCATCTAAATTTCTTGTTTTTTCAAGGACTCTTTTTCCGGCTCTAACAAATACTTGAAGGTTCTTAAAAGTTTCGAGATATATAGAAACAATAAGAAAAGCATTTTTTTGGGATCGCCGGGATCGCCTCTAAGTCTATATCTTGCAGAAAATTTCAGATTTGGTCAAGAGTCCTTACTCAAAGATTATGAGTATACATACGGGTTTATAGGGAATTCTGGATATCTAATGTTACGGTTCCTTAACATTACTAAAGTTATAATAAATTATAATATTATTAATTAATAAACTAATCTTATAATTAAATTAAAAATTTTTAATAAATATACTTATTTATTGAAGTGGCAGAAGTTTGAAGTAATCCATAGATGTAATGTAGGCGTTGCATAAATGCGGGATGGTTTTAATAGTTTTGTGGAAGTGGAATGGGCATCTTGCCTGTTCTTGATATTTTCCCCTGTTGCTTTACAGGAGAGCTAGGACGTGTCATCAATTAAATCTGAAAGTGCTATGTAGCAAGAGTTTTGAACTTTTGGCTTGGAAAGACTCCAGGTGCTAAAAACCTTGACTCACAAAGCTTATAGTTCTAATTGATGACAGACCCTAATTCCGGAGCTGTTGCCTTGTGCGTAGCGCTATACTATTCAGATAAATATTTAGGGCTTGCTAATTAGGGTTTGCTGATTAAATCTAAAAACATGACAAATAAAGGTTTTAGCCTTTTTAGAGTCGAATTGCAGTGCGCCTGTTTAAGTCTAAAACACTCAAAAAGTTAGTATTTTAGGCGTATAGTTGGGCAGAAAAATCATTCTTACAATTCTTACTCCTATCTCCTCGCTCATTCCCATTTCTCCTGTCTCCCCCTCCGGTGGAGGGGGAGGGGCGAGGGGTGGGTTGTCTCCTGTCTCCTGTCTCCTACCCCAGCAAAAAGACTTTTTCAGCAAACTCTAATTATATCATGTCCGGTTGAATAATTAGACAATGGTTGTCCGAAGGCAGGAGGCAGGAGGCAGGAGGCAGAAGGTTTTCTTTCATTGTCACCTTAATTTTATACACGCTCCGATGCTATCGGACATGATATTAAATATCAAAGCATTGACTGATATTGGTTGTAGGATTTTTTTGTCTCAAAAAGTATCAGCTTTTTGGTGGCAAGAGCTGCATAAAGCTAGTATTTTCAGACGATTATGGCAGAAAAATCACTCTTACAATTTTTCTGACTACTTCCTCTATAGCAATCCTAAATTAGGTTGCGACAAATCAAAAAGTAGATAAAAAAACTGAAACTCTTAACTGAAACTCTTACCTGTTCCCTGTTCCCTATTCCCTAAAAAGCAGTAAGATTTTTGACACGAATAAAATAGGATTGCTATATAATTCCCCTAACTCCTGAATTCTGGATTCTGTTTGCGGAGCATGACAAACGGAAATTCTGACTCCTACCCTTACCAAAAGACTCTATTAAGCAAACCCTATTTACTACAAATTTCTATTCTTTAGTTCTCTACAAATAGAGCGCGGCACACGCAATATTCTTTGTTCAAATAGACATTTCTGGAAATTACACGTATAGATCATTTTTGGTGTTTTTTTCCATAAATTTTCTTTCCTGTTGTCTGTCGCCTGTTCCCTACCTCTGCAAAAAGTCTATTCTTTTTCACCAGATGTTTAATGGTATAGCTAAATGAAAGAAACAATTTTTACCTTTTAATTCAAAGTACTCTAATCTTTTTTCTCTCTGTCTGCGTCATAAACTCTAGAAATCTTTATTTCATAAAGTTGCAAGCCAAGATGTTAAAATTACAACTTAAAAGTTATTGGAGTACATTCCAATTACGAATTTTCCATTTTCCATCTTGACGAACCAAGTCGTAACGAACAAGTAAGTTATCATTTTGAGAATTGGTTAATCTGTCATTATCATAAAACTCTACGTTTTCTCTAACTTGAGCTTCCACTTGAGCTTGATTGGCATTTGTTTTACTTATATCTTTTATCTCTAAACTATGCTTATACTTTCGATAAGAGTTCTCTAGCTTCAGAGCATTAGCTGTCGGTAACCAACGTTCAAGTGCCGGATCTACGAGAATGTTCTGTAATTGTCCAGTTTGATGATTAGGACCTAGAGCTGCAGCCTTAGTATCTAACCAACTTTGAATAGTTAGGCGTGCAGTTTCTTCTGTAATTGGACCTGATGCTGCGCTACTGACCTGATTAAGTTCTGGAATTTCCAATGGAGGTCTATCCAGTTGTACCATCGGTTGTTCCCTACCTAAGCCTAAAGCATTTGCTAACCAGCCAATAGTTTTAATTGCCACAAACCCAATCAATCCTATTGCTAATAACCCCAAACCTGCTATGAATATTAAACGACCAATCTTAACAGGTTCTCTTCTGGTTGATTTTCTGCGTGGATTTTGCTCAAGCATTGATTGGGGTAATTCTTTACTACCCGCTGACATATTTTCATTTAACTGAGGTAAACGACTTCTACTCCTTTCTCTAATTCTCTCTGAATAGCGACTATAGCTCAAGGAACTTCCTTGTTTTTGCATATCTGATGATAATTTCTCTGCTTCTTCAAGTGACCGTTCGGAACTACCTTCTAGTTGATTGGATGTTCTTGTGCTAGTTGAGGCCATAGTGGCAGTAGCAGCGCTACCCACACTAGATGTACGTTTTTGTCCCAAATCTAACACTGAAGATTGGTCTGTTTCTTTTTGATACAATGTTTCTTCTGTATCGCGATCGCGACGCGGTTGAACAACTACCCATTGATTAGTTGCTTCTGCTTCAGCAGGCAAAGCTTCTAGATAAGCTTGAACGTGGCGATCGGCAAAATAGTCTTTCAAAGAAGCTGACTTGTCAGATAGGTCGCGGAAATGCGGAAATACTTCCTCCGTCAACCAATGTTCAGCATAGAGACACAAACCTGGTAGTAAATCTGGAGATTCTTGAGAATTTTCTTTAATAAAGGATAAAGGTTCGTGTTCCTGACTTAGTTCTAAGGATCTACTAGCCTCTTCAGTTTGTCCTAAAAGTAATGAACAGACAGCTTTCTCTAGATTGACATCTTGACTCCTACCCAATTGCATCAGCATAAACTTAGCTTTACGAATTAAGGCTGGTTGTTTTTGGGCAAACCCTTGAGCTAAAAAAGTATAAACTGCTAAATATGTACCGACGGCAGAAGGACGATGAGCTTCAGACTCAAATAATTTCTTTTGTTCTGCCATGCTTAAATGGTGACGTAGCTGCTGAACAAACTTCAGAAAATCTTCAACCCCTAATCCAGATCGATCGTCACCTTGACCATCAATTCCTCCTCTTTCATTCAACATATCTTGAAGAATTTCTAACCCACGGCGACGGTCTAATGCTTTTTCTTCTGGTAGTTCGACTAATTCCATTATTCTATAAGGACGTAGCTTATAGAGGTCAGCTTGTATTTCTCCTCTAATTTGGACAAATAGGTTTTCTCGTAGCAATAATCCCTGACCTGCTTCTAAAGCTGTTGCCGCACTTTCATATTGTCCTTGTTGCCATTGCTCTCTTCCTAATTCTAAATTTGCTAAAGCAACTGTTAGGGCAATATCTGGTAGTACTAATACTGGATCTCCAAAACGGCCATCTTTGACTGCAATACTATTATTAATTAGATAGGGACGGGTCAACTTTAGGATTAGCTCATATTCTCCTAATTCCTGTAAAATTAAGAGAGCGCCCACAAACTGTCTATCTTCTATTTCTATGCTGGGAGTGTTAGGGTCAAATTCATGGCTAACCGGAGTTTCTATACCGTGAGAGCTTATCCCTCTTGTTAAACGTCTAGAAGCTACCTTTGGAGGAATTTCTTCTGTTTGTTGAAGTTTTGTTTCTTTCTCTTCTTCTTGTTGTTGTGCTTTTTCCAGATTTATCTCAGAACTTGGACTTATCTGTGCTAATTCCGGCTCGTAGGTTTTACTCAGAAAACTGCCATCGTAGGTTTGCCGTTGTTCTGGGTCAGATAGAGTAGCATAAGCCTCGTCTACAAGTTGTTTGCGGGCGACAATAGTTGCCTCTGAATACTCTCTTCTCGGAAACTGCTGAGTGCGGTCGCGATGTGCCTGTCGTAACTGTTCGACAGTAGCCTGAATTGGTAAACCCAAAATTCGGTAGTAATCTAATGGAATCCGCACAGTGCACTTCCTCAAAGGCTAGTTAATATAATTTAGTATAATTAGGTTATTATGTTAGCCTATAGTATACGATATTGCTGACTAAATTTAGAAATATTTTTGTTATTTTACCACTCTTTTTGACTACCTCTTCAGTGACATACTCCCACACTATAGCGTCAGCTTAGTGTGGGCTTCTCGTTTCGTAGTCCTGCTACTGCATCGGACAAGCGCGTGCTTTAAGGACGGGATGCCCCGCCGCCCTATTTTTTATATTTATTGCTGCATTTCCTAGGTCATGCTGCGCAAACAAGTCGCGGTCTATGACGATACCGCAGTGTGGGCAAGAATGAGTTCGTATGTTTAATTCTTTAGGGACTTTTTCCCCACAATTTGAGCAATCTTGGCTAGTATTTTTGGGGTTCACTGCTATAGTTTTCACCTCCAGCATTTCCGGCTTTGACAGTTAAAATAGACAGGAATTGTCCCCCAAATCGCATCGTTAATTGATTTACTCAATCGGGTTTAGGAATAGTTGGATCGACAATCACTTTTCAAATCAAAAAACAGAAATATTCACAATACCCAGTCCTTAGTATGGTACAGAAAAACTATATTATTGTAGTATAGTATGTAAGTTCAAAAACTTAGACCCCAAAGCCACAATCTCACATAAGTTTTGATTGTGCTGTTTAAGTACCTCTCATAGTTTGAAGTCGGCTAGAATCCATTAGTTTTTATATACTACCTTCACTACTTCGTTTTTAATTCTAACATCTTAATTACTTAAGGAGTCAAATCTTCTCTATATTTAGGGTTTATAAAAATTTTATTATATCATATAGCACGATTGTTTAAGACAAACATACTATTTTTTATTTCTTATCTTAAAGCAAAGGAGCTTTCAAGCTTTATGGCACTATATCGTTCAAAAGTTAGTAACATTTTTTGGTTTTCATACACAATTTCGGCATAAACTACCTAATAAATTCATTAGAACCTTTAACTTGTAATATAAGATTTATTACTAATCATACCTAGCTTAGAATAAATAAAATGATCCAAGAACGTACATTACCTACTTTTGATACCAATAGTATAAAAATTACTAAAGAAGAAGGATTAATACTATATGAAGATATGGTTTTAGGGCGCTTGTTTGAAGATAAGTGTGCTGAAATGTATTATCGAGGTAAAATGTTTGGCTTTGTTCATCTTTATAATGGACAAGAAGCAGTTTCTTCTGGTGTAATTAAAGCCATGCGCCAAGATGAAGATTTTGTTTGCAGTACTTATAGAGACCATGTTCATGCTTTAAGTGCTGGTGTACCAGCACGGGAAGTTATGGCTGAATTATTTGGTAAAGCTACAGGTTGTTCTAAAGGTCGTGGTGGGTCAATGCATATGTTCTCTGCTGAACATAATTTATTAGGAGGTTATGCTTTTGTTGCTGAAGGTATTCCTGTAGCAACTGGGGCAGCTTTTCAGAGTAAATATCGTCGGGAAACTATGGGGGATGAAGCTGCAGACCAAGTGACCGCCTGTTTCTTTGGAGATGGAGCTTGTAATAACGGCCAATTTTTTGAATGTCTTAATATGGCCACGTTGTGGAAATTACCAATTATTTATGTAGTGGAGAATAATAAGTGGGCAATTGGTATGGCTCACGAGCGGGCCACTTCTGAACCTGAGATTTATAAGAAAGCTCATGCCTTTGGTATGGTAGGTGTGGAGGTTGATGGTATGGATGTATTGGCAGTACATTCTGCTGCTCAAGAGGCGGTTGCGAGAGCTCGTGCTGGTGAAGGACCGACTTTAATTGAAGCTTTAACTTATCGATTCCGAGGACATTCTTTAGCTGACCCTGATGAATTACGGGATAAGGAAGAAAAGGAATATTGGTTTTCTCGTGACCCGATAGAGAAATTTACAGCTTATCTGACAGAACATAATTTGGCGGATGCTGCAGAGTTAAAAGCAATAGATCAAAAGATTGAAAATTTGATTGCTGAAGCAGTTGAGTTTGGTACAGGTAGTCCAGAACCTGGAGCAGATGAACTTTATCGCTACATTTTTGCTGAAGATTAATTAACTCAATTATTGACTTAAGTTTATCTTCAGCTACACTCTCAAATTTTAGTGGTCGGGTTTCTCATGTATTTTTCCAAAAACAACTTTATTTATATGTAGAAACCCGAAATATTTAGATCGATTAAAAGCTTTTTTCTTGGTAATTTAAAATTAAATTTATACCAATTTTATCCTGGTAAACAAGTAGTTATTTCTACAGTTTATCTCTTGAGATTAAAAGGGTTAGATGGACTAAGATTACTGTTTCAATACGAAGATTTGATAATCATTCAGATTGTTCATAACTCATCATAAGTCAGGAAAAAAAGTTATTTTGAATCAAACTTTATTTGAATAAAATTTTAGGGTTAAATTTATATCTGGTCATTATTTTTTTATTAATAAGCAACCATTAAATAGGGTTTGCGCTCAAAAGTCTTATGGGTGAGGGTAGGAGACAGGAGACAACCCACCCCTCGCCCCTCCCCCTCCCAGGAGGGGGAGACAGGAGAAATGGGTACGAGCGAGGAAGTAGGAGTAAGAATTGTAAGAATAATTTTCTCCCCAACTATGCGCCTAAAATACTAACTTTTTGAGCATTAAGAACTGAAACAGGCGCACTTTTTAAAAGCCCCAAAAAGGCACTTTTCTTTATATGTCAATGCTTTGAGATTTAATCAGCAAGCCCTAAATAAATCATAGGTGTATGCAGAAATAATATGAAACGGATTTGTTTAAAAACAACCGGATATTTTTTTTAGGGATGGTAAATATACTAAAGGTCAATAGAGAGATAATGGTAGATTAATTAATATGTAACTTAGTAAGTAGTCATGGAAAATTAATTGCATATTTAATGAGCGAGTTAAATAAGTAGACAAAATCATTTTTAGATTTTTATATCTATATGCTCAAGTATACGATTATCTTTTTCAGCCCTACTTCATACTCTCTACTCCCTACTAACAAATATTAAATTAATTTGGCACAAGTATATATGATAATTATTTGAGAAAAATTAACTCATTGAAAGTTGAAAGCTGAGTTTTTATAACCCTATTCACCCTAAGGTAGTTAGAGCTTAATTTGTGTTTTAAGCCTTAAACATAAAATTTTATCCCTCGCAGATATTGTAAATATTTAACCTTTATTTCTCTTTTTCCATAGGTTTTGTTGAATCAGGCTGAAATATAAATTTGGCAAAATCTAAAATCCTTTTCAGTTAATAGCTAGGTGTTCTCGATAGCAATGCGGAGCATTATCCCCATTAAAGAAAAATCAGCAAAGCCCTTAATCCAATTCAATCAAACATCTAAAATCATTCGTCACTGTGCAACATCCAATAGACAGATAGGGTGCGGACATAAACTGATAATGGTGCTTAGACAGGGAAATGTTTTTCCCACTGTTCCCTGTTCCCTGTTCCTATTCCCTGTTATAGGTGTGGAATCAGTGACATTTCCCACACTAAGCTGACGCTATAGCGTGAGATTCTCGTTTCGTAGCCCTGCCATTGCATCAGGCTCCACGAGCTTTAAGGACGGAATGCCCTGCCTTCCTATTTTTGATATTTACCGCCGCATTTCCTAGGTCATGCTACGCAAACAAGTCGCGGTCTATTACAATACCGCAATGCGGACAAGAATGAGTTCTTTCTAACCTTAAATAACCGGACATCATTTTCGATCAATGTTAAATTTAACATATCGCTATCTTATGTCAACATTCAGAAGTAAAAAATAAGTAATAAACCTCAGAGGTATTGTAGGAAAAATTAAAGAAAACTTATTATCAGGAAGCTAAACCCTGATTATTGATTCTTAACAGACGAACCAACTACAAATATCAACAAATGACAATGAAAAGAACAACAAACAAAGTATTTTGGCAACAACCTTTAACCTATCTATCTTTAATACTGGTAGGAGCTGGAGGAGCATTGTTAGGCCAACGCATCATATTCCCACAGACAACTAGCTCTTCGGAAAATTCAACACAGATAGTTCAATCATCTTCTAATAGTTATGGTAATTCTAAATCAGAAAAGTCTAATTGGTTACCAGTTAGAGCGCCTATTTCCAATGCTAACTTTATTGTAGATGCAGTCCAAAAAGTGGGTCCGGCAGTAGTTAGGATTAATGCTTCTCGAACATTCAGTCAACGACCTAATATGTTTGGTCGAGGAATACCAGAAGATTTCTATGGTTATGAATCTCCTAGATCTCGTTCTGGGCCAGTTGAGAGAGGTACTGGTTCTGGCTTTATCATTAGCTCTGATGGTAATATCCTCACTAATGCTCATGTTGTAGAAGGTTCAACTACTGTAGAAGTTGTCCTTAAAGATGGCCGTCGCTTACAAGGTAGAGTTTTGGGCACAGATTCTGTAACTGATGTAGCAGTGATTAAAATTGATGCTAATAACCTCCCTACCGTAACTGTGGGAGATTCAAATAACTTGCAACCTGGAGAATGGGCGATCGCTATTGGCAACCCTCTAGGTCTAGATAATTCTGTAACAGTTGGTATTATTAGTGCTACAGGTCGTTCTAGTAGTGATGTGGGTGTTCCAGATAAGCGAGTAGGATTTATTCAGACGGATGCTGCGATTAATCCTGGTAATTCTGGTGGCCCTCTACTCAATCAAAATGGTGATGTGGTTGGTATTAATACAGCTATTATTGATGGTGCTCAAGGCTTAGGATTTGCAATTCCTATTAATAATGCTCAACAAATTGCTCAACAATTAATTAAGGGGGGTAAAGCAGAACACGCTTATTTGGGTATTGCGATGCAAACTCTGACACCGGAGCTTAGGGAAGAACTCAACCGAAACTTAAATACAAATATTCGGTTATTCAACGACCAAGGGGTATTAATTATGCAAGTTGTACCTGGATCTCCTGCGGATAAAAGTGGTTTACAACCAGGAGATATAATTCAAAGAATTGATAATCAAACTATTACTAAGTCTGAAAATGTACAACAAATTGTTCAGAATAAAACGGTGGGTAGTTCGTTGGAATTGGAAGTTAATCGTAATGGTCAGAACTTAAATTTTCAGTTGCGTACTGGTAACTTACCATCCCGATTAAGAGGATAATTATCAGAAAAGGCAGAGGGCAGGAGGCAGAAGGCAGAAGGGAATTGTTCTTCCTATCCTCTGCACTCAGCATAGCTGCCTTCGTTTATTTAACTTTATTGGGCTTGAAGAAAGAAGGAATAAATATTTAGGTTTAATATATTTTCCAAGCCCCCGCGCATCCCCCAAAATTGGGGGACTTTTAGAAGCAAATTGACTCTTCCCCCAAAGTTGGGGGGCTAGGGGGCAAAATTAAGTATCAAAAAACTTTTCAGATATCCTCTAAGAAAAAATTATGGCAATATTAGAAATAGCTCAGTTAGGCAATGAGATATTACGATGTCAAGCTCAACCTATTAATAATATTTGGGATGTGCGACTCGTTGGCCACTAAACCAGGAAACTGGGTATAAACGGCCGTTCCAAGTCAATACATGAGGACAACCTCGACTTGTGAATAACTCTTATTACCTTGGTGGTGAAATTCCATCTGCCCTGTTGTTGGGTTAACAGCATAGGCCACACTGGTGAGACTGAACATCAAACTGGTGAAGCTGGTCTAAAAGCGGAACAATACCAGTTACCAGGAACGATACCGCAAGCAGAGGCTGACAAGTGGACGAACAGGAAGGTAATCAAACTCTTGTTACATTAAACCATTCCAAAGGTAGCTATGGGATGTAGGACGAAAGTCAGGGGGTCATAGGATAACATTATGTCCCAGAAGTTATCAGCAATCATATCGAACCCTCCGGGAGATTTTGCCTCACTAAATCAGCCGTAATAAAGGAATAAGGGAACGAGGAAACCTCTCTAAGACACCTAAGAATATAGGTCGAGAACTTAGGAAGCCATTCAAGGTCAATCTGCACA
>NZ_JAAHHG010000211.1:6190-15993 GCF_010692555.1 Okeania sp. SIO3B5 | reverse complement strand
ATAGATAATAAGATCTTCATGAGTTTTAATGCCTCTTTTTTCTTCTTCTGCCTTGTCCACTTTCCCTCCTTGTCTACCTTGTCTGACTCCTATTATACGATTAATGTAAAAAACCTACCCTTGTCAGCCCCTCGCCCCTCCCCCTCCCTGGAGGGGAAAAAGGGAGTAGGGAGTAGTTAGGAGTTAAGAGAGATAGGAGTGAAAGAGGAGTTGGCTACAAAAAGAGTAAAAGTGATTTTTCTATCATCATAGAGCCAAAAATGCTCAATTTTTGAACCAAGGGTAGCCTAAAAGTTCGCACATGCCTGATACCTCAAAACCCTAAAACCAATATCATTCAATGCTTCTATATTTAATCAGCAAGCCCTACTTATTTTTTTCCTCAAAAAATGTTTTGTAAGATTTATTTCTCAAATATGTATAATGTCTAAAAGTTCAAACATTCCTTAAGAATATTATGGAAGATTTACTAACAATAGAAACAGCAGCTAATTCAATTATCAAAAATTCCCCTAATAAACCTTCTCCAGATTCCGTTGTCTCTGCACTTATTCAAATTGAAAAGCAGTCAAAAAAACAGGAAAATAACTATAGTATTGAACAACTATCGGGCAATTGGCAATTATGTTTTATTACTGGTACGAAAAAAACTAGAAAACGAGCAGGTACTGTTCTGGGAGCTGGACGTTATATTCCGAATTGGGTAAAAATTACCCTCTCTTATTTTTCTCCTCTCAATACTTCTGAAACACCTGAAAAAATAGAAATAGGTAGGGTAGAAAATACTGTGGAATTTGCTGGTTTTAAACTATCTCTTTCCGGTACGACAAAATTTATAGATAAAAAAAATATTTTGGCGTTTGATTTTACAAAAATTACAGTCAAATTATTAGGAGTAAAACTCTATTCTGGATATATTCGAGGTGGTCAAGAAAGTGAAGATAAATTTGCCACTGAAAGTGTGGGAAAACAAGCTTTTTTTGCCTACTTTTTGATTCAAGAAAAATTTATTGCTGCGAGAGGTAGAGGTGGGGGGTTAGCTATTTGGAGAAAATTGAAAAATTAGAACTTCAACAATTAATTCAGAAGGAAGAAGGAAGAAAGAAGAAGGAAGAAGGAAGAAGAAAGAAGGAAGAAGGAAGAAGGAAGAAGGAAGAAGAAGGAAGAAGGAAGAAGGTTTTACTTATCTAGGAAATTAGTTATCTAGGAGAGGAAGAAAAAGGTTTTAGTTACAGCAGATTCCAAGTATATGAAGTACAGAGATTAACAATTACAGCGTTTTCCGTTGTTATGAGGTACACCTATCGCGGGCAAGATGCCCGCACTACAAGATTTTCACCATTTACCCTGTACCTCATTTGTCTGAAATCTGCTGTAAATGTTTGTATAGCAGTCGCCATTACTGTATTTAACATATCAAAAGCTTAAAACTAAGACAAATCAAAGTTTTTCCTTCTGCCTTCTGCCTTCTGCCTCCTGCCTTTTTCAACTAAGATTCTGTTGACAACTTTTGCCCAATTCTTGGTTCTTTACCATCTAAAAGTCGTTCAATATTGCTACGGTGACGCCAAATTACATACATACCACCAGTGATAGCAAATATTTCATAAGGCAGTGGCTCACCTCTGAAAAACATTAATCCAGAAACAGAAATAGCTGCAATGATAGAACTCAGAGAAACAATACGACTAATAGCTAAAAATACAGCAAATACAGAAAGTGTTCCTAGACCGACAACCCAAGACATTGCTAACAAAATACCCAGACTAGAAGCAACTGATTTGCCTCCCTTAAAACCAATCCAAATAGACTTAGTATGGCCGAATATAGCTATTAGTCCTGCTAAAATTACCATCCATTCTTTTGCTATATAAACATCAGGTATGCCAGCAGTAATAGTTAAGTTTTCCACAAATAAAAGAGAGTAAATATAGCGGACTAGAGCGATCGCTAATACCCCTTTTAAAATATCAATAATTAATACAGCCAAAGCAGGCCATTTGCCGATGGTTCTTAATACATTCGTTGCACCTGTAGAACCCGAACCTTGTTCGCGAATATCGATTCCGTAGAACCATGAACCTATCCAATAACCACTAGGAGTAGCACCCAAGAAATAGGCAATAATTAATATTACTCCATTTAAGATTAACCAGCTAATCATTAGACATCTCCAATTAATAACAAATAAAATCAATTATCGTAGATAAATCATCAATTCTTTCTTTCTACTGCCTACCCTGTAGGGACGTTGCATGCAACGTCCCTACTCCCTCTATATTTATTCTTCCGATGTAGTCGATGGGGATATCGCTATCCCTCACCTCTACTCCAAAACCGTACATGAGAGTTTCCAGCTCATACGGCTCCTAACATCACAGGGTTCTTCAAGGTTGGTTACACTTAATTTCGCATCTATATCTCAAGGTTTGTCCACGTTTGGAGCGCCTCGGTTTTCGCTACTCTTCGGCTAGGTTGCCTGGAGATTTTTCACGGGCATGAGTCTCCTACTCTCGATGTGAGTCTACTTACCCCAGCAAGTGCGTTTTGGCTTAATACAATTTCGGTTTCACGCCTACCTGTAATGTCTCCCCACGTCTGCTCATCCTAGAAATTACTCCAGGCGTGCTTCGCAGGAGTTTCCTTATCCCTCAAAGACATTGGTTAAACTTTCCCTACGAGCGTGGTCGAGAACTGAGAGTCTTAAGGGGT
The DNA here is from genome assembly GCF_010692555.1 of Okeania sp. SIO3B5. Lineage (GTDB taxonomy): Bacteria > Cyanobacteriota > Cyanobacteriia > Cyanobacteriales > Microcoleaceae > Okeania. The sequence continues at coordinate 13,281 of NZ_JAAHHG010000211.1, read as the reverse complement.
TACTTCGTTCCCTAGTATCATTTCTTGTTGCACTTAGGTTCCTAGTGTCGCCCGGCCTCGCGCCTAGATGCGATAACGTCGAAGAACTACGTTGCCAGTTATATGAGGCTTCCCGTTTTGGGCTTGGTGTCTCAGGCTTAATTTCACAAGCTCGAAGATGACGAGCAGTTATACGCTTATTGACTGTACGTTAACCTTATGCAACTTCCTTGGCCGTGGTAACCAGGCAAAACCTCCTAGTTTTACGGCTTTAAGTCCATGCACCTCCAGACCAAGTTGTTACCTTGGAATCCTGAACTTCAGAGTCACCCCGCATCCCAGGGGGCAGGAATTCAACCTGCATGATTACGCTTAGTTATCCCTAATTTGAGACTGGCCTAACTTACTTAGGAGCTCGCCCTTGCCAAACGAATCGCACTTCTTCCTTCTTCCTTCTTCCTTCTTCCTTCTTCCTTCTTCAATTTCAAAATCTATCTATTGAGTTTTGAAGTCCAGGTTCAGGAGCAAAAGCTAACCACAGAGGAAACTGTAACATTGAGAGACTAATTCTATCTTCCGTATCATCAATTATAATGAGCGGTAATTTTCCCTGTTTCACCAATCTGTCTGCTTTTTGGGCCAATACTTCTGGTTCTTCAAACAGAGCTACACCTCTATCTGGGCTAAAATCACGGCGGTCAATACCTAGACAATCTTGTAAACCCCGACGCCATTCTCCTAAACGTTCCGGGGAGTTAGCAAGTATCAGAGTGCGTACTCGCATATCATACAAATCTCTTAATACAGAAACAATTGCCGAAGCAACCAAAATATTTTGTAAGCGACTGCCCATAGTTCGTAGGGCACCACGGCCACCTTGAACGAAAAACCAGTTAGAAACTCTTTCTGCATGAATAGGTTCAAATGTACGCCGTAATTTCCAGGGCGGGCCATAATAATCTGGCATCTTCCGATATTCATCCAGAATTTGGCGAATTTGTCTAGCTTGCTCTTCAAAACCCATTTCTGCAAATTGAGGAGTTTCAGCATTTCTGACAGACTGAGGAGAATTTTCCATAACAGAAGGCGTTGGAGGTTCCTGCATCTGTGGGGTTAATTCTAGCTGTTCGGCAGCAAGAGCTAAATCTTGTAAACTTCCTACTAAATAATCTTTAAATCCCTGAATTCTAATTGCTAAATCCTGAGAAGTACCTGCAAAAGTAGTTCGCATTTCTTTTTGAATACGTTCTTTGCGACGTTCTAGTTTTTCGACTTCTACTTGTAATACTTGTCTACGGGACTCCAACTGATTCAAAGCTTCAGGTAGCAAACGCCCTATGGCCTCAGTTTGTGCCATTATTTCTTGCTGTAATTTGGCCTTAGTTTTTTGTAGAGTAGCTATTTCTTCCTTCAAATTTTCTTCTTGCTGTTGAAGGCCATTAACTGGTGGTGTTAATTCTATTTCAATTTCTTCAACTGGGGGAGCTGTAGGTTCTTCTTTGATATTAGGAATATCTGTAGAATTCTCTTCTACAACTGGGGGAGTTGTAGATTCTTCTTTGATATTAGGAATATCTGTAGAATTCTCTTCAACTAATGGAACATACTCTGCATCTATTTCTGCAACTGGGGGAGTTGTAGGTTCTTTCTTGATATTAGGAGTATTTGTGGAATTCTCTTCAACTAATGGAACATACTCTGCATCTATTGGTTGAGTTACGGCAGTTTTGTAAGGTTTGACACTTTGTTCATCTGTAGGAATAACTTGAGTATCAACCTCTTCATCTAAATCCCAAGGTGAAGGAACTATTTCATTTATGTTATTTGAAGTTGTTGTTGATTGGTCTTTTTGTTCTTCTGATTGTGTTTCGTCTGGGTACATAATGGAAAAAAATTATCAAGACTTTATGCTATTTTCATTCAGGGTTTTAAACTGAATGGTTTTCATTTTCTACTTCAAGCTTTTGTAGATATTGGCTCATAGGAATATACTAACTTTCCATTAAATCCCGTTCTAATGGTAAGTGCTTTTCTAGACAATTTTTTAGTGTTTTAGGGTCAAAAATAATTGGTAGAAAGTGGATGCTTTTAACTTCCCTAAAATAAAATAAAATTGGTACAGGAGACCAGAATATTTCCCAGTTGAGCCAATCTTGATAAGGAAAGTTTCGTATTAGTTTTTCTGAACGATATACTTCTAGAGATATATCAGTAAACTTGAGACGGATAGTCACTGTTTGAAGTAATAGAAATAGACCCAATAGAGCGATCGCTAGACTTACCCACAGTTGCCAAAAAGCCAAAGGTAATGCACTAATGATTAGTACTAGAGGAATTTTATAACTAGGGGCAAGTTCGATAGTTTGTTTGGCTTCGGATGTAGAAATATTAGTCATTTCAGTTATCAGTTATTAGTTATCAGTTATCAGTACCTCTGCAATGAGGAGGCTTGACATCAGAAATATTCTCTTTTTTTTATTCCCTTAAAAGGGGAGGATATTGACCATAATTTTTCGGTCATAGTTTTTTTTATAAGGTAACAGGTAAAAGGGAATAGGCAATAGGAAAATACCCTTAATTATAAATCATCGAATTTTTGTCGCGGACACTTTTTTTCAACAAGCGCAGCCCTAGGAAAAAAGGTTTTTTTTCGTAATTAATAATATTACAAATCTCATAAGATACCAATCTGGCTCTTCAAACCATATTGAAATAGAAAGTATTTTCTACCATTCCTGTTCCTTGTTCCCTACTCCCCTACTCCCTATTACCCTACTCCCTACTCCCTACTCCCTACTCCCTAATATTAAAAACTTTGTTTCATCGCTCCTCCAATGCCTTGAAACATTGCCCAAGATAGAAAGAAATTAAAAATAAAAATAGATATTAAGGCTGTCACAACTGCTGTAGTTGTAGATTGGCCTACTCCTTTTGCTCCACCAGTAGTAGTTAAACCCCAACTTGTACCAATTACAGCAACTAAAACACCAAATACCATTGATTTAATCAATCCACTGCATAAGTCCCAAAGAGTTAGAAAAGTATGGACAGAACTAATATATATACTCTGGGGAATATCGTACATATTAACTGCTACCATAAGTCCACCCAATATGGCAGCTACCAAACATAACAAAGTTAAGATTGGCATCATTACGGCACAAGCAATAACTCTAGGAATAACTAAATAATCTACTGGATCGGTTTTCAGCATATATAGAGCATCAATTTGCTCTGTCACTTTCATCGTGCCAATTTCTGCTGCAAATGCCGAACCTACTCGCCCTGCGACAACAACTGCTGTCAATACAGGGCCTAGTTCCCTCGTTAAAGTTATAGCCAACATACCCCCAACCATATTAGCTGTACCGAAGGAAACAAGTTCCCTGGCAACCTGAATGGTAAATACCATACCTACAAAACTAGCTGTCAGTAAGACAATGAGTAAGGACTCTGGACCAACTATTGCCATTTGCTCAACGGTGTTACGACGATGAATTTTGCCTTTGAGGACATGGAAAAAGACTTGGCCTGCTAAATATGCTGCTGCCAACATCCGTTGTCCCCATATTCCGAAAATTAACTTAAAAGTAATCTTACTCAATAGAAATTAATAAATTAGAACGCTAAACGAAATGAATGAGAGGAATTTACCAATCTTCAACAAGATTTTTTAACTAAGGTTGAAGTTTTCTGACAGATTGACTGATTTTTACTGATAGCTCTCTATCTTAGAAGGTAAGCCATATAGGCTGACTTACTACTTAGGTAGTATTTGGTGACTATGCTTATTTTTACATATATGAATATTTTGCCTAATCTTCTACGTTCTTTGTTACTGACAAGTATTTTTAGCTTTGTAACTCCTATTCTGTTAATTGGGGCTAGCTGGACAAGTTTTGCCTTAATTAGTAATTTTCCCAGTTTACGGACAATTGGTCAATTTGGTGTTGCCCAAATTTGGCAATTCTTAGCGACTTTTGGTAGTGGCCATCCTTGGCAAGGGTGTTTGGTAATTGCTATTACTTGTAGTTTAGTGGGGGCGATGTTTGATACTTATGTGTTCTGTCAAAATTCCCGGTTTAATTAAATAATTAGGGAGTAGGGAGTAGGGAGTAGGGAGTAGGGAATAGGAGGAAAGAATTGATGATTTGAGATTTGCTTTTCAGATTAATCAGTTCGCGTCACAATCAAAATTTTGTAGAGACGTTCCATGGAACGTCCCTACTATGCTTTACTCAAATGAAAACTGCTGTGTGATTAACAAAAAACAAAATAAATAGAGACATTCAACCGAACGTCTCTACTGTACTAAATTAAGTTGGTATTTTGACATCTCCAGGGGTTGAAACACCCTGGATTCCGTGGTTAATACACCGCAAATGGGATGAATCCACATTTGCTTAAAGCCTGTCAACAGACTTCTAAACTCCTCGACATAGACCGAAATCTAGCTGTGAGTCTACTTTTTTTAGCTTTCACGAGTGGTTTTACTCAATATGTTGGAGCAATAAATCGCTGCTCTAGCTGCCTGCTTGCTTTCAGCCGTCGGAAGAGATCAGGTCCCCGAACCAGATTGGTCCTGTATTTAGATCCGGATACTCACCAGGTGTCAGCACTAACTGACTACCGATATAGTTGGGGTCGCGGTAGAAGCTCACCTCGTAGTCAGCATTCGGGTCGAAGTTAGGACCCGGACGGATCTTCAACGAAGTCGTGAGGTTATTCATCAGATAAGTAGCCAGTTCGGGGGTGTCCTGGCTCAACAGAAGACGTCGCCCTGGACCACCCCCCAAGGAGTTGTTGGTGAACCAGTGTTCGTACAGCTCCACGATTAAGGGAATGTGGGCGTACTCCATCGATCCAGGAGAAACGGGTTCAGACCCCGTGCCATCTCCGATGATGAACTTGGTTGATGAGGTCTTATTACCAAAGGTGTGGCTCTGTTGGAGATCTGGATACTCACCGGGTTCGAGGTCGATGTAGTCACCACTACCATTGAAAGTGTCGTAGAGCCTGATCTTATCTCCTGGCTTGTAGTTCGGCCCTTTGAATACCTTCACCGAGGAAGTTAGGTTGTTGTAGGCGGAGTAGGTAGTCAGGTTGTCCACATCCTCAAATATAATCAGCTTCCGACCTGCGTAGTTCACACGATCGTAGAGTTCGGCTACCACCGGGATCGGACTCACCGCTGGGGCTGGTGGCACACCCTGGTTGAACTTGACCGAAGAGATCGCGTCCCCAAACCTGATTGGTCCAGTATTTAGATCCGGATACTCACCAGGTGTCAGCACTAACTGACTACTGATATAGTTGGGGTCGCGGTAGAAGCTCACCTCGTAGTCGGCATTCGGGTCGAAGTTAGGACCCGGACGGATCTTCAACGAAGTCGTGAGGTTATTCATCACATAAGGAGTTGCCAGGTTGGGGGTGTCCTGGCTCAACAGAAGACGTCGCCCTGGACCACCCCCCAAGGAGTTGCTGGTGAACCAGTGTTCGTAAAGCTCCACGATTAGAGGAATATGCTCATAGGGACCAGGCGGAATGATGGCCGGAACTGTGATTTTGACTGTCTTGCCACCAACGATTTGTCCATCGGCGACGACATCAAGGGAGCCGTTGAAGACCTGAGTATCTGTGGCGGCTGCGACATTGCCAAGCCAGGAAACGTCGAAGCTAATTTCATGGTCTTGGTCTCTGCTGAGGGGACCATAACCTGCTGCCGGGGCGATCGCTTGCACAAACGGTTCGGTCGCACCACTTGCTACTAGGCGCACGTTCCTGATTGTGGTTATCTGTGCTGCTAACTCAGCAATAATCCGCTCAACAGCAGTCTCTGGACTGACACCTTGGATTAGTATGCCCCCCGTTTTATTGGCAATCCGGGTTCCTTGTCCCGCTTCGCCCAACGGATTGCCACAATTACTGCGAAACCAACTACTTACCCCTTCGATCGGGTGATCCAGCCCGTACAGTGCGCCACTGCTTCTCAAGCTCATTGCCAGCACGGTAATTTTCTCCGCCACTAGCTTATCGGTGACCGATTTCTCGGTAATGTTGTAGTCTAGGCTGGAGATTGCCTTGCATATAGGGTCATGACCTCCGGCATCACCAATCCAGACGATGATCCGCTGGGCATCGGCACGCCAACCAATGTTGCCACCTGGTGGTTCGGCCACCCGATCTAGCGCATAGAACTGAGCTTCCGGAACGTCCAAACCAGGGGTGGTCTTCCAGGTATCGACTGCGGCTTTGACATCGGCGATATTGGCAGTCAGATTACACTGGTGCTCGAAGACGAAGGGATGTCTGTTAGGCTCTGGAGCTGGAAAGTCTTTGTAGTTGCCCACTCCAAACTGGACATCAGACCCTAAAGCCTGAGTTTGGTTGACGATATCTACCATGCCTCTCTGGACGGAGGCGATCGCTGAACCCATGCTACCAGTCGTGTCTGATAGAAAATAGACATCGACTTTCGGGACTATCCCTGATTTCGGAATAGTGACCTTAACCACTTCTGCCAGGGTCTGATCTTTTGACAGAGTCAGATCGTTGGTTGGCGGTGAAACCTGAATTGGAGTACTCATTAAGTGAAATAACTCCTTTGAGAAAAAAGTTTTGGTTTCTGAGGTTAATTATATCATCTCCGGATAATTACTGCTCAACAGGACTTACGCAGAGACTCTACATATAGTGATTGTGAACGCTATTTTACTCTACAGATAGTGTATTTAAAGTTAATTTGCGTAATTCCTGATACCATCAGAAGTATTTCCGATAGATGTAATCAGGACTTACGCAAAGACACTGTGTATAGAGTCCAGTAACTATTGGACAATAGTTATGAGTACTATATATAGCGTATCTGCGTAAGTCCTAATTCAATTATTTTTCTACTTAGATTACATTAAAGACAAGTTGAATGAAAACAACTTCAACTGAGTTTTCAAGGTAAGTTTTGGTAGTTGAAAAACTGAAGTACGGAAAATGCGATCGCATCTCTCTAAGTAACCGAACTTACTCATTACCAAAATTCTACTAAAATTAGAAACAACAACGAATTCAATTAATACATAAAACATTTATTTAGGAGGCAACAACTATGGCTATTG
>NZ_JAAHHG010000211.1:0-6090 GCF_010692555.1 Okeania sp. SIO3B5 | reverse complement strand
AAATGCGATCGCATCTCTCTAAGTAACCGAACTTACTCATTACCAAAATTCTACTAAAATTAGAAACAACAACGAATTCAATTAATACATAAAACATTTATTTAGGAGGCAACAACTATGGCTATTGTACGTTTTTCTCCATGGCGTGAAATTGATTCATTACAGAAAGAAATGAATCGTGTTTTTGACAATTTTGCTCCTTATTTAAACGGTGAAGAAAAAGGCATAGCATTTACACCAGCAGCAGAAATGGAAGAAAACCATGATGCTATTGAGTTAAAACTGGAAATTCCTGGTTTAGAGGCTAAAGATGTAGATGTACAAGTAACTGCGGAAGCTGTAGCAATTAAAGGAGAGCGTCGTCAGGAAGCTAAAACTGAAGAAAAAGCTATGACTCGTTCTGAATTTCGTTACGGTGCTTTCCAACGAGTAATTTCTTTACCAGCGCGGGTGAAAAATGACCAAGTAAAGGCTGAATATAAAGATGGTATTTTACATCTACATTTACCTAAAGCGGAAGCTGAAAAGAATAAGGTTGTGAAGGTAAATATTGGTTAATATTATCTCTACAGAGGTGCGAAATTTAACGAAGTCAGAAGTCAGAAGTCAGAAGTCAACCCACCCCTAACCCCCCCCAGGAGGGGAAGTAGGGGATGCGTGAGCAACTCTCCAAAAATATGTCGCCTTAAAAGGCGAGGTTTTAGACTCAATTATTTTGATCGGAAAAACTGAAGTACGGGAAATGCGATCGCATCTCTCTAAGTAACCGAACTTACTCATTACCAAAATTCTACTAAAATTAGAAACAACAACGAATTCAATTAATACATAAAACATTTATTTAGGAGGCAACAACTATGGCTATTGTACGTTTTTCTCCATGGCGTGAAATTGATTCATTACAGAAAGAAATGAATCGTGTTTTTGACAATTTTGCTCCTTATTTAAACGGTGAAGAAAAAGGCATAGCATTTACACCAGCAGCAGAAATGGAAGAAAACCATGATGCTATTGAGTTAAAACTGGAAATTCCTGGTTTAGAGGCTAAAGATGTAGATGTACAAGTAACTGCGGAAGCTGTAGCAATTAAAGGAGAGCGTCGTCAGGAAGCTAAAACTGAAGAAAAAGCTATGACTCGTTCTGAATTTCGTTACGGTGCTTTCCAACGAGTAATTTCTTTACCAGCGCGGGTGAAAAATGACCAAGTAAAGGCTGAATATAAAGATGGTATTTTACATCTACATTTACCTAAAGCGGAAGCTGAAAAGAATAAAGTTGTGAAGGTAAATATTGGTTAATATTATCTCTAGATAGAAATAGGAAAAGTTAGTAGGGGCGAACAGTTGTTTACTCCTACTATTGGGACTGACACAATTTTTAAGCCCAAATAATGAAGCCAAGATAGCTCCGAATTATCCTCACTCCCTCTCTTCTTCCCAGTCCTCATAAATTAGCCCGTCAATTCGTTCAAATTCCCTAGTATTATGAGTAACTAAAGTTAAATTATTTGCCATTGCTATTGCAGCAATTTGTAAATCATTACTCCCTACAGGAGTCCCTTTTTTCTCTAAATTTGCTCGAATTATGCCATAAACTTCCGCTGATTTATCATCAAAATCAAGCGAAATAAATTCTGACAAAAACTCTTTTTGTCTTAATAATGTTTGGGCAGGATTATTACTTTTATTTGCACCATAAAATAACTCAGCTTTGACGACAGAGCAAACAAACATATCCTTAACAGCTACTTGCTTTAGCCGATCTCTGATTAGAGTAGAGCGCCGATTCAAATACCTAACAATTACATTAGTGTCTAGTAAATACCTCATCTTTAACCGAAAAATTGTGGTCTAAAACCTCCCTTTTTAAAGGAATAAAAAAAGAGACTATTTATTATGAAAATCCTCCTTATTGCAGAGGTACTGATAACTGATAACTGATAACTGAAACTACCCTTCAGAAACATTCTTGCACACTATCATCTAAACTTTCGTCAATGCCTCCATTATCAATTACAATAGGGTCATCTGCACAAGAACCAGCCGTTCTTTCAAAGAAACCTCTACTCCATCCTAGTTCTTCAGGAGTTTTAATTGTTTTACTTGCTAATTCTTTCGTTAAAATAACTTGAATCTCCTCTGTTAAAGTCCTACCGTTATTTAAAGCTTGATTCTGTAATTTTTCCAGGATTTCTGGCTCTAAATTATCAAGAATAATAGTCATAACATTACCTCCTTATTAATTCTAATTTAATCATTTAATAACAGCTCCCAATAAATCGCTCATTTCTCCATGAAATTTATTCAAATTATTATCATAAACTATCAAAGTTTTCGGACCGGCATGACGAGAAAAATTCTGAGCTTTCCTAATATTATATCATGTCCGCTTGAATACTTATTCTTTGATGGAAGGAAGGCAGAAGGTTTTCTTGCTGTTGTGATTTAATTCTATACACAAACGATGCTACCGGACATGATATTATCGAAAAATTGTGGGTATGCGCCTCCCTTTTTAAGGGGATAAAAAAAGAACATATTCCTTATTTCAACCCTCCTTATTGCAGAGGTACTGATAACTGATAACTGATAACTGATAACTGATAACTGATAACTGATAACTGAAATGACCATCATATACAATATTGAAAGGTGATAACTAAAATACTACAGCAGATTCCACTTTAATGAGGTACACCCGTCGCGGGCAAGATGCCCGCACTTGTATTCATTTAATTATTAATCTTTGTACTTCATATACCTGGAATCCGTTGTAATTGCTGAATGCTATTTGGAATATAGATGCACAAAATTAACGTAATTGACCTTTTCTGTGGATGTGGTGGTATGTCGTTAGGCTTTCAAAATGCAGGCTTTAATATAGTTGCTGCTTTTGATAACTGGGAGCCTGCAATTAAGGTTTATCATCAAAATTTTAATCACCCAATTTATCAGTATGATTTGAGTAAAACTGATTTTAATTATCAAACCTTTATTCAAGTTAAACCAGACTTAATTATTGGCGGTCCTCCTTGTCAAGATTTCTCTAGTGCAGGTAAGCGTAATGAAGATTTAGGTAGAGGAAATTTAACTATTTCTTTTGCTCAAATAGTGGCTAATATTTTGCCTCAAATTGTTGTGATGGAAAATGTTAGTCAATTTATTAACTATAGAAAATATCGAATTACTAAAGACATTTTTAAAGCTGCTGGATATGGCATTAGTGAAAAAATTATTGATGCAAGTTTATGTGGGGTGCCTCAAAAGAGAAAGAGATTTTTTTTGATAGGAATTTATGGAGGTAAAGATAAAGAAATTGAACCATATTTAGAAACTTCTTTGGCAAAAAAACCGATGACAGTTAAAGATTATTTTGGGGATAAGTTAGAAATTCAACATTATTATCGTCATCCCAGAAGTTATAAAAGAAGAGCAATATTTAGTATTGATGAACCTAGTGCTACGGTGAGAGGGGTGAATAGACCAATTCCTCAAACTTATCAAAATCATCCAGGAGATTCAGCGAAATTATCTTCAGAAATTCGACCATTAACAACTATAGAAAGAAGCTATTTACAGACATTTCCTGAAGATTTTATCTGGGAAGGATGTAAAACAAATTTAGAGCAAATGATTGGTAATGCTGTTCCTGTGAAGTTAGCTGAATATGTGGCAAATAGTATTTTAGAGTATCTGAACAATTAGGAATGGTGGTTCATTAATTGATAATGGATAATGGATAATTGATAATTACCTCTGGTTAAAACCGAGAGGATTAAAAATAAGGAAATATTATTTCTTTTTTTCCCCTTAAAAGGGGAGGCTTTAAACCAGAATTGTTTAATTATTAATTATTAATTATTAATAATTCGGTTAAAAGAGAGTTGATTTTTAATCATTTTCCATTTGAAAAAATGTTCCTAAAGCACCACCAAACCAACCTAATGTTGTAAAGAAAGCATTTTGAATAATATCCGGAACTGACTTTTCTGGATAAAACAATGTATAAATAAGAATCACAATAAATGATGCACAGCAAACAATTACTAACACTGCATTAATCCTAATAATTAACTTATTTCTGATTTGTTCTGTGGAAAGATATGGCCTTTTTTTCTGTTTCTGTGGCTGTGGTTTTGTTTCATTTTCTACTGGCTCAGGATACAATTCTTCCACAGGAACTTCTTCCACTGAAATAGCAGAATCAGACTCACGATTCTCTATCTGACCAAGAAACATATACTTATAAAATCTGGTTAAAAAGTTAGCTATTTTATTCATATAAATTATATATAAAACTATTTTTAAATGTTAGCAATATCGCATTTTTCACCGCAATTCAATCTCCATTTTTGCTCAACACCATTCAGTACAACTTTATTGATGTTAAGAATATTTCTACCAACTAATGCATAATTTTTATGGGGAGGTTTTCTATCAGAAATTTCGATAACTTCATAGTTTTCAAATGTAGAACCAGCTATTGTGATATGAGCAAAATAAACGTTTCTATCACAAGATCCTCCATTTGCATCTCTCATAGTAATTGTTCTAGATAGAATTAAATTTAAGCGTTGAAGTTTTGATTTGGGAATACAAGTTATAGCAGCACCAGTATCAATAATGGCATCAACACTAATACTTTTACTTTGCTTGGCATTCCCAGAGTTATAAACGGTAATATTGCACTGTGGGCCAATGCAGGTATCTGTCTGAAGATTTCCGTATATCATAATTGCACGTGAATATTCATAAGTAGTTATATAGCCTTTCTCAGACTAATGAGGTACACCTATCTTTATTTCTATTCTATTGCCTGTCTCCTAAAACAAAAGAATTTTGTACCTCACCAGTATAGGAATTACTATATTAATCGAACCACAAAGAACTTGGCTCGTCAATAATTTCATAGTCAATCTCAACCTTTGTAAAAAACCTTTGCTTGTCACTATACTCTTCTTTATTGATTAACCAGTTAAGCAAAACTTCTCTACTTTCATCAGTATTATCATTACTAATCTTGACCAATTTTCCATCAACAAAAACAACATATTTTCCTTGATTCTTTTCCAACCACTCCGGATCTGATTTAAGTTTTTCATACTCTTCAATGTTGCTATTTTCATCCTGTGAAGCACCAGATGATTGAACTAACTCATTAAATCCCCTACTAAATATTTTTAAGTCACTTTTTCGCATAGATAACTCAAACTTATATTGAATCATTCCGAGAGCGATATAGCGAACACAAGCTCTTAAATCTTCAGACTTTTCAACAAACAAATTACATCCGAGATTCCTGGCCTGCTGTTGATGCTTTGGATAAGCGGAGAAAATAGCTACAAAGGCATCTTTATTTTCTACTCTAACTTGCTCTAAAGCATCTAAACCTTCCTGTTTATTTTGCCCAACATAATTATCAAAAATAAAGAACTTAGCTTGCTGTTGTTCTAACATTTCAATTGCTTCCTCTTTACTTTTGACTACTTTTAGATTCCCCTTAAATTCATCTTCTACTACTTCTTTTATAGCATCTTGTGCCAGTTCATTATCTTCCAAAACAACTACTGTAGTTTCTGAAAGCGATGATAAGTCTGAGGAAGTTAAATTATTACTGTTTAGAGTTGAGAACACTGTATATCTCCTTTTGGTTTTGATTAATTATTTTTTGAACTAGATAATACCATTAGGACTTACATATAAACGCTATTGCTACTGGCGTGTCAAGCTGAAAATGGTGTATTAGCCTGCCTAGGTAAGAAGTTATCACCACAGACCATCAGGCGATATAGCTGCCGCCACCATCCTCCGCCAACGCTAAAAATTGATAGGAAGAAACAAGCGATATAGCTGCCGCCACCATCCTCCGCCAACGCTAAAAATTGATAGGAAGAACCAGGCGATATAGCTGCCGCCACCATCCTCCGCCAACGCTAAAAATTGATAGGAAGAACCAGGGGCTCTGGCCCATCAAGGTGAAAATGGTGTATAATAGTGCAAAAATACTGGAGCTTATGGGAAGAGGTCGTCGGGATCAGGTAATGCTTACTTCAGGCCAGAGAAAGAAACTGGAAGAAATTAGTCGTAATGG
>NZ_JAAHHG010000210.1 GCF_010692555.1 Okeania sp. SIO3B5 | reverse complement strand
TTTATCGGAAAAGTGATATGTTTTTTTACTGGTTCACCCTCATTTATTACTAGATAGGAGCTGTTTATTCTTTCTGATTTTTGGCGATCGCTCCGCTTGATGATGCTCAGTTTGATGAATTCCTGCTCCAATGGACTCAGTTCCTCTGGACGTTTCCGTAGCCAATCTTCTGCCTCCGCTAGCTGCACGCCTTGTAACAATGCCGTTTGATCTCGCCCCGTCTCTTGCCATTTAAGTATCCCTATTCGTAGTTGCTCTTGCCATACCCGAAATTCTCGGTCAGTTTCCATCCACTGTTTAAGTTGACCCCAGTTGCTAATCAGAGCCTCATGGATAACCTCGACACTTTCTTGCTCTTGTCCAGCGACAACAGATCGATTGGTCATTACTAACCGAGCATCAGCTAACTTTTGGACTAACTTCCAATCGCTTTCCTGGAATTCTTCTTTGGTTGCGACTCGTCGGGTGTCCTCATTTCCTATACCAGGACGCACCAACTGCAAAAAAATGCGACGGGCTTGTTCTTTTTTCTGTTCGCTGAGTCGATCGTACTTTTCATCGGCATAGCGGGTTAACGCCCCAGAGATTTCCCCAATCTCTTCATAAGCACTGTGAGTTAATTTGTACTGAGTGCGCTTTTGCCACAGTTCCGTGAGGGCAAATTCCAAGAGGGGTAAATTTCCCGGTTCTTGTTGTACATCCTTAATAATTCTCTCCACCAGTCCGTATTCAAAACTGACTCCTAAGTTTTGGGCTGGTTTTTCAATAACTTCTCTCAGTTCCTCTGAGTTCATTGGACTTAGCAGGAAATTACTTTTTCGCAAGATATCTGCTAAGGGTGGATAGGAAAGGGCATTTCCTAAAAAATCGGCTCGCAGGATAGTGACTAACACCGTTGATGAAGCGGATTTTTCCAAAAACTGAAAGGGTTTTAAGAGGGTATCAAGAAACTGGCGACGGGTTGGTTCATCGCTACAAAGGGTATAGAGTTCCTCAAACTGGTCTGCAATGACAAGTACCCGATAATTGGGGTAATTTTTTTTAATTTGGGCAAAAACATCTTTAAGCAAAAGGGAACCACTAGCAAAGGATTGAGTTAACTGTCTGGCTTGCATTATTTGTTGAGTAGCATCTAATTCTGCTCGAAGAAGTGGAATGAGTGCTTGTGCCAAAGCATAGAAAGGGTCAGTACCAGGACGGAAGTGAGTGAATACCCAGTTACCTCCTTGTAGGAGTTTCGGAACCAGTCCTGCTAAAACCACCGAAGATTTTCCGCTTCCTGATGCACCCGACAAAGCTATAAAATTACGGGTTTTAGTTGCAGCAAATAGTTTTTCTACAAATACCTCACGTCCAAAGAAGAACTCAGCATCACTTGGACTAAATGAAAACAAACCCCGATAAGGGCAAGGGAGATTTTCATCAACAGATTTATCGGCAGAGTCAACAGGTTCTAACTTGAAATCTTTACGCAAATCGAAGTAGTTGACGATTTTTGGAATTTGCGATTCCCATAATTCCCGTATTTCTTGTTTTAGAGGATGTCGCTTTAATAACCAACGGCGGACTAATTCGATTTTCACTGTGTATGCGGAGACTTTTTGGGGAGGTTCTGAAACTTTCAGTAAATCCAAGAAACCCCATTCCTTTAATCTTTCTCCTGCCTGAATCAACGATTTTGTCTGGATAACTCCATACTTTCTCAGCACCGTCAACGGGTCTTCCACAACAAATTCTGCTTTTCCAGTAGCTATTTGTTGAGCTTCTGCTACCGCTGAAAATACAATTCGTTCCGGGATAGGCAGTCCATCATAAAACCATGCTAATCCAGCTTCACTATTCTCCATCGCTTTACCGACAATACTTTCTACATCTTCACCAGTCACAAGCGATCGCCCTTCTTCTCTTGCTTTGAAAAAGAGTGCAAAACATATTACTTGGGTAAAATAAGGATGCCCTGCTGATAGCTCCAGAATCCCCTGAATTGCACCAGGCTCATATTCCAACACACCCTGAGCTGGTTCAGTAATCAGTCTCTCCGCATTTTGTTCTGGCAACAAACCAATTCTTTGATTAGGTGCTTCATGGAACAAACCCAGTAAATTCGGCATATCATCAAGCCGTCGTCCCACAACTGGAATGATAAAAAGCTTTTTTTGCTCATCAACAAGGGATTTTAAATAGGGAAATAAGTGAGTGTTGGCTGTATCTTGAGAGTGTTCGCCTAAAACATCAAATTCATCTAATAAAAGAACTAAATTTTTGCCATCTATTACTTCAAAGACTTGCCTTAAGAAAACTTCAGAAAAAAGCTCTTGTTCTTTCTGTAATTCCTTTTTAGATGGAATCCTAACCCCATCGACTTCCAGCTCAAATTCATCCTCCAAATATTCCAGAATTTCTGAGGCAATTTCATACAGAACATCACTAACTGATTTCCTGCTTTTGCCTTCCAGAGACAGGAAAACAAATAAAAACTGTTCTAGCTGAACAAAGTTATGAACTTGCAACAATACCGAGGACTTACCAATACGCCGCTGACCATGAAGTAAAATCACTTTGGCATTCTGCTTCAAATTATCCTTAATAAACAGAAAGAGGTCTTCTCGCCCGAAAAAAGATTCCGGTTCGTGAATTGGAACACCTATAATATAAGGATTGTCTTGTCCAGTAATTGAAGCAGTCATACCATCACTTCCTTCCTACTATCATTTGATTCTCAGGTGGGGTTGCCTAAAAACTTACCTATTATATTAACAAATGACTCGACTACCTCCCGATGCTGCCATGTCTGCTTAATTACTTTAGTAATTCCCTCTACCTGCTCGTGACTCATTAACCTGAGAAATACTTTCTTTCGCTTCTTGAGTTCTGCCTCATCACTATTTTCTATTTCCCTGAGTACCCACCATTCCATCATAGAAGAAGTAAATTCATAAACAGTTTTCCAGTCTTCTTCAATTTTCTTAATTATCCCCCGTTCCTCTAAGTCTATTAGCTCCCTTGCTTTCTGACTAAAAAAACTTTCAATACCTCTCAAAGCAAAACTTTTTTTACCCAAATTACCTTCTAAACGAGACAAAGCTATTAACATTAACAGGATTTGCTCCTCATCTGTGGAGAATTGCCAAATGTTCTGGAAAATTTGTTCCGTTCGACTTTGAAAGTCTTTAATAAATGTCTCAATATCAGTTATTTTTCCATCCTGAAGCCTTTCATATAGGAGATATCCTGCATTTTGAAGTAGTTTTGGATGTCCACCAGTAATTTTCAAGATTTCTTCTTGCAAGCTCTGTTTAATTCTAATGAAACGGGGAGAACTGGAGGTGAAAAACTCCTTCATAACTTCAGCCTTTGAGAAAGGTTTCATTAGTTGGAAAGTATAGTGGTTATACCAAGGTGAGCCGTCTAGAGAAAGTTTTGCTGCGAGTTCATTCAATCGCCTGAATGTAGTTACAATAGTGCGGAGATGCAGCCCTGCTTTTGGATCTACTGCCAGATTACGAAACTCGCTCAAAAACGTCATCATTTCAACTTCTGTATATTCGGTATTCGTCTTGAGAGCAGAATCATAATCATCAATTAGTAGCAGCAGGAATTTATCTTTATCCTGCTTGCCAATTTTCCTAAGTATCTGACGGATATCCGTTTTCTCAATAGTGTCTCCTTCCAAGACCTCATCAATAACAGTTTTTAATTCATCGTTATCCTCAACTTCTTCTTTCAACAAAGTTAAGACTTCCTGCCAAAAAGCATAGGGTGTGAAAGGATTGATATTAGTGCAGTTGAGATAAACAATAAATGACTTTGAGTAGTCTTGTCCTTGATCCTGCCAAATTTCAGGGTAAGTTAGAAGATAGAGAAGTGATGACTTCCCCATACCAGGGCTACCATAAAAAGCACCATGTGAATTCTTAGAAATTAGATCGAAAGCAAATCGAAGTTCAGATTTTCGCCCGATGAAATATTCTGGAGGTACAGGGCCAGCAGGGAAGAAAGGATTGTTTGGCATGATATCTACAGTTCTTGGTCTTTTAGGACATACTAAATTATATCAAGAAGGAAGAAGAAACTAAGGAAAGTAAATGAGTCTATAGATCTATGTCTTGTGACTCCTGATTTTTTTATCATACATTTTTGGTAACACAAGCATCCTGCTTGTTACAGGCTGGAAGCCTACAATTTTGGTTACAGGCTGGAAGCCTGTGTTACAATTTTGGTTACAGGCTGGAAGCCTTACAATTTTGGTTACAGGCTTACACTGGATATAAATTAATCTTCAACTGTACCTCACCATCCTCAAAAGTACCATAATTATCCATTATCAATTATCCATTATCCATTAATTTCTAAACCGTTCCTTCGCTGACTCAAATGCCTCCCGCATCACTCCCTGAATTTTCTCTGGATCTGGTTTTTTCCCTCCCATCAAATCTCCGAAATAAACACAAGCACTTTCACCTAACGCCCAAGTATATGCAGCGGCCCAAGAAGCTGCGATCGCGCTCCCGAACCCAGGCACAAATTTAATCAACTCCCTCCCTACTGCTTGAGCAACAAAACCGCCACCAATCACACTAACAACCCCTCCTGCTTGAGATGGCGATATTGTTTGCCCATACAAATTTCCTAATAAACCTACCATCGATACTTGCAGAGCTGTTAATACTGGCATTGTCGCAAAAGGTAGAGGTACTGCTGCTGCGGTTGCTGCCATAATAGTAAATGATAAAATGTAACGTCGCCCCACATCTCGATAAATATTGCCCAGTTGTTTGCTTGCTTGTTCGTCTAATAATTGATAAATTGTTCGTGCTTCTGCTTCTGGAAGTAATTCTGCCAAACTATCTCGAAATGCTTCTAAACCATAAAATACAGGATTGTAGTCATCCTCTTCTAAGGTAAAATCTATAAGTACAGAGCGATCGCTCAATTTCTCAAAATTTTCCTGAATAGCAGTAAAAGCACGGTTAATTTCTTCATATTCTGGAGGGTATTCGGGATGGTTATCAGTAGGGTTAGGATAAAGTTCATGGAGACAAGTTACTGCTAAAAGACAGGGAATATTTGGATATTCTTGTCGCAACTGTTCTGCTATCTGTCGTAATGTATCGGTAGCAAAATCATTGATTTTTACAGTCAAAATCAAAATTCTGGCGCGGTTGCTTTCCTGCTGTAACTCTCCAAGGAGTTCGTCAATAATAACTGGTGTTTCCTGTTTGACATCTCCCAACCCCACAGTATCAGTGAAAATCAATAAGGGCAAATCGTCGGAGGGATAAGCATAACGTTCGGTATGTTGGGTATGAGGGCGAAAACCTTGACCGACTATTTCTGGGGAAACCCCTGTTAAAGCACGCACGATGGAACTTTTACCTGCTTGGGGTTTTCCTATTAATAGTGCTTCAGTGGTGGGAAGTTCGGCGCGTACTTTTGTTAATATTTCGGCTATTTTGGCTTCATCAACGCTAAACCATTCTACTAATGTTTGTGCTGCCCGTTCTACGGGTAACAGTTTCATTACACGGTTGCTGGTATCATTCCAAGCTTCAGTAATACGATTTTTCCAAGAGTCTTTTTTTGATTCTGTTTTTACATCTTCAGTCGGTTGAGCGGACTGTTCAGAATTAGGTGTTGGGGAGTTAGTATCAGGTTGTTCAGTCATTGCAGTTTAGTTATGAGTTATTCAGTAGCTCCAGAAATAGGGAGGGGGAGACAAGAAAATCCGAAATTTCCTTAAAGTTAAGTAGCCAAGGGAATATGATTTCTTTGAAACTAAGAATTTAAGATACTTTCTGTTCCCTGTTCCCTACTCCCTACTCCCTACTCCCTATTTAAGATAAATTTGGCGTAATTGATCGATAGTTTCCACAGTTTTGAGAGAGGTCAGAATTGTTTCTAAAACTTGAATATTTTCAATAGTATTAATCTCTGAAAATATCTCTTTTCCTAGTTCGCCAAATTTCAATTCTAATCCGATTTCTATTCCAGAAAGTATTCCAGAAAGTATTCCTCTTTGTTCACCACGTTGTTCACCAATTTCAATTCCACGTTGTTCGCCACGTTGTTCACCACGTTGTTCACCAATTTCAATTCCCTCTTGTAAGATTTGTTGATACCAAGGAGATTGTTGTAATACTGCCATATCCCACCTCATTATTTGTTGTATTATTTCCGTTTTTAACACAAATGTAGCAAAAAATGCGAGTAAATTTTCTAATTCTAAGAGTTGTTCATCCTCTCGTAAAAGTTGCAATGCTTTTCTCACAGTTGCTTCTTTTCCTCCACCTTTCAGAATAGGAATAAAAGGAAGTAAGGAGGGAATTGGTTGTTGAAAAACTGCTTCTGCCTCTACTTCCCAGAGGTTAATAACTCGATAGTTTTGATACGCCCTCACATCGAGAAATTCTGATTTATAACTGTTGACTATTTCTGTCTTTGGACCTGGTTGGAGAATATTAACTAATACAGGATAAACGGGTTTTTTGTACTTTTCTTCTGCTAATGCAGCATAAGCATGCATCCGACGTGGCATTTCTGTGTCATACCTTAATTGGATTTCATTGAGAACCATAAATTCTCCATGTTCTGGGGTTGAAACACTCACTAAAACATCTCCTTCTCGACTTAACCATTGGAAGTCTGAAGAAGCTATTTCTTTGACGGTAACATTGGCAATTCCACTCACCCATTCTACCCAACGACTGGGGGAAATCCCAATTATACGTTTACTACTAATATCAACCTTTTTTGTCTTTTTTGTCATTGATGAAGTTGAGTGATTTCTGTATGTTTAACTATGATAACTGATAACTGAAATGACTGGGAGCAATTTCAATTATACGTTGAGGTACAGATATTAGATCCCCCCTAACCCCCCTTAAGAAGGGGGGAACTTCAAAGTCCCCCTTTTCAAGGGGGATTTAGGGGGATAGTAGGTGTACTTCATCGATGAGAGCAATTCCAATTATACGTTTACTACTAATATTTACTTTTTTTTTAGTCATTGTATAAAGTTATAGCAATTTTTTAATCTGTGAGGTACAGATATTAGATCCCCCCTAACCCCCCTTAAGAAGGGGGGAACTTCAAAGTCCCCCTTTTCAAGGGGGATTTAGGGGGATCGTAGGTGTACTTCATCGATGAGAGCAATTCCAATTATACGTTTACTACTAATATTTACTTTTTTTTTAGTCATTGTATAAAGTTATAGCAATTTTTTAATCTGTGAGGTACAAATATTAGATCCCCCCTAACCCCCCTTAAGAAGGGGGGAATTTCAAAGTCCCCCTTTTCAAGGGAGATTTAGGGGGATCGTAGCTGTACCTCATCAATTCGATAATTGCTATAAGTAATTTCTGTCTCTTGAAAATTATCATAATGAACTTTTTTATCTAAAATTGACGCACCTAAATAAGAAACCGAGTTTGTTAAGGAAATTTCGTGTTTTGAACAAATAATCAGAGAAATAAACCCAGTTTTCTCCTGACTCCTGACTCCTGACTCCTGACTCCTCAAACCCTATTTACTCTTTTGCCAATCTTCTAACGCTGCAATAACAAAGCTACTAGCAGGATGATTCAGAAATTGTTCAAAGGCAGCAACTCCACCTGCTTTTATGGCATTGAATATTCTTTCTGCCTTTGTTTGATTATTATCAATTTGTGTAATTACTTCTTCAGCAATTTTTATTTTGCCTGGCATTGTATCTGACGGGTAAGTTTTATCAAGTTGCTCTAATAATTCTTGAATATCTTTTGCTGCTTGTGCTAAATTTTGTTCTTGAGATTCGTTAATTGTATGAGCAATTTTTGAGTCTTTAATTTCTCCTTTACCAGCTAAACCATAAATTTCTCTTCCGCTACCAGCGAAACCATCAATTTTTTCTTTGTTGGCAACTGCTCCATGAATTTCTTGAGCATGAATGTGGTCTCCACTACTTTCTGACATAATTAAATCTCCTTGATTACTATTTTTTTCTATATTAACACTAGGGCGATTAACTGCTGCACTTAATACACCTTTATACCATTCAATATCTTTTTCTCTCTCTGCTAATACTGCTCGAAGTTGTTCTGCTGAAAGTGCTTTTAATTTGTTGTAAGTATCGAAATATTCTTTATCTAATACTGAATGGTTAGCTTCAGGTGTAGTGTCAGCTCTAATCAATAATTTGTCGTTATTTTCCCCTCGAACCTCCATAGAACGCATTTTTATTTCTGCTTCTGGATGGTCTTTTTGTAGTTTATCAAATGAATATGCAGCTATTCGGGGGTCTGCTGCTTGATTATGATAAAGGTCTAAGGTATTCACTAAAGGTTTGAGAAACTCTGCAAATTCTCCTTCTTCAAAATTTTTATCTTCATCGGCAGGTTTTCGGCGCACACGCTCATCCAAACTTTCTTCTGGTGGAAGTTTGAGAAAGTCTGGTCTCTTTTCTGGAGGCAGGCGCATATAAACATAATCGCATTTGATGCCGTCTAGTTTAGTGGTGGTAGTTATTCCCCAGTCCTCAAGAAAAGCTCCGGTTAAGGTTGCTCCTGTGAGGTTAGCTTGGTCTAAAAATGTTCCTACTAATTTGGCACGAGAAAGGTTTGCATCTTGGAGGTTTGCTGAGTTGAGATTCGCTTCTATGAAACTGGCATTAGTTAGGTTTGCTCCCTGGAGATTTATTCCTTGGAGATAGTTTGAGCGATCTAAATTGATGTTTTCACCTGCACCAGTTTTGACTAACTCTCTGACTTTGGCATCTTGTAGGTAAGTTTCACCTGGTCGTATGCGGTCTAGTTTGATGGTGTTTTTCCAACAAATACGGGTTATATTAGCCTCTCTAAAATCTGTACTTTTAAGAGTACCATTAGTAAAATCAGTGTCAGTTAAATTTGCATCTCTGAAAGAGGTTCCACCTGTTGCAGCAAAGGCAATAGCTACGCTACGAATTAGAGAGTATTTTTCATCTCCTTTCATTGCTTGATAAGCAACGTAACTACTTAAGAGTGTCTGAACGAAGGCTACGGCAAAGGCTCCAGCAAAAGCTCTGGCAAAGGCTCCGGTTACGATCTCGGCTAAAGCTACGGCTACCATAAAGGCTCCAGCTACGGCAAAAGCTACGGTTCCGACTACCGCCAAGGCTCCGGCTACGGCAAAAGCTATAACAAAAGCTACGGCTACAGCTAAGATTCCTGCTGCGACAAAAACTCCAGCAACGGCTCCGGTTCCGGTTAAGGCTCCGGCTCCGACTACCGCCAAGGCTCCGGCTATGGCTGCGGCTAAAGCTAATATTCCAGTTCCGACTACGGCTACGTCTTCTATTCTATAACATATAAATGTTATCCAGAGCATAATAATCACAATTAAGGAAACACAAGCAGCGACTTGATTTTTTATACTTGAATCAAATATTAGTAATTTAAAAATTAAACTGAATAGATTCAAAATAACTGATATAACAACTAAAACAAGAACACCAGCAAGCAAAACCATCACCCAACGTTTCTGTAACCCTGCCTTAGCTCCACAAAACTTAGCCCTCGTCAGATTTGCCCCACTAAAATCAGTACTCCGAATATCAGCAAAACTGAAATCTGCATCAGACAAATCTTTTCCCTTAAAAGACAAACCTCTAAGATTAGCTCTTTGGAAATTTCGTTCACCTTGTTGATATTGTTGCAATATGTCACGTTTACTCAGATTCATATTTTTTATCTATTAATCAGGATTTAGTAGTAGTAACGCACCGAAATATTTGGGATAGACGGTGCGTTACATTTCATCAGCGCACCCGACTGGACTGTTTCATCTTAAATGATGCATTAGAAAATGGGGTGATGGGGCGATCGTGGCAAGACACTGATTATGGCACGGATATACGGATTAAGAGTTAGTCTAGTAGGGACTGACACACCTTCAATGTTGCATTCCTGTCTAGCCCTGAGTTCGGTATTGTTAACTCACAACTGACAACAAAGCCACTGATAACTGAAATATCCATGCAAGACACGGATTATGGCACGGATACACGGATTAAGAGTTAGTCCAGTCGTAGACTGATACACCTTGCCACTGATAACTGAAATATCCATCCGTACATCCGTGGCCAAATCCCTGTCTAGCCCTGACTTCGGTATTGTTAACGCACAACTGAAATATCCATCCGTGCATCCGTGGCCAAATCCTTGTCTAGCCCTGAGTTTGGTATTGTTAACTAACAACCGACAACAAAGCCACTGATAACCGAAATATCCATGCAAGACACGGATTATGGCACGGATACACTGATTAAGAGTTAGTCCAGTCGTAGACTGATACACCTTGCCACTGATAACTGAAATATCCATCCGTACATCCGTGGCCAAATCCCTGTCTAGCCCTGAGTTCGGTATTATTAACCAACAACTGACAACAAAGCCACTGATAACCGAAATATCCATGCAAGACACGGATTATGGCACGGATACACGGATTAAGAGTTAGTCCAGTCGTAGACTGATACACCTTGCCACTGATAACTAAAATATCCATCCGTACATCCGTGGCCAAATCCCTGTCTAGCCCTGACTAAATTCTAAATTCTTAAAGATTTCACCATCAACATAGACTCAGACTGAAAACCTAACTTGTGGTAAAGATTAAGAGCGGGTTGGTTAGAGACAAAAACTTGCAAACCAATTTGCCGATCGCCCCTAGCTTTTGCCCAATTTTCTGCATGAGTAACTAAAGCTGAACCGATACCAAGTCGTCGATGGGGTGGGGAAACATACAACAGAAATATGTGAGTTACCCGATCGCCCTCTACCTGATCAATAGCATTCCCCAACCACAGACAACCTATTGGTGAAGTTGCAGGTTTATCTATCACCTCAACCCACCAAATAGGAGTTTGAGTTGACAAGTAGCGATCGACAGTTTTGGCAAGATGGCTAAAATTTTGCTCTGGGAAAAGTTCTTGATAAGTCCGATGCATAAATTTAACCAGCATTGCTCTGTCTATACCGGAACCCTTACGAAGTTGGTAATTTGAAATTAACTTGCTAACCACTGAACATTACCAGAATTGAACATTGGGTATGGATAGCATTGCTTCTTCTTGAGGATAACTTAATTCCTCTGTGGGAGCTGGTGCTGCCAGATCCCCTGGTAAAAAGATACGAGCGCTGACTGCTACCATAGCGAGTAAAAATATGATTACAACTATGAATGGAGCAATATATTGACGAAAGATTTGCATGGTTTTTGTATTAAATAGGGAGTAGGGAGTAGGGAGTAGGGAGTAGGGAGTAGGGGAAAAGAATTGATAATTTCTGTAAGAGGGAGTAGGCAGTAGGGGAAGAGAATTGATACAGCAGATTCCACTTTAATGAGGTACACCCGTCGCGGGCAAGATGCCCACACTTGCATTCATTTAATTGTTAATCTCTGTACTTCATATACCACCGAATCTGCTGTAATTTCTGTAAGAGGGATTAGGCAGTAGGCAGTATTCTCTCCTGACTCCTGACTCCTGACTCATGACTCCTGACTAGACAAAATCATCATCATCTAATCCTGGTCTTGGCATTGGCAAAATTTTTGATTTATTGAGCTGTCGCAACCAAACCCAACCGAGAACTCCAATAATTAGGAATATCCAGCCAATGTTTGGTTTGAGCAACAGAAAACCACCAGTTGCCAAGAGTGCCCCAAATAATAATAGTATAGATGCGAGTACCTTTTGTAAATCTTTTCCCAAATCCTGTGCTGGAGATAAACCTGTTTTCATCCTTTGCTGTTTCCAACCAGGGCCACCGGGAAGTGTTCGTCGATAAAATTCTTCTAAAGTTGCATCAGACTCTCGTGGGGTTAAAAACATTGCTGTTACCCAGAGTAATGTTACGGTGCCAGTAATAAACATAATTCGTAAACCAAAGTCTTCAATTTTCAAAGCAGGAACTAAACTTGTTGTCATCCCTACAAAGAAACTAGCGACAATAGCTGTTAATTCTGCTGCTGCATTTACCCGCCACCAAAACCAACGTAAAATTAATACTAATCCTGAACCTGTACCTATAGCTATTACTAATCTAAATACTGTGGCTACATCTGTTGCTAAAAATGCTGCAATTCCTCCTAAAATTGTTACTAATAGAGAGGAAAGTCGCCCCACTAAAACTAATTGTGGTTGAGTCGCATCGGGTTTAATAAATCTTCTATATAGATCGTTAGTAATAAAGGAAGCTCCCCAGTTAATTGAGGTAGAAACTGTACTCATAAATGCAGCGACTAAAGAGGCAACAACTATACCTAAAATTCCTGGGGAAAGAAATTCAATCATTAATTTGGGATAACCCAATTCTCGGTCTTCTAAATTAGGGTAAATTACAATGGATGCTAGAGCTACTAAAATCCAAGGCCAGGTTCTAATAACATAGTGCATAATATTAAATAACCAGGCTGCTTTTTCTGCTTCTGTTTCATCTTTAGCTGCGGCAAATCTTTGTACAAATTCTCCACCTCCATCACTTCGTCGCCAAGACCACCATTGAAGGGCAATATAAGCAAAAAATGTACTGGCAGTTATGCCTGCTGTTTTACTAAAACTAATCAAAGTATCGCCATTTTTACCAATAGTTAAAGGTGAAAGGGATAAAATATCTTTGTCTGGCATTACTTGAGGAACTTTTGTTATTAATTCTTGGATACCACCGACACTATTAACAGCAAAAAAAGCGACAATTATTGCACCAAATAATGCTAGGAAAAATTGGAAAAAGTCTGTGGCAACTACTCCCCATAAACCGGATAAACCAGCGTAAATTAAGACAAAAATACTTACACCAATAACGCTTAGTAATTTGAGATTATTTTCACTAGCATCAATGCCTAAATTTTGCCAAATTTCTAATGCTTCAACAACTTTAACCATCGCCAACATAGCATAACCAATGGCAATACAATTCATGGGAATAGCAAAGATAAAAGCTTTAACTCCCCGGAGAATAGCAGCCATATTTCCACCGTAACGAAGTTCAGTTAATTCCGCATCAGTAATTACTTCGGAACGTCGCCACATTCTGGCAAAAATATAGATCATTATTACATGAGAAATACCAAAAATCCACCATTCCCAATTACCAGCAATTCCTCGGTTAGCTACAACTCCAGTAATGTAGAGAGGAGTATCTATAGAGAAAGTTGTAGCTGCCATACTTGTGCCAGCTAACCACCAAGGAAGCGATCGCCCAGAAACAAAGAAGTCTGCTAAACTTTTTGAGCCTTTGCGAGAAAGATATAGTCCCATCCACATTGTTAAGATGAGGTATATTAAAACAATCAGCCAATCAATTAGTTGCATAAATTTGTGTTTAATTAGGAGTCTGTGTATGTGACTGTTTTTTAGCACATAGTTTCAAGCTTAAGAATATCATGGATTTTTCTATAGCAATATGATTTTAGTTGTGAGATATTGGAGACTTTTGTTTTAGGTATGGAGGGAATAGGGAATAGGGAATAGGGAATAGGGAATAGGGAAGAAGAAAAAAAACTAATACATAAGAATTAAGATAACTGCTATATTCTATACTTCAAATTAACACCTCAATTCTCACATCTGATTCCTGATTGCTATAGATCAATTTACTGTTTATAGAACCCATTTGATATCTATATAATTGTGGTAGTCAAGTCTTTTCACGCATCAATTTTGAGAAAAAATCATCTGAAGGAGTGTTGATTTTTTTGTACTATCTCTCCCCACGTCTTCTCTCTTCCCTCTTACCGAATTATTAATTATTAATTATTAACTAGACAGTGCAAAGTTCTTGGAATAACTATTGCTAGCTAAGGCTTTCAGCGATCTAAAGGTTAAAAACTTTTTATTCAGAGCTGTAAGTGCTGTAAGCCTTTGCCAGTAATACTTTCAGTCTTAAAAACAAATCGTTTTTTGGGATAACTTTGTACTCTCCAGTTATTAATTATTAATAATTAAACAATTCGCGCCTTGAAGTCTCTCCTTTTAAGGGGAAAAAAAAATAATATCTCCTGATATTCAATTCCGTAACGGTTAAAACCCGAGGTAATTATCAATTATCAATTATCCATTATCAATTAATGAACTCCTGTCTCCTTACTCAAGGCTAAAAAAACTTGATATTTATGAAGATACGGTTAGGGGTTCTATATTATTTAGATATAATTTTTGATGCAAAGTTAGCAAAGTATTAGGGTAAGCATTCAGCAGTCAGCTATCAGCTATCAGCTAAGGAAGAAGGAAGAAGGCAAAAATTGATTTAATAGCAAATACATAACTTCTAACTTCTCTGTTTGGTCAAGTTTTATCTTAAGAAAGGTGTTTATAAAGTATAGTTTTAAGAGCAGAGTTTTATTACTGAGAGCTGAAAGCTCATAGCTGAATGCTTACGTATTAGGATTTTTCTCTGTACAGCTTTTTAGTAAGTAGGTAAGTAAAATTAATTGTAGATTTAAGAATTTATAAAAATCAGATGAATGCTGAAGAAGTAACAATTTTTTTGATAATAAAAAAAATATTATCAAGTAAAAATCACATAATTCACAAAAAAAATCGATTTGTAACTAGGCTAGTACCTGCCATAGAGAAACTGTTAAAAAAATTGAGTAAAAAAACAAATATAATCAAGTTATTTACGGAATAATTAAGGTTTAAAGCCTCTCTTTTAAAGGATAAACAAGAAAATAATTTCTTTTTATTCAATCCTTTTCCTTTTAGGGAGAGGTAATTATCAAGGGTGCATCTCAATGCGTGAATAAAGCCAAAAAGTTATTGCTTTTAGGGAACAGGGAACAGGGAACAGGGAACAGGAAATATATAGGAAAAAAGTATTTTTGCTTGCTATGAGATGCACCCATTATCAATTATCCATTATCAATTATCCATTATTGAACAAGCGTTTTGGCATTCAATTAAGCGATAAAAATTATGCAATTAGGGTAAGCATTCAGTAGTCAGCTAGCCTCCTGTCGGAGGAACTGCGTTATCAGCTAGCCTCCTATGGTCGGAACTGCGTTATCAGCTTTATTACCTTTAAAGGAGAAAAAAGCAATTTTATCAAAGCTTCAGAGTACGAATATCTGGTTGAGAATGTAGTAGAAATTAAACCAATGCTTGCTTCATTCATTAAAAAGCTGTTTGCGCAGCATGACCTAGGAATAGCTGACCACTAATAGCTGAATGCTTACCAATTAGGACTACAATAAAACAGTTTAAACTAAGTATAAATACTATATTTAATCAATTAAATATTTGGAAAAATATGACTTCATTAGGTAATATGATATTTACAGAGAAATTGTGGTCTAAAACCTCCCCTTTTAAGCTATGCTTTATAAACATCTTTCTTAACATAAAAATTGACACGCATAGACAAGTTATGTTCAAGTCTTTAAAAGATTTTTGTCAGAGAAAAAGTGTACTAAAAAGTACATTTTTTTTGATAACTTAAGTAGTTTTTCCTATCTACTATGATTCTTTCTCCTTTCTCCCCTGCTCCCCTCCTGGGAGGCAGGGCTGTTTCATTCTCGATAGACACGGGGACGCGGAGACACACCAGACACGGGGATAGAGGCTTTTAAGCGGCGTTGGACCAAATATTCTCTCAGAGCTTAAAGACGCTTATTCGCTGAAAAATCGGCAAATTTTGGCAAATTTCACTGTTCCACTATTCCCATTACTCCCATTCTCCCGCGCATCCTTAGTTACAATACTTTAAAACAGCCCTGCCTCCTGGGAGGGGGAGGGGCGAGGGGTGGGTCCCCTGCTCCCCTGCTTCCCACAAGGTTTTCAGGAGTTCCTTATAAGGGATAGCCTTTTAAGGCAGGGCTGTTTCAAAGTCAAATAAATAATCGATATGATTGAGAATTGAGGGCAACATTACCGGAATTTGGGGAAAAGTTAGGAAAAACGGGGGATTTTTCGGGGTGGAGGTAGGGAAAAGCTCCCAAAGAATCTAGGTCTGATCAACGGAATTTCTGAAAAATCCATTTTTTCACCAAAATTATTGATCGATAAATTTGGGGAAAATCCAATGGTATTG
>NZ_JAAHHG010000021.1:25081-47611 GCF_010692555.1 Okeania sp. SIO3B5 | reverse complement strand
CCGCGTGGGAAGGAATTTAACCTCCATGATTATCAGAGTTACCCTTTGATAGGGTTGGCTGAACGTAAACCAAGGGGGTTTACTTAGACCAAACGAATCGCACCATAAGTTTTAATCCATCCAATTCGAGGCAGTTTTATGTGATTAAAATCTACTGATATTGAAGCATCTAAAGTAAAGTTATCATCTTTACCTTTTTTCTTGAATTTAGGTTTGCCAGAAACTTTGCTAAAGCAGCGTTTCCAAGCAAGGGACAAATACCTCAAAGCATAGCTCGGCGCTGTTTTAGAAACCTCGTAGTACCAATAGTTATTCGGTTTAACCATTGCTACCAAAAGTTTATGCAGGTCGATAGATGTGGGAAATTTAAGTTGATTATTAGGGTTGCTAGCATTATGATTAAGGATGTTTTTAGTTAACCACAAGCCCCAATTATAAGCATGACGGGCTACAAAGCGCGTGTTTAGCCAGTAGCGTTTTTTGCTGATTATTTGGGTGCAACTCAGTTTTGAATCCTAGTAGCATAAAATTCAAGATAAGATTATAGTAGGTAATACCAGATAGTTATAGATTATGTCAAGCTGTTATTTACCCCAGCCCCCAAAGTGGCGGTACACGAAGAAGCCGTCCAGAACATTATTGAAGTGGAGGCAGAACCCGACCCCCACATTTGGCATGACGTTGAAAACGGCATCCGCATGGTAGAGCAAATCGAGCAAACCCTGATTAAAATTGACCCCGACAATGCCGACACCTACGCCAGTAATGCTGATGCCCTCACCAGTAAGTTGGAGCGCTTAGACGCCTGGATTCCCAAACAAATTGCCACCATTCCAGAGAATAAGCGCCGTCTGATTACCACCCACGATGCCATGAGCTATTACGCCAGAGCCTATGGTCTGGTGGTCGAAGGTACCCTGCTGGGGTTGAAGTAAATTTACAATTTTGTTGGGTTGGGAGCATCACCATACACTGTTTTCGGGTCAAAGGTTTTCTCCGTTTCGGTAAATATTAACTGAATTGGTTCCTGGGATTCACTTGCACTTTTTCCCGTAGGAATACAGCGATAAAAACAAGAACGATAACCCACGTGACAACTAGCACCTGAACCAGCTACTTTAACCTGCATCCACAGACAATCTTGGTCGTCATCAATAGCTAACTGCTGTACTTTTTGCACCAGTCCACTAGATTGACCTTTATGCCATAGCTGCTGACGACTGCGACTATAATAATGAGCCTCTCCCGTTTCAATGGTTTTAACTAACGCCTCTTCGTTCATATAGGCGTGCATCAGCACTTCACCCGTGTTGACATCTGTGGTAACTACTGGAATCAAACCATTAGCATCAAATTTGGGTGCAAGTAACAAACCTTCTTCTACTTGTTCTACGGAAGTGCGGGCGGTAAATAGGGGATTCATGTTAGCTAAATTTTGTAATGAATGATAATCATTATTACATACAAAGCACCCACACCAGGAAAAATGGCAGAAGACGTGGCCAACAGTTTTTCCAATGTCGAATATATGGTCGTCAATTCGTTGAATCCCCTAAGAGTCAACCCTATTCACCACGGATGAAAGAACTTCGTCTTCTGCTGCACTATCTAAAATTTCAAACTCTTCCTACATAAGCATAGATAATTACTAATCAGCAACGCCATTTAATTTACTTAGAAACTTTGGCCGTCAGGCGATTGAGCAGTTGATTTAAATAGTCGGGCAGATGGGAATATTGATGGGGTTCATTCAAGTCTTGGCAATCTGTATTAAACTCGCAGTCTGGTAAAATTTTTCCCGTGTTGCCATCGACAAAAACATTCCAATATTTACCTACTAAACCGACAATACTAATGTTAATCATCCACTCATTATTATCAAAACAGGTTGCACCTACAACCTCAAACAAGTGACGATGTTCTGGAAATACTTCCAGATTGGACAAGAGATAATCGAGGGCTGTTTGTTTGATAGTAGTTAATTCTAACATATAGGTGTAATTTTCAAGTATTTACAATAGGTAGTACGGTTAACTTTCAGCCAATCACAGAGAAGTGGAACAGGTTTCATTGATTGAGGATGTAGAGCCATAATCTTTATACTACTTCCGTAATCTTTCAATATTTGTTAAACTTAGTTTATACTTCGCGAATATAAATCGCGAATCATCTTCTCCTTTTCTTAATGTTTCTCCTGTATGAATCAAAAACAAGCATCATCAGACCAAATTGAACGAATTGATCGTATCACATCCGCGATCGCTACTCTTGAGAGCCAAAAAAAACAAATTATTGCTCAAGGTGAAGTTGCTCCCCCAGGGACAGTAGTTTCTCGCTATCAAGTACGACAGCAGCAAAACATTTATTGGTACTACAAACTTCAAGCACAAGAGCCAATTTTTCCAAAAACTAACGAGGCTAAGAGTTTTAGTAAATATAAGCATTTAGGAAAACCTGGTAGTCAAGCTCATATTACCGCAGTAATGCAGGTGGTCAGGCGTTCTCAAATTGATGAAATTCAACGTACTATTGATACTTTGTCACAAAATTTATTGGACGTTGGTTTTGACGAGCAACCAAAACAAAAATCAAATAATTAACTGGACATATTCGCGAATAATATTTGCGAATCTATCTCTTTTGTTAAGTTCATCAACAGTATCAGTTGCTACTCAAACCCCTTGAAAGAGAGTTTAGATGATAAGATCCCTCTATAGGCTAATATTTAGATTTTTAAGTCTGATATTCTAGATTAGTAACGAAATAACCATATCCCCTAAGTAAAAATGTTAACTATTGGAACACAAAAAAGCGATCGAATTAGCACAATTACTAATACAACTTGGGCTGAATATATTAGTTTAGATTTGCCCAGTAAACGAGTCTCATTTCGCAATGGAGTTATTACTATCGTGTCCCCAGGACGTAACCATGAATTAATTGGTGATTATATTAGAGCAATTATTTGGGCTTACTGCCGTCAAAACAACCTTGCACTGTTTCCTTACAATCAAACTACTCTTAAGGAAGATGGAATTGAAGGGATTTTGGGATTCATGCCTCTAACAATGGCCAAATCATGATTTTTGCTGGGGGAATACCCCTTTACAGTGAGGGACAAGTAGTGGGGGCAATTGGAGTTAGTGGGGGGTCGGGAGAGCAAGACCATGCGGTAGCCGAAGCTGGAACCGCCGCATTTTAATTCTTGAAAAAATCATTTGAGATGGATAAGTTCATTAATGGATAATTGATAATTACCTCTGGTTAAAACCGTTACAGAATTGAATATAAGGAGATATTATTTCTTTTTTTTCCCCGATCAAGGGGAGGCTTTAAACCAGAATTATTTAATAATTAATAATTCGGTAAGATCAGGCTTGGAGAAGTCTATTTATTTCTTCTCGCTTGATTCTACCTTCATAGTCACAAATGATTAACTGGACTTTAGGAAAAAAAACGTTAAAAATAAGGTCAAACCTTTATACAGTAATGTTTTTACCTGAAATCAACGTTTTCTTGATATATCTAGGTTTCAGCCATTTTAAGCAAGTTCAGGTATTTCCCTTGCTAATACTGGGTTTGAAACCATTTTCAGTGTAAAAAATCTAAAAGTCCAGTTATCAATTATTGAACCAAACTTAACCATACACGATAACCTCCGGTTAAGCGTAAGCTATCCCAAATGCTACTGACTATTTTTGAGATCCCACAGAAAAATCGAGAACCCCACGAGCAAACTCAGGTAAGGATGCAGCACACCCAGCAGAAACGGCAACAGATATTTGATAGTTACCATCAGTCTCCGGCACTCTCTTAGCCGATTAATCCACAGCAGAAGCGGTTTATAATTGATATTGAATAACATAATCGAATCCTCAAATTTCTTTGACAATTCGATTTAACTAATCCGGGAATTCCCGGATGCAAGCTGACTGCTGAATTCGGGCAACTGCTTATAGAATGAAGGGAAAAGCAGATCCGGTACTGGTTCAACTTCCGGTATCCCTGACCTTTTTTACAAAACTTTACAGACTTTTTTGGTTTGACGAATGCCAAGACAAGGTTATGGCCCCACCGCCAAACAACGAGCGAAACGCTTTTTGGAGGCCCTATTAGACTATGCCAAATACGAGTTAGAACTGGATGAAACGGTCTGTAACAAGCTGAAAGTGACTCTGGAAAAAGATGGGTTAGGTCTGTTTGTGGTGGGAACTAAGGAGTTATTTGCAGAACTGACCAAGGCCGATCGCCATCCAGGGAAATTATCAGAAAGCGAAGTGGAAACGGCGATCGCCTATTTAGAAGACTTTCTGGAAATCCTCAAAAAGCATACTCAGCAAGGTTCCAAAGAGTGGCGATTGAGAATTACCCTTTGGCATTCGGACAAACAGAAGAACTTGAAAGCCTTTGAGGAGGAGTGCAAGCGCAAAAAGGCTGAAAAGAAATCGAAAGTCAGTCAAGATCCTTGGGTGCAGGTGCGGAAGTTTGTCCCGTCTGAGTTTGAATTGCTGGATGAGAAGTTTTTTCGGATGCGGGGAAGGGGAGACTCACCGATCCTGCGGTTGCCTTCGGCTACTTGGTCGTTGATTACCAAGGGAAATTATATAGACCGCGATCGCCAGAACGATCTGTTAACCCAAGCGGAGGATTTAGCAGAATACGATGGCATTTCTCTGTTGTTGATTCGGGGACAACCGGGAGCCGGTAAAACGGCGCTGATGCGGTGGTTAGCCTATCAGTTATCCAGTCAGGAAAGCATTGTCCTACAGAAAAAACCGCGCCGAGATGAGTTGTACTGGTTAGAGTCACTGGGGGAGTTTACCGAGCAAATCCACTATCGGCATTTCTATTTAATAGCCGATGATTTGTTTCGGGATGAGACCATTTTGGAGGAACTGGAACACAACGAACTTCAGTTTCCCCTAACTCTGATTGGTACAACCCGATTGAACGAAGACCAACAAGAGAGACTACGACGTTGGGGATATCCAATTCAATCCCTGGATTTAGAATTGTATCCATCAGAAAAAGAGCGGATTTGGCAACGGGTTTGTCAGCAAGACTCGGAAGCAAAGGGAAGGTTAGAGCGACTTCCCCCCGCAGAACGAGAGCGCCTGATGGCTTCTCCTTCGATGTTGGTGCTGATGTTGCAGCTATCGGAAGGGAAAGAGTTTGACCTGATTGTTGCCGATGTGATTAAACGGTTGCCCAGTGAAACAGATTATCCGGTTTATCAAGTCTTCGGCGTGATTTGCAGCTTTCACCAGTACGGAGGAATGGCGACACCGCCAGAAATATTGCCTTTATGTTTGCCGGACTATTCTTCTAAAGCAGTGCGCGATGTGGTGGATATTGCGACTCAGGCAGAGTTGAAAGGGTTGGTTAACAGTATATCCTGGCAAAAAATCCAGGGACTCAGAACGATTCACCAATTAATTGCTCAAACTGCGATCGCGGTTAACTACTCCCGCCGTCCAGGGGAAAACTTACCTTATTCCTCTCGTTTATTCGCAGACTATTTACACAGGGCAATTCAGACTTTAGATCCCACTAACGAAACCCACAAACGTTGGACTAATCATGGGTTGAGATTGTTAGTTGTTAATGGTGCAGATGCTCTGGTTCGTCAAGTGTTGCATGACTATCCAGAAAAAATTCAAACCCTACAACAGGAAGAAAACAGGATTACTGGATGGAGTATTTGGGGAAAAATATATGAAGCCCTGGGTTTATTTCAGGAGCGCGATCGCTGTTTGGATGCGATGCTCTCCACTGAGCCACAAACTGCCCATGAGAGGGTGTATTGGTTATCTTTAGTAGGAAGACTAGGAACATCTGAACAGAAACGAGAGGCGATCGCCCAAACTGCCACTTGGTTACAACATCATCTAGAGGATCATCATGTTCGCAGTCGATACCTAGCACTGATAGGGCAGTATGGAACATCTGAGCAGAAACGAGGGGCCATCGCTCAAACTGCTACTTGGCTGCAACATCATTCAGAAGATAACGTTGTTCGGAAACAATACTTAGCACTGATAGGGCAGTATGGAACATCTGAGCAGAAACGAGGGGCCATCGTCCAAACTGCCACTTGGCTGCAACATCATTCAGAGGATACCTCTGTTCGCACCCAATATTTAGCACTGATAGGTCAGCATGGAACACCACAGCAGAAACGAGAGGCGATCAATCAAACTGCCACTTGGCTACAACATCATTCAGAGGATAACTCTGTTCGCACCCAATATTTAGCACTGATAGGGCAGTATGGAACACCACAGCAGAAACGAGAGGCGATCACTCAAACTGCCACTTGGCTACAACATCATTCAGAGGATAACGTTGTTCGCACTCAATATCTAGCACTAATAGGGCAGTATGGAACACCACAGCAGAAACGAGAGGCGATCAATCAAACTGCCACTTGGCTACAACATCATTCAGAGGATAACTCTGTTCGCACCCAATATTTAGCACTGATAGGGCAGTATGGAACACCACAGCAGAAACGAGAGGCGAACGCCCAAACTGTCACTTGGCTGCAACAGCATCAATCGGATTCTAATGTTCGCACCCAATATCTAGCACTAATAGGGCAGTATGGAACATCAGAGCAGAAACGAGAGGCGATCTCCCAAACTGCTACTTGGCTGCAACAACATCAATCGCATTCTATGGGTTATCGAAAAAAGCGATCGCGTCGTAGAATAAAAAAGAACTCGCCTGTCCAAACTGTTACCCAACTGCAACATCATCCAGAAACAGGAGATGTTCGTACTCAATACTTAGTTTTAGTTGGCAAAGCCGGTAAAGATATTATCAATGTTGAGCCGATTATCGCCCAGCAGTGGCAGTGGATCGGCCAACAACCTAGAATAGAACAATTTCTATGGGATGCTTTTCTACCCGTGCTGTATTACCAGGCACAGGTTCACCCAAATTTAGTACCATTCATTGAGCCTGCCATTCAGCTTGCCTTAGAACAATATCCAGAAAACCGAAGTATTATCTCTAGCGTGTTTGCCTACTTCCGAGACTATTTAGACTATAAAACCTGCTATCGGTTAGCTGAAGTCATCAGTGAGTATCGATTCATCAACAAGATAAATTTATGGCGACATTTCATCTATGCAGCCAACTTTTTCCGAGATTATGGGGAGTTCGATAAAGCGGAAGCAATTTATCGACGAGTGTTAAAGACTGCCGAATCTTGGCTTAACAGAAAAAAAGGCGATCATCAAAACCTAGAAAAAACCATAAATTTTGCTTCTTTAAGTTATGCCTACCTCTTACTGCTACGCCAACCCCCCGATGTTTACCAAGCGATTGACTATTTAGAGCCAATTCTCCATGACAATCCCAAACATCAATTAGCTCACTGTTACATGGCACTCGGCTATCAAGCCAAAGGCGACCAATTTTATCCCCAAGCCATCCAGCATTTTGAAAAATCCATTCAATTTGACCAACAGAAAACGGGTCATTTTTGGTATGAGTTTGGCTGCTTTTACCGAGATGCAATGAAGGATCGAACAACCGCCTGGAAATGTTTGAAAAATTCCCTGAATCAGAAGGTCAATCTTCCAGCTTGTGTTGACTTGGCCAACTTGGAAATAGAATCAGGAAATTATCAAATTGCCCAAAAATTACTCCAACAAGGAATTGCACTTGTTCCCATCACTCGTCCCGAAAAAGAACAGCGGGAAAAATTACAGCCCCGCATTGACTCGATTCAGAAAGCAATTGACATCCACCAGAATTCACTGTGAAGGTAAATGTAAGAAACCGGGTTTCTTGCGGTGGGAAATTAAAGAGCGATCGCGCTTGGTTGCGGATGCCATATCCCCTAGACACAGAAAGTTAATTTTCTTCAGCAAGCCCTAATTAAAATTAATTGGTTTATTTACAATTGTGTCGGGTTAGGGCCATCACCATAAACGACTTTTAGGCCAAATGTTTTTTTGTACCTTTAGCTAATTAATAATCCACCCCAAGCAAGTAATAAAGAAAAAAAGATCGCCGCGATCGCCTGTCTAATTAACAGCAATAAGGCAAATCGAAGAGACTGTTCTCGCGTAATAGTTAACAGAGTAACCAAACAAGGTAGCAATACTCCTGCTAGATACACCCCAGTCAAAACCTGCAATGGAGTTAACATAGCCAAGGTTTCCGGTTCCGCAAATAATAGCAGTCCATCTTTGCGAATAGAAGCTAAAATAATAGGCAATGAGGCTTCAGGTGGTAAATTAAACCATCCCATCAAAGGATTAATAATATTGGCTAAAGCTGCGATCGCTCCTAACCAATTTAATACAGAAGCAATAACAGTAATAACTAAAAATATGGGAATCGCATTAAACAAAAATTGATTAAGAGTTGACTTAGCTTCGCGCCAAATTACTAACCAACGCGGGAATTCTAAAAATGCTCTTCCTTCGATTACTAGGGGATTCTGATTCGATTTAGCTATAGGGGAAGAAATCATGTAGGTATATATCAAGGTAGTTGCGGTTAGATACAGCAGGTAAGGAATTATCAAGTAAGGTAACTTGGCAGCACTAAACACCCCTAAAGTTGCGCCAAACTGTTTAATATTTATGTTTTTCCTTCCCTATTCCCTATTCCCTCTGCCGTGACTGTAGCAATATTTTATGAAATTGGTATTAGAGGAAATTGAAGATGAAAGGCGTTGGGACGATTCATTCTCCCGTTCTCCGGACGTTCTCGCCAAGGTTGCTGCTTCAGCAATGGCTGAGTACCACGATGGTGAAACCCAAGAACTCTATCCAGATAAGCTGTGAAATCACCCACTACCACTCAATTCCGCTTTCCATTGACTTCTCTTTCCTTAACTTGACACCAAAGGTTGAAAATGCTAAATTTGCCAAAAGTTAATTGTGGAATTAGGAAGAATGTCTCCAGAAAATTTGTTGTCATCTAATTTTTGGGTTGCCAAGATGAAGACCTACTTCAAGGTCATGGACACTAACCAAAATGGTTTTTTGTCGCGCTCTGAATATGAAGAGATTGCGGAGCGGTTGGTACAAAATCAAAATGATCGGTCGAAAGACGAAGAAATTCGTGCAGTGTTTCGCTCCCTGTTTGATAACTTTGTTGCTGGAGGGAGTGAGGTCGATGCTGAAACCGAGATCGGTTACGAAAAGTTCCTAGCCAATGCTGCAAAGGCCGTCTCGTTGATGCAATCGTCGCGTGAAGCGGGTAGACGAAAGAACGAAGTGTTCTTTGATTTCGTCGATACAGATGGCTCTGGAAAGATATCCCGTGAAGAATACCGAAAATATCTAGCAATATACTCTGGGGGAGAGGATACCGACCGTGCCGATCTAGCTTTCGACAGCATCGATGTTGATGGCAATGGTTTCATCTCCCGTGTCGAGTTCATTGAAGGTCATATGAACTACTGGTATGAACCCACTAGCGATCCGAGCTATTCTCCGCTTCCCTATGGGCCATTGGTAGATTCATAATATTAACCCGAGTTTGGGAATCGGCTGTGTGGTAGGTATTGACTTTAGCCGCGATCGCTCACCCTAAGCGATCGCCGTCATCCTTTCTTGTCACAAAGTTTTAACACTTGCCGTTAGTATAATAGTTCCGCGTCCCTTTCGCATCTGGTAGTTCACCATGTAAATATCGAAAAACTCTCTGTTACTCTAAATCTCTAAAAATGTTGAAGTATTCGATTCGTTTACTTGTACATTACTTGAGATTTAAAACTGTACCAGTTCCCACTTAAACATTACGCATTCTCCAACGCCATAAATCTTAGAGACTGTTTGTAAAGTTTTGTAATGTACAATGATTGACCTTTAAACTGTAACAACTTGGTTATTTATCCCAGATTTTATAGGCTGAAATACCCAATTTGTGAGGGGTAAAAGCACTTCATAATTCTTTACAAACAACCTCTTATAGTTCAACAAACACAATCGTTATCGCAGCAAGAAAGGTCATCTAAGAACAAACCTTGTCGGCGATAGGCTTCCAAGGTCGTTGTATCGATTCCCAGACGTTGAGCGATCGCATTTCCTACCACAGCAAATCGCTGCCGAAATTTATAAATGAAACAAAAAATTAGATTGCCGTGACGCACTGAAGGACCGACGACAAATAATCCTGGAGTTAGGGTAGACTCATCTTCTTGAGTCAGAGCTGCATAGCCATTTGACCAGTCAAATAGAGGTGCGATTTGTTCTAAACTGCTATTAAACCCCGTACAGAGAATTGGCTGTGTAGAACTAAACCACTCTTCGTACTCGCTCTCCACCACATATCCTTTTTTTACTGCTTTGACTGCTTCAATGTACTTGTCTCCAATTAGTTCGATCAGACCCATAGAATAAGCTACTTCTAAACGTTTTATACTATAAGGAGACAGAGAAACACTAGGATCTGAGTCTATGTTTAA
Organism: Okeania sp. SIO3B5; assembly: GCF_010692555.1. GTDB lineage: Bacteria > Cyanobacteriota > Cyanobacteriia > Cyanobacteriales > Microcoleaceae > Okeania. The sequence continues at coordinate 37,179 of NZ_JAAHHG010000021.1, read as the reverse complement.
CCAGCTACTATTGCGATCAATTAACTTTACTTTTTTCCCTAATGCTGCCAAAACTGACGCTGCATCTACACCGCTTTCATAGCCTCCGATAACTACAAATTCGTTCCCCTCAAGCTCTGTCCAAGAACGTATTTGGGAATTATGAATACACAATTCTGCCCCTGGAAAAGGATTAAGATTGGGATATTGAAACTCTCCTGCTGCCCAAATCACAAACTGTGAGCGCAACTCGCCTTTAGAAGTTTCCAAGATAAAACCTTTGCCTTGAGGTAAAGCTGCAATAGTTTTCACATTTGTCTCGGTTTTTATAGGTAGTTGAAAATGCTTTGCTACAGTCTCCAAATATAGGGCATATTCTTTCCGTTCTTAGAAACCTACGATAATCTATATAAATCTATGATTATCTGTTCTATTCTTGCTTCAAGCTGGCAACGTCGGCGTTATCCAGTCCACAAGCTGACACGGACGTTCGCGTTAGCGTTGCGGAGCAAACTGCCCGCCATAGCTAAATTTAATGCTGCATTTCCTACGGAATGCTTCGCAAACAAATCTCGTTCGCGCTAGCGTTGCGGAGCAATCACAGCTAAAATTGCAGTGTTCGCAATTGAAAACACGCTCTGATAACAACAAAGATTCTTTAACAGTTCCACACCTACTGCAGGTTTTAGAACTAGGGAACCATCTATCAACAATAATTAGCTCAGAACCGTATAACTCACACTTGTACTCTAGTTGTCTTCTAAATTCATAAAAACCCATATCAGCAACAGCCTTAGCTAGCTTGTGATTTGACATCATTCCTGATACATTTAAGTCTTCTATGACTATTTGGCTGTGGTTTTTAGCCAGATAAGTAGTCAGCTTATGCAATGTGTCTTTTCTGATGTTGGCTATCTTGTTGTGTAACTGAGCTATTTTGAGTTGCGCTTTTTTCCAGTTGTTAGAGAACTTAGTTTTATGCCTGTGCCCGGTATTGCAGTCGTGATAGTTTAGCTTCTAACTTTTTTTTCGACTTAGCACCAACAAAAACTTCACCAGTAGATAATGTGGCTAGAGATTTTATACCTAAATCTACACCAACTACATCTACTGATTTCTCGGTAATTTGAGTTTCTCTCTCTATCTTGAAACTGATGAACCAACGGTCAGCTTTTCGGCTAATAGTTACAGACTTAGGGGTAATATTATCTGGTAATATTTCGTAGGTTTTCACCCATCCAATTCTTGGTAATTTTATACTGTTAAAACCGACTGTAATTGAACCATCTAAAGTAAAGCTATCATCTTTACCCTTTTTCTTGAATTTAGGTTGACCCGAAACTTTTTTAAAGCAACGCTTCCAAGCTTCTGATAAATACCTTAAAGCATATTGAGGCGCTGTTTTCGATACTTCATAATACCAATAGTTATTAGGTTTAACCATTGCTACCAAAAGTTTATGCAGGTCGATTGCCGTCGGAAATTTAAGTTTACTATTAGGATTGTTGGAATTGTGATTAAGTATGTTTCTAGTTAGCCATAATCCCCAATTATAAGCATGACGGGCTACACCAGCGTGTTTAGCCAGTAACGTTTTTTGAGGATTATTAGGGTGTAACTCAGTTTTGAATCCTAGTAGCATAAAACTCAAGATAGATTATCATAGATAATACTAGATAACCATAGATTATGTCAAGCTGTTAATTACCCTGAAAGATGTTCCTTTCTGAAACTGAGGGCAGGAGAAGTATTTAAAACTACTGCGTTGAGATCCAGCAATCCAAAACCATGACTGGGAAACGACGGCGTAATGAATCCCATTTCTTCTGGCCAACGGCTAAAAGAAGCCCCTATTTGATGTCGTTCTAAAATGACAAAGTTTTCAATTCCTAAATCTTTTAAGACTACTCCACAGCCAATTCCAGCAGCCCCAGCCCCCACAATTACAACTTCAAAACGATCGTTAGTTTTGTTCACCAGCAGACAATCTCGAATAGATACTTTATGATAATGATAATTATTCTATAAAAAAAAAGCTAGCTTTCTAACAAAAAATAACGGTAGGGATTTTAGGGAGGATTTTTGTTAAGAATATAGTCTGGGCAATCGCTCTAACTTTTATCCACAGTTTGTTGATTTGGAATAGGATTAATACCAATTTGAAAAAAGAATGTTACGAATAATAAGCACCACAAAAAGACTTTCAGATAAAGTCTGTTTCACGAAAAAGGTAATTTCCAAGATCAAAAATGGTATTAAATTTATCCATTCTGCATTCTCAATTCTAAATTATAAATTAGAATAAATACCCTAACTATTTGTAGCAAACATTTATCAATTTGGTATAAATTCTCTAAAATAGCGGAACGGAGTTATATTACTCCTACTTAGGGTTTGCTGAAAAAGTCTGATGGGTGAGGGCCGGAGTCAGGAGTCAGGAGGAATGGGAAATTTAGAGGAGGGAGGAGGAAAAATCATCATTTATGAATAAAAAGCGGTCGAGGGATGGCAAAGTCTCCTCGCCATATCCAATCGACTAAGAGAAGAAAAAAATCCTTTTAGCCAATCCTTCTATTACAGAAGAGGTAATTATTAATTATTCATTATTAATTATTAATTATTAATTATTGACAAACAGCCTCTAAAGAGACTGTTGATATTTCACCAAAAGTTCAGGAATATAATCATAACCATCCACTCCAATAACTGGCAAAATTTCTGACCGTTTTCGACCTAAAATATCATTAAAATCTTCTCCCAATTGCCCTTTCAACACAACCATCAACCCAGCAGTTTGCCGCCATTCATTAGCACCAATTTGCTCTAACAAATACATACCCAAACAACCTGCAAAAATAGCTTGCTCCAAATTTTGTAAACTATAGTAAGCCTGAGCAAGATAAGCCAAATTCAAACCTTGTAAATATAAATCCCCAGAATATTGAGCCGCTTGCCAACCACCCACCAAATATAACAGCGCATCTTCAGGTTTTTCTAACACCATAAATGCAATTCCTAGACTACTAAAACAAAGAGACTTACTCTGACCATCACCCAAATTTTCTGATAATTTTAAACCCTGTTGTAGATAATTAATAGCATTTTCATAAATCTCAGTTTCCATCATTTCTTGTTGTCTAGCTTGGAAAACTTCACTAAAACCTAAATTAGCTAAAGCATTAGCTTCCCCTTTTTTATCCCCTATTTGTCGAGAAAACATCAAAGCTCTTTGACTATAATTAATTGCCTCACTATAATCTTGCATCGCCACACAAGTCCGACTCAAATGATTAAGATTAGCAATTTCACAGAATTTATCCTCAGTTTCTTGGGCAATTTCTAAAGCTTGTTTATGAAATTCCATTGCCCTTAAATTTTCCCCCAAAGTCTGCTGAGAATAACCCAATAAAGTTAAAATTCTTGCCTTTGCTTGAGTACCTTTAACTATTTGCAAAGGTGCATCTAAATAACTCAAAGCATTCTGTAAATATTCTCCAGAAAAAGAAGCAAAAATCCCACCATAGAGCGGAAAATATTCTTGTTGAGAAAAGGCGCGAAAAATTTGCAATGCTACCTGAAAACAAGAATTAGTTAAACGAGGTCTAGCTTGAAAACCATTAGCTAATTGACACCAAATAGTAGCAAAAGTCAAAAAAGTAGAAATAGATAATTTTGCCCCTACCTTAGCATCATAAATTAACTTATCAAACCATTCTACTAATCCCCTTTGTAAACATTGTAAAATTAATGCCAATTCAACTAAATTACTAGCCTCAATACTCGCCTTACTCGCAAATTCTACAATCGACTTTTCCAAGGCAATAGTATTGAATAAACCCTCTGGAAAAGAACTATTTACCTGTTTTGCCCATAAAACCCACGGTCCTCGTTGTTCGGGAGTACCACCAAATCCTAATTGGCCTCTACTTTGGTCATAGATCCAACTTACCAAATAAGGTTGCAGTCGTTGCCAAGCTTCCAAACCTTTATTAATGCCAGTCGCAAACTGTTGCAAATCTTTTTCTAACTCAGAGTCAGCAGTTTGGAGTTTTTGTTCGTCTAGATTTTGGGCCAGTTTTTGTATTTGATTGAGAGTTAGGGGTTGTTTTTGGTTAGGATCAATAGCATTGAATAAAGTAGTCAGGCGATCACTAGACTCAGCATTAATAATTTCTTGTACAGAAGAAGCGATCGCTTCTTGAGTCTGATTTAGTTTTTCCCACCGCTTCCATTCTCCTTGAATAGTTTTTAATGCTCGCAAACGACGATTAGCTTTTGCTTGTTTTAACTCATCAGTTTCTGTATCTACTTGATTTTGGAAAGTTTGCAGACGTTCATCAAAACAACGTTCAAAAATTTCGCCCGTACCACTGCTAACTTCTTTTACCAGCATTTGATATACTTGTTCTTTAGAACGAATTTGACCTTTGAGAGTAATTTCCACAATGTGGTCAATTAAATTGAGATAGCGTTCCTGCCAAGAAATAGATTCTGTCATTTCAGTTATCAGTTATCAGTTATCAGTTATCAGTTATCAGTTATCAGTTTTTCCTATCCTTCTTTTTTCCTTCTTTCTTCTTAATCAGTATTGTGATTAAATTAATTTATATATTTACCACTACAAACATTTCATTAATCATATCTTCCATATCATCTATATTTACATAATTAGGACCTCTAACAAACTCTTTTAGTGTAATTTTCCGGTCTTTAAAATCTTTAACAAAATCATGCAATGCTTGCAAAGAATGTAGATCGACTTCTGCTTCTGCAATCAACATTTCCATCAAATTTTCTCCTTGTCGCTTTGCCTTGCGATACTGTTTTACCATATTTCCTTGAGGAGTCTTTTTCACCTCTCGTAATTCTAATTTAACTTGTTCATATTGTTGAGATAATAGTTCAATTTCTTTCTCTAATTGTTCGCATTCTTTTTCACTATCATTTTGGGAAAACTTAACATTTTCTTGATTTTTATCTCTTTCAATCTCTAGTAACCGAGCTAGATCGCCACTTTGATAAGCAATATTAATTTCTTTCATTATCTCAGTATAGAAAATACGAGTTTCATTATCGCTAGCTTTATCTGGATGAAATTTATCGGCTAATTTTAAGAATATTTTTCTCAGGTCTCTACTTGGACGTGGTTGAGAAATATCTTCATTTTCATCGTAATGATGATTTTCTCCAAAAAAATCTTTCTCTTTTGTCTGTTCATAATCATCTCTATCTTCATCTTCATCTTGAACATTTGCCGATGATGGCTGAGAAAAATATTCTGGCCGAGGAGAAATTTTACCTGTTAATTGTAAGACTTGATAAATCTCTAGAACCTCTTGTTTTTGACGTTTTCCTAAACGTTTATTACTTAAAATTTTCTCAAATAGACCATGAATTTTTTGATCTAGACTATTTATTTTTTCATAAAATGGTCTACTTTTTTGAACCATTTCTTGAGTAAGTGTTTGCATTTGTTGAGTCAGGTTAGACAACTCAGTTTTTTTACGTTTGATTTTGGTCAGAAGTTTTTTATGTTGTTCGTTGAGAAAATTAATCCTAGCGTGAATAGAAGAGAATGATAGGGCATTTTCTTGAGGTAGAGAATTAGAAGTGGCTTTTTTTTGAGTTTTTCTTGGCATAGATAGTAAGTATAATAATAACAATTTTGGCAATTTAATCTTTTATAGTTTATCGCAATTTACCGAAAAGCGACGTTTAAGGCCCCCGTGTTTTAACCCTATGCTTTATAAACATCTTTCTTAACATAAAAATTGACAAAATAGACAAGTTATGTACGAGTCTTTAAAAGGTTTTTGTCAGAGAAAAAGTGTATTCAAAAGTACATTTTTTTTGATTACCGAAAAGCAACGTTAAAAGCATAGGTGTTTTAACCGGGGGATGAAAACAAGCGAGTCGTTTAGACTAGACAACTAAAGTTTTCCTGTGCTATTATCTGGATATACAAACGTTTAGACAAAAGTAAGCAGCAAAGCATGGTTTAGACGCTATGCCGACTGTGTAGGGGCACTTTTACTTGTCCCCAAAGAAAAGAGTTGATCTTTGGTCAGAATCATGAGAAACGAAGCAACAAGGATTTATCCTGTTGCATAGTATCAACTTAGAATTCCCTCGGCTTTAGCCAGGGGAGTAGTCAATTAAAATTATTAACACAAAAAAAACAGGGGATGTTATCCCCTGTTGCCAACAGAATTTACCAACAATATGCTTTTTAATTATTAATTAGTCTTTAACAGAAACTTTTACCATTTGCGCTGCTGTGATTTTTTCTGTCTTGACTTCAACTGCTAAAGTATTAACTATTTCTCCAATTGCACCTAAAGTTGCTTTACTATTGTCATAAAGTCTTATACCACTTTTAATAATTGTCTTAGCAATAGACTTTTTAAATACGAAAACTAATAGATTAATCTGCTTAACTGTTTTCAGTAGACTTGACATAATTGATTTCCTTTTTTTTAGTTAAGGTTACGAGTATTTCAAGTTTTTATCGGTAGAATTTTGCTATTTATTGTGGTGTTTTTTTTGTAGAGTTAGAGTGAGCTTTATATTTTAATTTTTTTAGATTATGTATAGCTTTCATTTTTATATTGAACTGTAGCCCAATCTCACAAGTCATTCTTCTAAATTAAATTCCTCTGATTTGGAACAGCTTATCTATTACTAATCTATGATTTCAAATGAGGTTTATTGCTTCATTAATTTATAGATTAATACTATTCTCGAAAAAAAGCAAGCCTTGTTACGGTTATTCATAATTTTGTTTTATTAGAAAAATTTAATGTCAACCTGGAAAACCTTAATTTTAAAGACTTTGAAAGGAGTAAGAGAGTAATTTTAAACTTCAAAGACAATGCTCTACTAAGGTGATTTTATAGGTATTTATTCTCAAACAATTAAAGTTATATTATTTAGATTAATCGCATTTTATTAGTGGGACAAGTTTATGAAAGTCTGGGACGTACAGTCAGATGTCGAAAATTTTGCTCCTATTCATTTAACTGGAGATGCTGGGACAATACTAGGGCGTGTCATCAATTAAATCTGAAAGTTCTATGTAGTAAGAGTTTGGAACTTTTGGCCTGGAAAGACTCTAGACGCTCAAAACCCTGACTCACAAAGCTTATAGTTCTAATTGATGACAGACCCTAGATTTGTATGAGTACTGGCCTTATTTTGAAGGTCAGAAATTTGGAGATACTTGGCCAAAGTATCGGGCAAAGTTTAAAAGCCTAAATGCTCCTGGAAGCTTTAAAAGAGCTGTTGAAAATAGGGAGTAGAGAGTAGGGGGAAAGAATTGATAATTTCTGTGCAGTAATTGATATTATTTTTTATTATCGGAAATGTCTATTATATAAAAGCGACGAATAAATCAGATAATGAGTGTCAACTATTACCAATTACTCTTTAATGTTTACTGGAATTATTCAAGAAACGGGAAAAGTTTATCAAGTTCGCTCACAAGGTTTGGGATGTGAATTAATTCTTGATGTTTCTGATAGTTTATATACTGAAGTGGAAATCAAGTCTAATATTTCTGTCAATGGGCGGGCATTAACAATTTTAGGTAAAGAGATATTAGGAGAGTTTTATCTATTAAAGTTTTATCTAGCTTCGACAAAAGTTGCTGCACAATATGAAAGGCAGAAAAAGCTGAATTTAGAAAGGTCTATTCGTTTGGGAGAAGAAATTTCTGGGTCTTTATTTTATGGTGTACCTTCGGGGTATTGTCAGTTAATTTCTCTTGATAAATTATCAGGGGGAGGCATAAAAATTGAGGTAGTTTGGCAGCATGATTTTGTTCAATATCTTGATGTTAAAGACCAGGTTTGTTTGGATGGAGTACTGTTAATAATTAGGGAGATGGGCAAATTTTCTTTAGTGTTTGATATTTATCCAGAAACAGTTAATTTGACTAATTTGGCAGAAAAGGAAATTGGAGAATATTTTGCGATTGAAATTGACCCAATGGTTAAAAAGATAGGGCAAATTTTAACAAAAAAACTTAGTTGAAAGCTGATATCAAATCTGGTTAAACAGTTATAGAATAGACATCTCCAGAAAAGAGGCAGTAGGCAGTAGGGAACCCACCACTCGCCCATCCCCCTCCCAACCCACCCCTCGCCCCTCCCAGGAGTCTTAGATGTTAATCGGCCTGTGAGACAAGAAACTTCTTTGTTTGAGAAGCTCCCGTTATAATCGCTCTTATTTAACGGGAGAGAACTTCACAAGTAAAATATCCATATATTGAAGCAAATCAGCTCAAAGAATCTCTTAAGTCAACTAGAAATAGCAACTTTCCAGCTAGTCAGCAACCCATATTAACAATGCTTTCCTGCTGAATGCTGCGCAAACAGCCAGAGGTACTGTTAGTGTAGCTCCTTCGGAGGAGGCTAACTGATAACTGAAATGACTGGTTTTCTTCTTAGTAATAAAACAACCTTTCTCAATCCTATTCTTCAAAATCAACAAAATTTAAAAGTAGCTGTCTTCGTCAATAAATTTAGCCATAATGAATAATTCACTACAATTAGATATTCCTAAAAGAGGAATGCCAGTTACTATTGTTACTGGATTTCTAGGCAGTGGTAAAACAACCTTAATAAATCAAATTTTGCATAATAAGCACAACTTAAAAGTTGCAATATTAGTTAATGAATTTGGTGACATTAATATAGATAGTCAGTTATTAGTAGATATTAATGACAACATGGTAGAACTTAGCAATGGTTGTATTTGTTGTACTATGAACGAAGGATTAGTAGATGCAGTCTACCAAGTTTTAGAACGGGATGAAAAAATTGATTATTTAATTATAGAAACCACAGGTTTAGCAAACCCTTTGCCGATTATTTTAACCTTTTTGGGTACAGAATTAAAAGATTTAACTTACTTGGATTCTGTGCTGACTTTAGTGGATTGTGAAAATTTTACACCAGACCATTTTGATAGTGAAGCAGCCTTTAAACAGATTGCTTATGGAGATATTATTTTACTTAATAAAACAGATTTAGTCTCCCAAGATCGAGTAGATTATTTAGAGTCTTATATTAAAACTGTAAATAATGGAGCTAGGGTTTTGAGAAGTGAGTACAGCCAGGTACCATTATACTTAATCCTAGATGTAAATCTATCCAAACTTCAGCCTTGTTTTCTAGAAGAAAATAATAATCAGCGTGAACTACAAAACATCCCTAAAGATCATCTAATAAATGATGGCTTTACATCTATTTCATTCCGAAGTGAAAGACCTTTTTCTGCCCTAAAATTTCAACATAATTTTCTAGATGAATTACCAGAGAATATATTTAGAGCAAAAGGGATTCTTTGGTTCAAAGAAAGTGAATCAAAACATATATTCCAATTGAGCGGTAAACGCTATGATATGCAAGTAGATGAATGGTCAACCACTCCGACAAATCAGTTAGTATTGATTGGACGAAATTTGAATCCATTAATGATTCAACAAGATTTAACAAACTGCCTAACTATGTGATATAATTTTGATAAATGTTTGCTACAAATAGCTAGGTATTTCTTAGAATTAAGGAGTCAGGAAGACCAAGTCAGAATGAATGGCTTCAATACCAGTTTTTAGGTCATAAATTCTTTTTTTCTCTTGGTGCGCTACCAGGCGCGACTGATGTCGTCGCGGGGTCTGACAGCTTTTTCAAAAGGAAATCTCCTGCACTTGTCTTTTGAGCATACTTATTATTCGAGTTATTTGAGCAAATTATTTTTTCAAATTGGAGTGACAAATTAAACTCAGTTATTCTAGGATAAATACTAGATAATATTCCTCATAATTAATCTGACTTTAATGTTGGAAAATATCTGCCAAACTCTCCGAAAAAATATGTAAGCATTCAGCATTCAGCCGTCAGCTATCAGCTATTGCTTTTAGTTTGCGATAAAAGCTTTATTAATTGTCTTACTAGAAAAGATAAGTTTGCTTCTTTGCCCTTAAAGTCTATATTAATTTAAACACTGTCTTTAAGGAGAGAGTATTGCTGCTGATAGCTGACAGCTAATAGCTGTTTGCGCAGCATTCCGCAGGAAATGCTTACAAAAATATTAACCTTCAAACCTTTGAACTATGACTTTACCAATCACTCCAGAATTTGTTTCTACCGATGAATTGAACACAAAATCTCAGCCTCCTGTTACAGAAGCTGAAATGATTCAAGCGGTGAGAACTTTATTAATAGGATTAGGAGAAAATCCAGACCGAGAAGGATTATTAGATACTCCTAAAAGGGTGGTAAAAGCACTAAAATTTCTAACTTCAGGTTATCATCAATCTCTAGATGAATTGTTGAATGGAGCTGTTTTTAATGAAGATGCCTCAGAGATGGTTTTAGTTCGAGATATCGATCTTTTTAGCTCTTGCGAGCATCATATTTTGCCTATTATTGGTCGCGCTCATGTAGCATATATTCCCAATGGAAAAGTAATTGGACTATCAAAAATTGCTCGAATTTGTGAAATGTATGCCCGACGTTTACAGGTACAAGAACGTCTAACAGCACAAATAGCTGATGCACTTCAAGGATTACTTAAGCCTTCAGGTGTTGCTGTAGTTGTTGAAGCAACTCATATGTGTATGGTGATGCGTGGAGTACAAAAACCAGGTTCTTGGACAACTACTAGCGCTATGCGTGGTGTTTTTGCTGATGATATCAAAACTCGTCAAGAATTTATGAGTTTAATTAGGCATAGTAATTCTTTTCATTAGTTTTTTTAAGTTTAGCTAGAATAACAAAAAGGTAAGCATTCAGCAGTCAGCTTTATTACCTTTAGTTAACAAGTCAATTTCGTTGCTCTTGTGCTTCAAATATTTGAAAATGTAGGAGAAGTTAAGCTAATACTTGCTTAATTAATTTTTATTGCTGAGAGCTAAATGCTAATAGCTGAATGCTTAGACAAAAAGTCGATTGGTATTAAAATTTCTGATGATGCTAAGACAAAAAGCATTAATACTAAAATCAGAAAGGAAGAGACTTTTTGCCCCATACTTAGAATTGCTCCTATTGAGTTACAAAGTATCTGAGCATCAATAAATGTAACAGGACTTACGCACCCAAACAAGAAACCCGGTTTATTGCCCTAATTCTTGTTTTTTAAACCACGAAATTTAGTTGGTAAACCTGGTTTCTGCGTAAGTCCTGTTTATTAATATTTATGTTTTTCCATGTTACGAAAATACCTAATTCATTAGGTGCAGAAATGATAGAAGGTGCGGAACTTTTTCAGATTCATTGTGTGGGTTGTCATGCTAATGGAGTTCAATAATTTAGAATTTAGAATGCGCGAATTTAGAATTACCTCTCCTTGAAAAGAAGAGGATTGATTCAAAGGACAATTTTTATTTATTATCCCCTTAAAAGGAGAGGCTTTAAACCACAATTTTTCGGTAATATTGTTAGATGGGGAAAAAATTTCAAAATAGAGATTTTGGAAAGAAATAAACTAGATTCTGTGGAGGCGATCGCTTACTTAGGGTTTGCTTATGGAAAGTCTTTTTGCTGGGGTAGGAGACAGGAGACAGGAGACAACCCACCCCTAACCCCTCCCAGGAGGGGAAGACAGGAGAAATAGGAATTTAGAAGAGGTAGGAGTAAGAATTGTAAGAATGATTTTTCTGGCCAACTATGTGCCAAAATACGCTCCTTTTTGAGCGTCAAGAGCTGAAAACCAAGGTATTACAGACCCCAAAAAGGCTAAAGTCTATATATGTCAATGCTTTTAGATTTAATCAGCAAGCTCTACTTGGTTAAGAATGGAAAAAATAATGTGTAAGCTTACAAAGACTGTTTAATAGAAACAGAGATAGAAACTGTATCTGGTTATGTGTTGAAGCTGGCAAAAAATGGTTGGTGTTAATATTTAATTTAGACCGACTTTAGGATGCAAGTAATGCCAGCAGAATCAGAAAAACAAAATCGGCAAGCTGAAGACTTTCAGCAAGAAATAAAAAAGCTGATTCAAGATAATCAGCTTGATTTAGCTACTAAAAGAGTAATGGATTTTGCTGATGATTTTGCAGTTTATAAAAAACGGAAATATGAAGCAATTGATTTTCAGCGTCGCTATACTGAACT